>NZ_JBVIPA010000053.1:0-49180 GCF_055578365.1 Streptomyces sp. NPDC033131
GGGGGGACCCCCATCGCGGCCGCTCCGGCGCCTTGCGATGCACGGCACCAGACCACGCGACCTGATCGGACGCTCATAGTGAAAGGACCCCTTAGAGCGCGCGCTCTCCGGCCTGAAGTGCCGCTTCACGGACCGGACCGCGGTGCGCGGGCCCGTGCCCGGGCAGCAGCAGGTCCCCGGCCAGTCCTTCGAGCACGTCCAGCGAGGCCACGGCACGGGCCCGCTGGTGGTGGAACATGTCGGGCAGCAGCTGCGGACCCCTGGTCCGCGAGGTGGGGTGACCGCTCACCAGGGCGTCGCCCGAGATCACCACCCCGGAGTCCGGGAGGTGGAAGGCGGCGTGTCCGTCGGTGTGGCCGGGCGTGTGCACCGGGACGGGCCGCCCCGGCAGGTCGAGCGGTCCGGCCGCCGGGAACGGCTCGGGCGAGGCGACCGGGACGGGGACGGTGCCGCCCGAGCGGATCGCGTGCACGGCCCACGGCAGGACACCGGGCCGCCAGCCGTTCCTCAGGACCGTCCCGACGCTCACCTGGTGCAGGAACTCCCGCCGGGCGTGCGGCACTTCTGACTCGTGCAGGTAGACGGGGATGCCGTACGCGGCGCGCAGGTACTCGGCGGAGCCCAGATGGTCGTTGTGGGCGTGCGTGATCAGCACGGCCGTGACCGCCTCCGGTGAACTGCCCACCTCCGCGAGGGAAGTGAGGAGCTGCTCCCGGTCGCCGGGGTAGCCGGTGTCGACCAGGGTGGCGGAGTCGCCCTCCGTGAGGATCACCCAGTTCGTGTTGCTGCCGTGCACGAGATAGGTGCCGTCGGCCACGTGCTGGACGTCTGCCCGCATGATCGTCTCCGCCCGGTGAGATACCTGCTCGACGGGGACAGCAAAGCAGATGATCACGGGGCGGAATCGGTGGGTCCGGGGACAGGGCGCCCCGCTCGGAGGAACGAGGCTGCCTCCGGCACCGTCCGCCGGAGGCAGCCCCCGCGCGTGCCTTCGAAGCGGCCGCCTCTCCGCCCCGGCGCACGCCGCCCTCGGGTGTCACTGCACGTCGTGCGGGCGGAACTGGATGCTGATGCGCGGTCCCGTGGCGCGCGTGGACTTGGGGATGGAGTGCTCCCAGGTCCGCTGACAGGAGCCGCCCATCACGATCAGGTCGCCGTGCCCCAGTGGCCGCCGGACCGTGTCCCCACCGCGTGCCGGACGCAGCAGCAGGTCGCGGGGGGTGCCCACCGAGAGGATCGCGACCATCGTGTCCTGGTGGGCACCCCGCCCGATCCGGTCGCCGTGCCAGGCCACGCTGTCCCGGCCGTCGCGGTAGTAGCACAGGCCGGCCGTGGTGAAGGGCTCGCCCAATTCCTCGGCGTAGCGCGCGGACAGTGCCTCGCGGGCGTCCGTGAGCAGGGGGTGCGGCAGTGCGTCGTCCGCCCCGTAGTACGCGAGCAGTCGCGGTACGTCGACCACGTGGTCGTACATCTTCCGGCGCTCCGCCCGCCACGGCACCTCGGCGGCCAGCTGTTCGAACAGTTCGTCCGAACCGCTCAGCCAGCCCGGCAGCACGTCGATCCAGGCGCCGAGGCCGAGCACGGTACGGCGGACCCCGTCGAGGGGGCCGAGGCGGAGCTCGTCGGTCTGGTCGAAGAGGGAGCCCTGGAGGTGCCTGGTCATGGAATCCAGCGTACCCCTTAATCGAAAAGACGTTCTAGGCGAGGTGGCGGCGCGATCGGATTCGGCGGAGGCCTTTCGATACGTTGGTGTATCGGATACATTCCCGTATCGAACGGAGGTCGAACGTGGTGGTGGAGGAGACGACCAGGCGTGTCACCAAGCGCCGCGTCCGCACGCGGGCCAACCTGCTGGACGCCGCCTTCGCGGTGTTCGCCGCCAAGGGCTTCGGGCGGGTCTCGATCGAGGAGGTCTGCGAGGCCGCCGGCTACAGCCGCGGCGCCTTCTACTCGAACTTCGACAGCCTGGACGAGCTGTTCTTCGCCCTGTACCGGCAGCGAGCCGACCTGATCGCCGCCCAGGTCGCCGAGGCCCTGGCCCTGGACGGACCCGAACTCGACGTACCGGCGTCCGTGGACCGGGTCACCGAGGTGCTCCTGCTCGACGTCGACTGGCTGCTGGTGAAGACGGACTTCCTGGTGCACGCCGCCCGGGACCCGGCTGTCGCGCACTCCCTGCTCCAGCACCGGGAGCGGCTGCGACGGGCCATCGAGGACCGGCTCGCCCGGGCCACCGGACACACCGCACTGCCCGCCGCGCTCGGCGGCGTCGACGGCGCCGCCCGCGCCGTCGTCGCCGCGTACGACGGAGTCACCACCCAACTGCTGCTGGACAAGGACGTCGAACGCGCCCGGGTCTGGCTGGGGCAGTTGCTCACCGCCCTGCTGACCGACGGCAGCGGCACACCCGAACGAGACTCACTCAGACCCCAATAAGAAGGGCAGCGGTCGCCATGGATGCGGACGTCATCGTCGTCGGAGCCGGACTCGCGGGCCTGGTCGCCGCGCACGAACTGACCAGCCGGGGCCGCAGGGTCGCGCTGGTCGACCAGGAGAACGCCGCCAACCTCGGCGGACAGGCGTTCTGGTCCTTCGGCGGGCTGTTCATCGTCGACTCCCCGGAACAGCGGCGCCTCGGCATCAAGGACTCCTTCGAGCTCGCCTGGAACGACTGGCAGGGCAGCGCGCAGTTCGACCGGACCGACGACGAGGACTCCTGGGCGGTGCGCTGGGCGCGCGCCTACGTCGAGTTCGCGGCGGGCGAGAAGCGGTCCTGGCTGGAGGGACACGGCATCAAGTTCCTGCCGACCGTCGGCTGGGCCGAGCGCGGCGACCTGACGGCCCACGGACACGGCAACTCCGTACCCCGCTTCCACATCGCGTGGGGCACCGGCACCGGGGTCGTGGAGCCGTTCGTCGAGTACGCCGAGCAGGCCGCGCGCGACGGGCTGCTCACCTTCCACCACCGCCACCAGGTCGACGAACTGGTCGTCGAGGAGGGCGTGGCGCACGGGGTCCGCGGCACCGTGCTGGCCGAGGACAACTCCCCTCGCGGTGTCGCCTCGAACCGCGACCGCGTGGGCGACTTCGAGCTCACCGCCCGGGCCGTCGTCGTCACCACCGGCGGCATCGGCGCCAACCACGACATCGTGCGCCGCTACTGGCCGGAGCGGCTCGGCACCCCGCCCGCCGAGATGGTCACCGGAGTGCCCGCCTACGTCGACGGCCGGATGCTCGACATCAGCGCGAACGCCGGCGCGCGCCTGGTCAACCGTGACCGCATGTGGCACTACACCGAGGGATTGCAGAACTGGGACCCGATCTGGCCCGGCCACGGCATCCGCATCCTGCCCGGCCCGTCCTCGATGTGGTTCGACGCCCTCGGCCGCCGCCTGCCCGAGCCGTGCCTGCCCGGCTACGACACCCTCAGCACACTCAAGTACCTGCGCACCACCGAGGACATCGCGGACCACGACCACTCCTGGTTCATCCTCACCCAGAAGATCATCGAGAAGGAGTTCGCGCTGTCGGGCTCCGAGCAGAACCCCGACATCACCGCCAAGGACCGGGCCGGCTTCCTGCGCACGCGGGTGCTCGGCAAGGGGGCCCCCGGCCCCGTGGACGCCTTCCTGCGCAAGGGCGCCGACTTCGTGTCCGCCCCGAACCTGGAGCAGCTCGTCGAGAAGATGAACGCATTGACCGACAAGGCGTTGCTGGACGCCGCCGGGATCCGGCGCCAGATCGAGGCCCGCGACCTCCAGATCGCCAACTCCTACAGCAAGGACGCCCAGGTGCAGGGCATCCGCAACGCCCGCCGCTACATCGGCGACCGCCTCGGCCGCGTCGCCACCCCGCACCGCATCCTCGACCCGGCCGCCGGACCCCTCATCGGCGTCAAGCTGCACACCCTCACCCGCAAGACCCTCGGCGGCATCCAGACCGACCTCGACTCACGCGCCCTCGGCACCGACGGCAAGCCCCTGGACGGCCTGTACGCGGCGGGCGAGGTCGCCGGCTTCGGCGGTGGCGGCGTCCACGGGTACAACGCGCTGGAGGGCACCTTCCTCGGCGGCTGCCTCTTCTCCGGGCGGGCGGCGGGGCGGGCCGCCGCCCGGCAGACGGTCTGACCCGACCGCGACGGCCCGCCTCCCGCGGGCCTGTTCGGCGGACCAGGTCAGGGCATCAGCGGCGCGCATCATCGACGCGGGTGAGCGGCGCCTGGTCCGCCGAGCCGCACGGCGGAGGAGGGCGTCGACGCGATGGGGGAGTCGGCAACCGACGAGAACGCCGCAGATCGGCGTGCCGGGCCCCGCGTCCGCGGCATGATCCGCCGGACAGGCCCTAACCGTGGAGCAGGCGGGCCAGCACGGCGGCGTGACTCCGCTCGGGGGACTTGGCGGCGGTCAGCAGGGTGACGGCGCCCTTGGCGGCCGACCCCCGCACCCGGTCGAGCAGTTCGACCGCCTCCGGGGCGGCCAGCTCGGCCTCGTACCGCCGGCCGAACTCCTCGTACGACCCCTCGCCCGCGTGGTACCAGCGGCGCAGCTCGGTCGACGGGGTGAGGGCCTTGGGCCACTCGTCGACACGCGCCGCGTCCTTCGACAGACCGCGCGGCCACAGCCGGTCGACCAGGACACGCACGCCGTCCTCGGGCTCGGGCGGTTCGTAGACGCGGCGCACGCGCACACTCACGGGCGGGCCTTTCTCCGGTGGGTCAGGGTGCCGGGAGCGTATCGCCGTGCTCCGCCGTGTCCGGGTCACGCAACGCGGACACTCCGGAACGGGAGTGTGGGAAGGACCTGGGCGAACCGTTCCAGACCCGGCTGTGCACGGAGGGCAAGCCGCGCAGGCCGGAGCACCGGCAGGGCCGTAGCGGCCCAACAGGTTCCGGAAGCTGACGAGTTCCTCACAAGTGTCGGTCAAGGTCGTTCCGTGATCGGACACCGACCTTCCGCCGCGCTGCTCGTCGCGTCGCTGCTGCTGACCGGATGCGGCGGCGGCGCGGCGGCGGTCTCGGACCACCGGCCCGAGGCCGCCCCGACGACGAGCACCCCCGCGCCCTCCCCGGCGATCTCCGTCGAGGAGGCCCCGCGGCACCTGCCCGGCCTGGGGCCGAAGACCCTCGCGCACATCCCGCCCCGCGCCCGGCAGGCCGTCGTGGTGACCGGCCGCGGGAAAAACTCCCCGAACTCCACGGTCGTGCTGTACGAGCGCACCGCGGCCGGCTGGGAGGCCGCCTGGGAGAGCCGGCCCGCGCACAACGCGCTCAAAGGCTGGACCGACCATCACCGCGCCGGTGACCTGCGCTCGCCCATCGGGGTCTACACCCTCACCGACGCCGGCGGCCGGCTCCGCGACCCCGGCACCCGGCTGCCGTACGACCGCGGCAGCGGGTTCACCGCGACCGGCACGGGGTTCGAGGGGGAGCCGCTGGCCGGATCCTTCGACTACGTGATCGCCGTCAACTACAACCGCAGGCCCGGAACTTCGCCCCTGGACTGGACGCGCCCGCTCGGCGCGGGCCGCGGCGGCGGCATCTGGCTGCACGTCGACCACGACGGCCCCACACAGGGCTGTGTCAGCATCGCCGAGAAGCACATGAAGGAACTTCTGCTCGCGCTCGACCCCGACCTCCACCCCGTCGTCGTCATGGGCGACGCCGAGTCCCTGGCCCGCTGAGCCCGCAGAGGTCTCCCGAACCGCTTAGGATCCGCCGCGTGTGCGCACATGTGCTGGTCGCCGAGGACGACGAGATGCAGGCCGAACTCATACGCCGCTCCCTGCTGGCGGAGGGTCACACCGCCACGGTCGTCCACGACGGACGGGCCGCCCTGGACGCCGCCCGCGCGCTCCGGCCCGACCTCGTCGTCCTGGACCTGATGCTGCCGGTGATCGACGGCTTCGGCGTGTGCCGGGTGCTGCGCCGGGACGACGACGTGCCCGTCCTGATGCTCACCGCCCGCGCCACCGAGGACGACCTGCTGCTGGGTCTGGAACTGGGCGCGGACGACTACATGACCAAGCCGTACAGCCCCCGCGAACTCATGGCCCGCATCCGCACGGTCCTGCGGCGCAGCGGGCGCCCGTCCGCCGCCCGGTGGGATGATCCGGTCGTCAGCGCCGGAGGGATCACGGTGGACCCGGTACGGCACGAGGTGCGCTGCGAGGACAGGCCCGTGGAGTGCACGCCGGCCGAGTTCGACATCCTCCTCGCCATGGCCGCCGAGCCCGAACGGGTCTTCTCGCGAAGGCAGTTGCTGGAGATCACCCGCGGCACCGACCGCTCCTCCACCGAACGGGCCGTCGACGTCCACATCATGAACCTGCGCCGCAAGACGGAGCCGGACCCGCGTCGGCCGGTCCGGCTGCTGACCGTCTTCGGAGTCGGCTACAAGCTCAGCGGCGGCCGCGGATGAGCGGCCGGATACCGCTGCGCAAGCGCCTGCTGGTCCGGCTGCTGATCGCCTCCGGTCTCATCGCCGGGTGCTCGGTGGCGGCGACCGCCTGGCTGGCCGTGGAGACCACCACCCGTGCGCTGCGGGAGGAACAGGGCCAGGTCCTCGCCGACGACATGGACGTCCTCGCCCGGCTCAGCGGCCATGCCGCGACCCATCCCGACTGGCGGGGAGTGGAGAAGACCGTCCGGGAGCTGTCGGCGAAGACCGGGCGGCGCATCGCCCTCACCACCACCGACCGCACGCCGATCGCCGACTCCGCGCCGCGCGGCACCGTGCTGCCGGTGAGCGCCGCCGCCACCGTCGACCCGCTGCGCACCGACACCTACAGCGAACGCGGGGCCCAACTCGGCGGGACGGACCCGCGGGTGGTGGGCCCCTACCGGCTGACGGCGGCCGAACGCGTCAAGCTCGACGCCCTGGCCCGGCAGCGGCAGGACTGCTTCACCCGGTACGGCATCGACACCACCCTCACCCGCATGCCGAGCGGCCGCCCGGTCCTCACACCGTCGGAGGGTGCCGCCGACCGCGGGTACGTGCCCGACTCGTGCGCCGACGGCCGGCTCAACACCCCCATGCCCACCGAGGAGAAGGCGCTCAAGGCACTGGAGAAGCAGGCCCGCGGCTGCCTGACCCGGGCCGGCCTGGAACCCGACATGCCGCTGGCGCTCGGGGCGGACCTCACCCCCGGCGGGTCGCTCCAGGCCGCCACCCTCGCACCCGCGTTCGTGAAGGCAGGTGACGGCCAGGCCTGGCGGGCGGCCCGGGCCTGTCTCGACGACGCCCGCCGCGCCCAGCTCGACCCGTACGTCGCACCCACCGCCGAACTGTTCCTCGGCGGCGGGGACACCCCGGCCGTGCGCTTCGACATGTCCCCCGACAACAAGGCCAAGATCATCGGTGCTGCCGGACTCGTGCTGGCCGTCACCGTCGCCGTGACCGCCGTGGTCGCCACCCGGCTCGTCCGGCCGCTGCGGGCGCTGACCGAGGCCGCCCAGCAGCCGCCGGACCGGCATGTCCGCGTCCCCGTCACCACCCGGGACGAGACCGGCATCCTCGCCGCGGCCTTCAACGAACTGACCGAGCGCCGGGAACGCCTGGAGGCGCAGCGCAGGGCGATGGTCAGCGACATCGCCCACGAACTGCGCAGCCCGCTCACCAACATCCGCGGCTGGCTGGAGGTCACCCGCGACGGCCTCGTCGACCCCGACCCCGCCCTGCTGGCCTCACTGCACGACGAGGCCCTGGTGCTCCAGCGCGTCATCGACGACCTGCGCGACCTCGCGGACGCCGACGCCGGCACCCTGCGCCTGCACCCGGAGCCCGTGCGCTGCGACGACCTCCTGGACCAGGTCGCCGCGGCCCACCGCGTCGCGGCCGACGCCGCCGGTGTCCGTCTGCACACCGCGGTCGAGGGCACGCCGTGGCTGGACGCCGACCCGCTGCGGATGCGGCAGGCGCTGGGCAACCTGGTGTCCAACGCCCTGCGGCACACGTCCGCGGGCGGCAGCGTCACGCTGGGCGCGCGCCGCGACGGCGACTTCGTCCTGCTGGAGGTCACCGACGACGGCAGCGGCATAGCACCGGACGATCTGCCGCACCTCTTCGACCGGTTCTGGCGCGCGGAGAAGTCCCGCAGCCGTCGCACCGGCGGCAGCGGCCTCGGCCTGCCGATCGTCCGCCATCTCGTCGCCGCCCACGGCGGAACGGCCGACGCGAGCAGTGAACCCGGTGCCGGCAGCGTCTTCACGCTGCGGCTGCCGGGCGCGGCCGGGCAGAACGGGGCACCGGGGGAACCGGCCGTGTCCGTCGCTCCGGCGCCGTAGCGGTCGTACCGATTCCGCCGGCTTTGAACGGGTACCCCGTCTCCGCGACGGCAAAGAGGGAGGTCAGGACATGAGTGCAGCGGACGACCTGCCGGTCGTGAAGACACTCGAGGAAGTCGCCGATCTGGTCGAGCGGCACCACGGCCTCTACGTCCGCTGGTCCCGCGGCCCCGAGGTCGACCTCGCCGACGCCTCCAGCACGGACGACCTGACGGGCGTACGCATGTCCGGGCTGTCGGCGAACCCGCTCGACGTCGAGGAGTGGTGGGACGGGCGGCCCGTGGAGGTGTGGGTCGCCCGCCGTCTGTACGACTACTCGCATCTTCCGCACGAGAAGGGCCCCGGGGTGTACTCGTGGGTCCTCAGGGGCCGGGAGACGGGCCGGGGGCCCGACAACGAGCCGCTGGTCGCGGACGTCCGGCCGATGTGCCGGCTCGACGCCCGGACGATCGATCAGGCGCGCGACACAGTGGACCGCCAGGACACTTCCTGGGGTCCACTGCGCCGGCCCGGCCGCTGACGCGGCCCCGTGTCACCCGGAGTTCCTCCGGGAGCCCGCGCGCCGCCTCAGCGCACGGCGTTCGTTCTCGCTCGTCCCGCCCCAGACACCCAGGGTCTGCCCGGTGTCCAGCGCCCACTGAAGGCACTGCTCCCGGACCGGGCAGCGCCGGCAGACGGCCTTCGCCTGCTCCTGCTGCACCAGCGCCGGGCCGGTGCTGCCGATCGGGAAGAAGAGATCGGGGTCCTCCTGGCGGCACGCGGCATGGTCTCGCCAGTTGTCCATGAAATGTCACCTGCGATCGAAAGTCGTGTGCCCTCGGGATTTCCTTACTCGTTTCCGGGTCACCTGTCGATGCGTGGGTGAAACAACCGAGTCCTGTGCGACGCGAGGCCGGTGCGGAAGGAACGGGGTGAAAGGCGGCCGAAAGACGCGGTCGCAACACGCTGCCGTCAGGCGCGCTCACTGCTCGCGGACGCCCCACGGGGAGCCGTAGGCGGTCAGCAGATCCAGGAAGGGCCGGGCCGGGAAGGCCTCCGGGCCGAGGACGCCCGCGCCGGTCCAGGCGCCGGTGGCGAGCAGTTCCAGGGCGACGACCGGATTGACGGCGGTCTGCCACACCACCGCCTGGCAGCCGTACTCCGCCATGGACCACTGGTTGTCGACCACGTGGTACAGGTACACCTCGCGCGGCGCCCCGTCCCTGACGCCCCGCACCCAGGTGCCCGCGCAGGTCTTGCCCCGCATCCGCTCACCCAGCGTCGCCGGGTCCGGCAGACACGCGGCCACCACGTCCCGCGGCGAGACGGCGACCGGACCGGCGGCGCTCGGCACGGTCACCGGGTCGGTGCGGTCCAGGCCCAGCAGGTGCAGCGTCCGGAGCGTCTCGATGAACTCCCGGCCCAGCCCGTACTTGAAGGTGACGCGGCGCGCGCCGACCCAGCGCGGCACGAGCAGCACCTCCTCGTGCTCCACGTTCACGCACTCGACCGGACCGATGCCCTCGGGGAAGTCGAAGACCTCGGGCTCGCTGAACGGCTCCGTGGTGAACCACCCCCGGTCGGCTTCGTAGACGACCGGCGGGTTGAGGCATTCCTCGATGGTGGTCCAGATACTGAAGGAGGGCGCGAAGCCGTAGCCGTCGACCGTCAGGTTCGCGCCGTCGCGGATGCCGATCTCCTCGATCTCGTCGAAGAGTTCGTCGGCCGCGTACCGGGCGAAGACGTCCGACAGACCCGGTTCCACGCCCATGCCGACGAGCGCCAGCACGCCCGCCTTCTCCCACTCCTGCGCCTGCGCGAACTGCTCGTCGCCGAGCTTCACCCCGCACTCCTGGTACGGGCGCTCGGCGTGCGGGCGGGACAGCGACATCGCCATGTCCAGATAGGTGGCGCCCGCCGTGCGTGCGGCCCGGAACAGCGGCATCACGAAGCGCGGGTCGGTGGCGTTCAGGAGGACGTCGCAGCCGTGCCGCCCGAGCAGCGCGGCCACGGCCGCCTCGTCGCCGGCGTCCACGCGCTCGGCCAGGAAGCGGCTCCCCTCGTCGCCGAGGGCCGCTACGGCCGCCTCGGCGCGGGCCGGGTCGTGGTCGGCGACCACCATCGTGTCGAAGAACGGACGCCGGGCCGCGATCCGGGTGATGGCGGTGCCCACACCACCGGCTCCCACGAGCAGTACACGCATGACAGGAACTCCATCGGTCGAGGTCGACGAGTGGTCGAAGAGCGGGCCCGGAAGCGATCCAACGCCGTCGGCTCGCATAAGGTCAATGGCGTTGGCATAAGGCCGCGGGAGGAGACGAGAGCCGTGCCGAAACCAGTGGTCTCCGAGGAGAAGCGGCGGCGGCGCCGGCCCACCCGGAGCGGCACCGTGCTGTCCGAGGCGCTGATCGTGGAGACCGCGCTGCGCATGCTGCGCGAACACGGCAGCGCGGGCCTCACCGTCCGCCGCCTCGGCCTCGCCCTGGACGCCGACCCGTCCACGCTCTACCGGTACTTCCGCGGCATGGACGACCTGACCCTCGCCATCGGCGACGCGCTCCTCGGCCAGGCGCTGAAGGGCTGGCGGCCGACGGGGGAGTGGCGGGCGGATCTGCGCGCCGTCGGACTGCGCATCCACGCCGAGTACGTCGCCCACCCCCAGGCCGCCCTGCTGACCACGAGCCGGGTCACCGGCCGCGCCAACGAACTGGCCGCCGACGAGGCCGTCCTCGACGTCCTGCGCCGGGCCGGTTTCCCGCTGCCGGACACCGTGCGCATCTACCACGCCTTCATCGACCAGACCCTGGCCTTCGCCGCCCTCGACGCCGCCTCGCTCGCCCTGCCGAGCGACTCGCTCCACGCCGACGAGGACGTGTGGCGCTCGACCTACGCCCGGCTGCCCCGCACCACGCATCCCCGCATCGCCGAGGCGGCACCTCTGCTGGCCACCCGCATGGTGACCAGCGCGTATCCGACGGCCCTGGACATGCTCCTGGACAGTGCCGAGGCCCAGCTCCAGCGGTACGCCCAGCGCCGGGGTACCGGGGCCTGACCGGCGGATCATGCTGCAGACGCGGGGCCCACGCCGATCCTCGGTGTGGTCGTCGGCTGCCGACTTCTCCACTCCCGGCCTCGCCCGGGCGGGGGAACCATCGCGTCGACGCTCTCCTCCGCCTTGCGGCTCGACGCACCAAGCCCCGGCTCACCTGGGTCGACGAGGTGCCGCTTCTTTCCTGCGACCTGATCCGCCGGACTGGCCCTGGCCGCGCAGCGTCTCGGCGGCGGCCGCCACCACCGCCTCGGCCACGGCGGCCAGCGCGGGTGAGTCCAGCTTCCACTGCTGCCAGTACAGCGGTACGTCGACCGTGCGGTCCGGCGCCAGGGGCACGAGGCGGCCCTCGCGCAGCAGCCGGTCCGCCTGCACCTCGGGCACCAGACCCCAGCCCAGGCCGGCCGCGACGGCTTCCACGAAGCCCTCCGAGGTGGGCACGGAGTGCCGTACCGCGCTCGCCCCGCCCCTGCCCCGCCGCAGCCGCCGGACGAACGCGTCCTGGAGGTCGTCGGACCGGTCGAAGGTCATCACGGGCGCATGCGCCAGGGCTTCCCGCAGCGGTCCCGCGAGATGCCGTTCGGCGAACTCCGGGCTGGCCGCCGCGATGTACCGCATCCGCCCCAGGGTCCTTACGGAGCACCCCGCCACGGCGTCGGGCGACGAGGTCACCGCGGCCATCACGCGGCCCTCCCGCAACAGTTCCGCCGTGCGCGTCTCGTCCTCGCGGCGCAGCTCGAAACAGAGCCGCGGCTCCTGCGGGACGCGGCTCAGCGCGCCCAGAAACCACGTCGACAGGGAGTCCGCGTTCACCGCCACCGACACCAGGGTCGGCTCGTCGTCCCCGCGCATGCCGAGCTCGGCCCGCGCGTCGCGCTCCAGCCGGGCCAGCTGCCGGGCGAACCGCACCACGACCTCGCCGGACTCCGTCGGCCGCACCGGTTTGGTGCGCACCAGCAGCACCCGCCCCGTGCGCTGCTCCAGTGCCTTCACCCGCTGGCTCACCGCGGACGGCGTCAGGTGCAGGGCGGTCGCCGCCGCGTCGAACGTACCCTCGTCGACCACCGCGAGCAGGGTCCGCACCTGATCCAGCGGGAGTTCGGTCATCATCATGACAGCTAATGGTACGTAAGAATCTTTAGCTGTACACGCACTGATCGTTTCCCTAGCGTCGACGTCATGACCGCCTCCCTGACCGCCGCGGCCGCCGGCTTCGGCACCGGCCTCTCCCTCATCGTCGCCATCGGCGCCCAGAACGCCTTCGTCCTGCGCCAGGGGATCCGCCGGCACGCGGTCCTCGCCGTCGTCGGCATCTGCGCCCTGTCCGACGCCCTGCTCATCGCCCTGGGCGTCGGCGGCGTCGGTGCCGTGGTGACCGCGTGGCCGGGGGCGCTGACCGCGGTCGGCTGGGTCGGCGGCGCGTTCCTGCTCGGCTACGGCGCCCTCGCCGCCCGTCGCGCGTTCCGGCCGGGCGGCGCCCTGCACGCCGAGGGTGAGGCGGAGGGGTCGGTCCGGCGGGCCGTGCTGACCTGTCTGGCGATGACGTGGCTCAACCCGCACGTCTACCTCGACACCGTGTTCCTGCTCGGCTCCGTCGCCGCCGACCGCGGCCCGCTGCGCTGGACGTTCGGACTCGGCGCGATGGTCGCCAGTCTGTGCTGGTTCACCGCGCTCGGCTTCGGCGCCCGGCTGCTCGGCCGTTTCCTGACCAGGCCGGCCGCCTGGCGGGTCCTGGACGGCCTGGTCGCCGCCATCATGATCGCCATGGGCCTCATGCTCGTCATCGGAGCCTGAACCGCCCAAGGAGCATGACAGGCCGGGCAGGCCGGGCAGGCCGGGCAGGCCAGGCAGGCCGGACAGGCCTGCGGCGGGAACCGGGCATGCGGATCCCGGACGCCCGGCCGGTGCTGCGATAGTGATCCCTGGTCCGAAAGATGTAACGAGCAACCAGGAAGTCCGTGGACACCAGCGAGAGCAGCAGCCAACCCCGGACGGCGCCGGACGAGGACAAGCGGAGCAGCGGGCGCGGCTGGCGCCGCTGGGCCATGGACACCCGCCCCCTGCGCCGGCCCGCCTACCGCCGCCTGTGGTCGTCGACGATCGTCACGGCCGTCGGCAGCCAGCTCACCGCCGTCGCCGTGCCCAAGCAGATCTACGACATCACCGGCTCGTCGGCCTGGGTCGGCGCCGCCGCCCTCGCCGGGCTGCTGCCCCTGATCGTGTTCGCGCTGTGGGGCGGGGCGATCGCCGACAGCATGGACCGGCGCAGACTGCTCCTGATCACCAACAGCGGCATAGCCGTGACGTCCGTCCTGTTCTGGCTCCAGGCCGCCTCCGGGCTGGACTCGGTGGCCGCCTTGATGATCCTGCTCGCCGTTCAGCAGGCGTTCTGGGGTCTGAACGCACCGGCGCGCACCGCGTCCATCGCCCGCCTGGTCCCCGAGCAGGAGATGGCCGCCGCGAACGCCCTGGGCTCGACCGTCATGCAGACCGGCCAGGTGGTGGGCCCGCTGCTCGCCGGCGCCCTCATCCCCGTCATCGGCCTGCCCGAGCTCTACCTCATCGACGCCCTCGCGCTGTGCGTCACGGTCTGGGCGGTCTACCGGCTGCCCCCGCTGCCGCCCCTCGCCGCCACCGGGCCGGGCCCGCGCCGGGCGGGCGTGCGGGAGATCGCGGCCGGCTTCCGCTACATCTCCCTGCACAAGGTGCTGCTGCTGTCCTTCCTCGCCGACATCATCGCGATGGTCTTCGGCATGCCCCGCGCCCTGTTCCCGCAGCTCGCCTCCGAGACGTACGCCCCCTACGGCGAAGGGCTCGCCCTCGGTCTGCTCTTCGCGGCGATCCCCATCGGCGCGGTGATCGGCGGCCTGTTCTCCGGCACGTTCTCCCGTGCCCGCAGGCACGGCTGGATGGTCATCGGCGCGGTCGTCGTCTGGGGCGCCGCCATCACCGGGTTCGGCCTCAGCGGCAGCCTGTGGCTCGCCGTGGTCTTCCTCGCCCTGGCCGGGGTCGCCGACATGGTCTCCATGGTCTTCCGCGGGGCGATCCTGCTGTCCGCCGCGACCGACGAGATGCGCGGCCGTATGCAGGGCGTCTTCACGGTCGTGGTCGCGGGCGGACCCCGCCTCGCCGACGTCCTGCACGGCTCGGCGGGCTCCGTCTTCGGCGCCCGCACGGCGGTCGCGGGAGGCGGGATCCTGGTGATGGTCGCGATGCTGAGCCTGGCCTTCGCGGTGCCGGCCCTGCGCCGGTACCGGATCTGACGTCCTACAGGGCGCTCCGCCGGCCCGTCGTGTACTGCTCCATGAGCTTTCCCCGGGTCGTCTCCAGCCGGTGTGCGAGGATCTCGGCGACGGACCGCACCAGGATCATGCCGAGCTGCGCGTCCTCCTCGCACAGCCCGAGCACCGACGCCGCGTCGAACTCGTGGGCGCGGACCGGGCTGAAGGCCTCCGCGCCGAAGTCCCACCGGTACGGCGGGAACAGCCAGGACCAGCCGAGCAGGTCGCCCGCGCCGAGGCCGGCGACGGTCACCCGCCGCTGCGCCGTCACCTGCTGGGTGAGGGAGACCGCGCCCGAGCGGATGACCCAGAAGCGGTCGGCCGTGCCGCCCGCCTCGAAGATCCGGGCGTCCTCGGGGAAGGCGACCTCCCTGGCGAGCGACATCAGGCGCTGGCGCTGGGGTGACGGAAGGGCGGTGAGCAGTTTGATCGCTTTGGTCATGACGCGGGGCTCCTCGCCGGCGATGGATTCCGGTTTTTCCCTACGCCCATTTCAGCGGCTGCCGCCGCCCCGGGCACCTCGGCGGACCGGGGAATCGCACAGGGGAAGCCGCCGGGCCCTGCGTGCCATGGGGTGCCGAGGACAGAAAAAAAGCCCTGGCTGGACGGGGGAGACCAGCCAGGGCCGTTCAGGGTGGCGCCCGGAGGACGGTGACGTTCGACTCCGCGACCACGTATGAATGAACCGTAAACCATCCCTGGGCCCTGTGCGCAACCCGATTCGGGTCACGTGACCTGTTTCACTCTGTCTTCACGCGGAGTCCCGTGCCGCGACCCTGATCGTCTCCAGCCGGGAGTCGGCGGCGTCCGGAAGGTTCATGCCCGCCTCCAGACCGGTGACCAGATAGCGCAGCACGGGCTCCGTCAGCCGCTCGCCCGGCAGGACGGCCGGAATCCCCGGCGGATACGGCGTGATCATCTCCGCCGCGACCCGGCCGGCGGCCTCGGACACCGGCACGTTCTCGGCCGGGCCGAAGAACGCGTCCCTCGGCAGACAGGCCTGTGTCATCCGCAGCTCGGGCGGCGAGGGCACCTCCACCCGCGGGGCCGGGCGCAGTTCCGTCGCGGCGTCGGCCAGGTCCTTGAGCGCGGCGAGCAGCTGGCCGGCCGTCTCTCTGTCGTCGGCGTGGGTGAGCTGCGCGCCGATGCGGCGATGGTCCGTCAGATGCATGTCGATGTCGCGGTGTTGGCGCAGCCAGTCGGCCGCCTGGTACCCGGTGATCCCGAGCGCGTCGATGTCGATGACGCAGGGCAACGGGTCCATGTCCACGGCCAGCCCCTCACCGCAGAAGTCGTCGCGGTCGTTGACGTGCATCCCGTCGATCCCCTCGACGGCGGCCCGCACCTCGGCGGCCACCTCCAGCGCGCCGCCCATCAGCTCCCGGCCGTGCAGGGCCATCTGACGCCGCCAGCCGTCGAGCCCGGCGTACAGCAGCACCGACGGGCTGGTGGTGCCCAGCAGGTCGGAGCGCATCTGCAACAGGTCCGCCGGGACGAGATCGCCCTGCAGATGGAAGACCGACCCCTGCTCCAGCCCGCTGCCCATCTTGTGGATGCTGGTCACGCAGATGTCGGCGCCCGCGTCCATGGCCCAGGACGGCAGGTCGGGATGGAAGGGCAGATGCGCGCCCCACGCCTCGTCCACGATCAGCGGGACCGAACGGCGGTGACAGAGCTCGGCGACCGCCCCCAGGTCCGCGCAGGTGCCGTACGGCGTCGGGCTGGTGATCAGAGCGCCCTTCGCGTCGGGATGGGCCTCGAACGCCTCCTCGAAGGCCGCGGCGGACGGCGGATGAGCCAGATGCCGCTCCGCGTCCCACCGGGGTTCGACCCGGACCGGCTCGATCCCGGACAGGATCAGCCCCGACACGACCGACTTGTGGGCGTCCCGCCCGATCAGCAGCTTCTCGTGCGGGCCGGCCACGGCCAGCATCGCCGCCTTGACGGACAGCGAGCTCCCGCAGGTCGTGAAGAACGTGCGGTCGGCGTGCACCGCATCGGCCATGAGCTCCTCGGCCCGTTCCAGCACACGCCCCCGGGTGAGCCGGTCGTCCAGGCCGCCCGTCGCCGGCAGATCACCGAGGAACACCGCGTCACCGAGCACCTCACGCACCGCGGGATCGGCGCCCCGGGCCTGCTTGTGACCCGGGGGCGTGAACGACATCCGCCCCTTACGGTGGTAGTCGGCCAGGGCTTCCAGAACAGGTGCGCGTGTGTGATCAGCTGACATGCGCCACGGGTTCCCGGCCTCCGCGGCCGTCAATCCGCGACCCCGCAGAGCCGGTCACCCCTGCGCCGCGTGCCGGCCCGGCGTCAGGATCTCGTCGAGCACCCTGACCACGGCCTCGTACGCCAGGGTCCGCACGGCCGCGTCATGGGCGCCCTTGTCGTCCTGGTCCGCCCGGCGCAGGTCGTCGCTGCGGGTGCGCCAGTTCCGTTCCTCCTCCGCCGCACAGGCCCGGGCGCGTTGGATGCGTCGCAGCAGTTCGTCTGAGTCCACCACATCGGTCATGCCTTCCGCGTACCCGCTCCGGGCGCGGCAATGGGCCCGAGTTCCCGTCGGCACGAGAGGTTTGGCATGCCGGGGAGAGGTGAGCCGGAAGAGAGAGACCTGCGGAATGTCACGCAGCGTGATGCGGATTCCGCTGCGGCCGGATCGGTCGGCCGCCCGTCGAGCGACGTGCCCGCAACGTGTCCGCGCCCGTCCGCCGAACCGCGGGCGGCACCGGGCGCGGCTTCGTTTCTTCAGCGATCCAGGGAGCTACAGGGATGTGCGAGGAGCACAGGACCGAATTCGCCCTCCAGTCGTCGTCCGTGGCGGACCGGCGCGGGCACCAGCGGCCGTGCAAACCGGCCGAGGCACGCAGCGCGGTCGAGCGGGCCGTGACCGAACGCTGCCGCGCCAACCACACGACGTGCGACGCGGACACACTGGCCGACGCCCTGCTCGTCGCCTCGGAACTCACCACCAACGCGATACTGCACGGTGGCGGTATCACGGACTTTCACGTCGACGTGGTGGGGCCCGGCGTGCGCGTGTCGGTGAGCGACCGCAGTGACGAACTGCCGGTGGTCAGGGCGCCGGTGGACCCGTGCGGGCGCCGACGCGTCGGCGGCCACGGCTGGCCGATCGTCTGCCGGCTGTCCCGCGACGTCCGGGTGACCGACCTGCCTTCGGGCGGGAAGTGCATCACCGCCGTGGTGCCCCTGTCCTGAAGACTTTTTCGGAACCGGAGTTTGCACCAAGGGGGGCAGGGCAGACGCAATTTCGTGCTTCGGACCGGAGGCGCGCCAGCGGGAGCGGTATGGCTGCTCCGGGGCCCTTCCAGGTCATCCGGGCAGCGCTTTCCCTCCCGCGGTAATGACCTGAGACGACCGTTCAGGAGCGATTCCGCATGCTCATCGACATGTCGACAAACCGTCCCGGCACCCCCACTCGGCAGACCGCTCCGCCTCGGCGCCGGCACGACGACGCCCCCGACACGACCACCCTCTTCACCCGGCTGGCCGCCCTGGACGACGGCCCCGAGCGCGACGCCATCCGCGACGAACTCGTCAACGCCTGGCTGCCCATGGCCCACCGGATCGCCGGACGGTTCCGCGACCGCGGGGAGTCGATCGAGGACCTGCGCCAGGTGGCAGCCCTCGGCCTGGTGAAGGCGATCGACCGGTTCGAGCCGGAACGGGGTGCCTTCGAGAGCTACGCCGTGCCGACCATCACCGGAGAGGTCAAGCGGCACTTCCGGGACCGGATGTGGGCGCTGAGGGTGCCCCGCCGGGTCCAGGAACTGCGCAACAAGGTGCGAGTGGCCCGCCGCGAGCTGACCCAGAGCCCCGGTTCGGCCGAGCCGTCGGCCGCCGACATCGCCGCCCACACCGGACTGACCGAGGACGAGGTCACCGCGGGGATGGAAGCGCTCGAGAGCTTCAGCACCCTGTCGCTGGACGCCGAACTCTCCGCAGGCGACGACGGCTACAGCCTCGCCGACACCCTGGGCTCGTCCGACGCCTCGTACGACGTGGTCGTCGACCGCGAGTCCGCCAAGGAGGGCCTGCGCCGACTGCCCGAACGGGAACGGGCCATCCTCTACATGCGCTTCTTCGAGGACATGACCCAAAGCCGCATCGCCGACCAGCTCGGCATCTCCCAGATGCACGTCTCCCGGCTGATCAGCCGAAGCTGCGCCCGCGTGCGCGCCGAGGCGCTGGGCCGGCGGACGAACCTGCGCGGCCCCGGTGGCCGGGCGGTCTGAGGGAACGAGGGGTGAGAGGGATGCTCAGGCCTCATCCGGCCTTTCTGCGCCGGCTCGTCGAGGAGTACGAGTCGCTGCGGGCCCAGGAGGCCGCACGCGGCCCGGCGCCACCGAGCCCGCGCTCCCTCGACCTCGCCTACACGCTGTGCGTGTCGACCGGCACGCGGGACGTGAGGCTGGCGCTGGACGCGGCACACCGCGTGCTGGGTGCGGTACCGGAGTCCGGGCCCGCACCACTGACCGAATGACAAGGCCCGCATGACGTCGCACCGCCGGACGGTGGTGCGCGTGCGGAGCGCGAAGAACTGATCAAAGCGGCTGCGGGACGCCATGCGCGACCCGCAGCCGCTCGGTCGCGGCAGACGCGGCCGAGCGGATACGGCGGTCGTGATCCACGACCGTGCGCCGTGGAACACCACGTCAGCGCCGGGTGTGTCCACCCGCGACCAGGGCATGCGGATTTCAGGAGGACTGACATGAGCACGAGTGCCACAGCGCGAACCGCCCGGACGGACGCCCGCCGGGTCGCGAACGGCTCGGCGCGGGAAGGAGCCGCGCGTGCGGGACTGACCGCGCGCGGGGTGATCTACCTGCTGGTCGGTCTTCTGGCCCTGCAGATCGCCTTCGGCGAGGGCGAGCGGCAGGCCGACCGCGGCGGTGCGCTGGCGGAGCTCGCCGACAAGCCGTTCGGCGCGGTGCTGCTGTGGGCGCTGGGTATCGGCCTGGTCGGCATGGCGCTGTGGCGGCTGTCCGAGGTCCTGTTCGGCGCGGTCGGGCCGGACGGCCGCAAGGCGAAGAAACGACTGCTGTCCGCCGCGCGGTGCGCCTTCTACACGTTCGTCGCCTATTCCGTGCTGTCCTTCGCCGCCGGATCGGGCGGCGAAGGATCCAGCGACAAGCAGTCCAAGGACGTCACCGCCCGGCTGCTGGAGGTCCCCGGCGGGCAGTGGCTGGTGGGCGCGGCCGGCGCCGGGATCGCCGTCGCCGGTGTCTGGATCGCCGCGCGGGCGTTGATGCGCAAGTACCACGACAAGCTCAAGTTCGGCGCGATGACCGGGCGGACCCGACGGCTGGTCGACATCACGGGCATGGGCGGCGGCGCGGCGCGTGGCGCGGTGTTCGCCGCGGCGGGTGCATTCGCCGTGCGTGCCGCGGTCGACTACGAGCCCGACAAGGCGAAGGGCCTCGACGACACTCTGCGCTCGTTCGCCGACACCCCGCTCGGGCCGTGGCTGCTGGTCTGCGTGGCGTCCGGGCTCGTACTCTTCGGACTGTTCTCCTTCGCGATGGCCCGCTGGCGCCGGGTCTGAGGAGCGCCACCGGGTTCTGAAACACGGCACGGGGTCTGAGATCCGGCACACGGGGAACACGGACCGGATGAACGAACCCGAGCTTCCGCCCGACGGCCGGCCCGTGGACGTCTACCTCGACCTGCTGCGTGTCCGCATGGACACGGAGGACTACCGCCTCCTGCTCAGCGTGGTCGAACCAGTTCTGCGGGCGATAGAGGAACAACGCCTGCCCGCGCTCGACTTCGCCCTTGACGAGGCGCACGCGGAAGGGCTCCCCCAGGAGGTCCGCGACGAGGCCGCGCTGGTCATCGCCACCGCGGTCACGGGCCGACTGGACAACGAGGTGATCGAGCTGAACATCGAGGACACCGGCCCGGTCCGCGTGGTCACCGACGCGGTCACCGCGTCCGACCCGGTGCGCCTCGGCGAGATCGCCGACTACATCCGCGAACGACAGCAGATGAACGACGAACTGCGCGGCATCGCCGCGGTGAGCGACCTGCCGACGGACATCTGACCCGGCGCCCCGCCGTCACCGCCGGGGCGCCGCGACAGGCGCCTTCAGCGGGCGGGCCAGGCCCGTCACCGACTCGTCCAGGCGTTGCAGATGACGCAGCACGCGATCGGTGACCCTGCCGTACCGGGGCGTGCCCGGCACGTCCGGCTCCAGGAGCGAGGCGATGCTGGAGCCGGTGATCTCGATCTCGACGGCGGCCTGCGGGTCGGCGACGTGCGCGGCGATCGCCCCGATGTTGTGCGCGATGCGCCGCCCGGCCCGGCGCAGCCTCGGGTCCGCCGCGATCGAGGGATGGGTCGGCAGGAGTTCGGCCGTCGCCGCCAGCGACCGCGCGTGGTAGGCGCAGGTCTCGAGCAGCGCGACGACATACCGAGCCGTGTCCCGGCGGGCCCGCAGCGGCGTGACCGGGTGGGTGAGCGGCTGGGTGGCGGCGCGCAGGTCGGCCAGCGCCTGGTCGAGGTCGCGTGCCTTGTCCAGCAGGTCGGCCGGCGGGCCGCCGCTGAGCTGGTCCACGGCCGCCTCGGTGACGTCGGCCAGCCGGTCCAGGACGGTGACCAGCAGGTCGTTGGTACGACGGTCCGTGCGCACCGGCAGCACGAACGCCGCCGCGACGATCCCGCAGGCCGCGCCGAGCGCCGTCTCCGCGACCCGCAGCAGCAGCACCGAGGGGCTGTAGGTGTGCAGGAGGGTGTAGAGCACGCCCAGCGCCGCGGTGACGAAGAAGGACATCAGCGTGTACGAGAAGGGCGCGGTGTAGAACATCGCGAACACGCACAGCAGCACCAGCGCGAACGCCGTCCACGTGTGCTGCCCGACCAGCCCCGCCAGCACGATGCCGGCCACGACGCCGAGCACGGTGCCCAGCAGCCGCCGGTAGCCCTTGACCATGATCTCGCCCGTGGACGCGGTGTTGAGGAACACGATCCAGCAGGCCAGTACCGCCCAGTACCAGCGCTGGCTGGACAGGAACTCCCCGCCGACGATGGCCAGCGAAGACCCCACGGAGACCTGCACGGCGGCGCGGGTGGTCGGCCGCCGCAGCCCGGTGGGCTCCTCCTCGTCGCTGTCGTCCTCGCCGGCGTCGATGGCGGCGTCCTCGGCGTCCAGCTCCTCGCGCGAACGGGCCGTGGACGGACTGTCGTCCGAGTCGTCCTGGGGTCCCTCCAGGGCGATCCGCAGGCCCAGCACCGCCCGGGCGGCCTCGCCGATGCCCCGGAAGACGTCCTGGACGGCGGCCGAGGCGGGCGGCAGGTTCTCCTCGTCGCGGTACCCGAGGAGCCGGTTGCGCACATGGGACAGGGCTGTGCCGGACCCTTCGGCGACGGGCCGCAGCACGAGCATCCGCAGCGCCCGGAGATCGCGGCCCAGGGTGGCGGTCGCCTCGTCCCGTACCGGCAGATGGCCGCCCGCCGGGACGGGGGCGCCCGGCAGATGCAGGGTCAGGGTGGTCGCCCGCTCCGCGCTGCGCGCGGTCAGCAGCAACAGGCCCAGCCGCTCGGCGGCGATCTCGGCGTCCGCGATACGGCGCTGTACCAGCCGGGCCGCGGCCTCGTCCGAGGTGCCCTCCTCCAGCCGGCCCTGGATCATCATCGCCGTCTCGTGCAGGCGGGCGGTGCCGCTGCGCACGTCCTCGAGCGCCTTCTCCACCTCGTCCGGCCCGGCGTCGAGCAGTTCGAGCTGCGCGGACACCAGCTGGGCCAGCCGGGCGCGGAAGGCCTCGCGCAGCCGCCCCAGCAGGTGTGCCGGCGTCTCGGGCACGAGCACGAAGCGCACCAGGCCGCTGCTGAGGAAGGCGACGAGGATGGCGCCGTACAGCTCGGGCAGTGCGGCGACGGTGGCGCCGACGAACAGGGACAGGAAGTAGACCTGGAACCCGATCAGCCCGAGCGCGGTGCCGCGGTCGCCGAACCGGCGGCCGTAGACGGCGCTGAAGATGAGGGCGACGAAGAAGAGGTCGCCGGCCACCACATGCGAGCTGAGAAGCGCGCCGAGCGTCACCGACGCCAGTGCCACCGGCAGCCCCAGCGCGAGCGTCACGGCCTGCGGCCCGCGCTGTTTCTCGCGGATGGCGAAGGTGGCGACCATCGCCGCCATGGCCCCCGCCACCAGATGCGTGACGTCGACGTCCAGGAGGGCGAGCACGGCCAGCGTGAGGGCGATCGCGCCCACGGTCCGCAGACCGGCGGTCAGTCTCAGCAGGCCCGGATCGGAAGCGGCGACGCCGTCCCGCAGCCGTGCCCACACCGAACGTCCCGCTGCCTTCACGCCGCCGTACTCACTCCCGTGTCACGTCATGATCTCCGCCCTCAGCATGACACGGAGGGGTGGCGCTCACCGGTCCCGGGTCTCGGCGAGCGTGTGCGCCACCAGCGCGTTGGCGTGGCCGTGCCCCAGGCCGTGCTCGGCCTTGAGCCACGTGACCAGCTCCATGTGCCGGGTCAGCGGCGAGGAGCGGACGATCTCCAGCCACTCGGCGACCGGCCGGCCGTACTTCTTCTCGATGGAGGGGAAGTAGCTCGCGGGGCCCTTCACGGTCTCGGCCATGGCGGTGTCGTCCTTTCACTGTGACGTCGTGCTGTCCCTCCTACGACCGCCGACCGGTCGGAAACTGATCGGCGGTCAGGAGTGAAGCACGTCACACGCGCACCGGTGTCACTGGTCCTGCCGCTCGGTCCCCTCCACGTGCGCACGCACCTGCTCCGGCGTCAGATACGCGTTCGTGTACTCGAAGTCCTTCAGCTTGGCGGCCTTGCGGGCCTGGAAGCCGGTACGGACGAAGTCGTCCCCGGCGACGGCGTTCAGCACCCAGTTCGTCATCACGCGCGTCTTGGCGACGTTGGTGCGCAGCGCCGACCAGTGGTAGCCGCGGGCCACGGCCTGGGCGGGCAGACCACGCAGCTCGATGCCGAGCGGCTTGGACACGGCGTCCTTGCCGCCGAGGTCGACGACCAGGCCGAGGTCCTTGTGGACGTACGGCTTCGTCGTGCCGCCGCGCAGCGTGGCGATGACGTTGTCGGCCACGTGCTTGCCCTGCCGCAGGGCGTGCTGGGCCGTGGGCGGGCACACCGCGCCGTCCTCGCCCTTGGCCTCGTCGGGCACCGCGGCGGCGTCGCCGAGCGCGAACACACCGTCGTGGCCCGGCAGGTTCATGTCGGCGGTGACCGCGAGCCGGCCCCGGACCGTCTCCGCGCCGAGCGTGGCGATGAGCGGGCTGGCGACCACGCCGGCGGTCCAGATCAGCGTGCGGGTGGGCACCACCCGGCCGTCGGTGAACGTGACCTCCTCGGGGCCCGCCTTGGCGATGGAGACCCCGAGCGAGATCTCGATGCCCCGCCTGCGCAGGATCTCCTGGGCGCTGCGGCCCAGCTTGTCGCCCAGCTCCGGCATCAGCTTCGGCGCGATGTCGATCAGGTGCCACTTGATGAGCCCCGGGTCCAGGCGCGGGTAGCGCCTGACGGCGGCGTGCGTGAGGCGTTGCAGACAGGCCGCGGTCTCGGTGCCGGCGTACCCGCCGCCGACCACCACGAACTGCAGCCGCGAGGCACGCTCCGCCGGATCCTCACTGGCGTCGGCGAGGTCCAGCTGGGAGATCACGTGGTCACGGACGTAGGCGGCCTCGGCCAGCGTCTTCATGCCGAAGGCGTGGTCGGTGAGGCCCGGGATGTCGAAGGTGCGGGTGATGCTGCCGGGAGCCAGCACGATGTAGTCGTACGGCTCGTCGACGATCTCGTCGGTGATGGTGCGGATGACGCAGACCTTGGACTTCAGGTCCACACCGATCGCGCCGCCCGGGATGATCCGGGTGCGGTACTTCTTGCTGCGTCGCAGGGAGACGGCGATCGACTGCGGCGTCAGCACGCCGGAGGCGACCTGGGGGAGCAGCGGAAGGTAGAGCTGGTAGGCGAACGGCGTCACCAGCGTGACGTCTGCTTCGTCCGGGGAGAGCTTGCGTTCCAGACGGCGGACGCACTCCACTCCGGCGAAACCTGCACCAACCACCAGGATCCTGGGTCGTGTCACGGTGTTCATCCCTTTCTGCGGCTCCAGGCGGTCTGCCTCGAACGCCATTCGCCTGCCCGTGGATCGCTGCTTCGCACCTCATCGATCCCCTCGCGGTGCCGTCCCGCCCGCCGCGCGCGGCGAACAGACGAACGCGTCGAGGACCACCATGCCCGCCCCGCCGCCGAAGCGCACCGGGGCGATCGTGAAGATCGTGGGACGGACGCCGTGGACCAGGTCCTCAGGCCGCCAGATGGCACAGCAGCAGGCACACGTCGTCGTCCCGCTCGGAGTCGCTCAGCAGCGGGGTGAGGATCCGGTCCGCCGAACCGTCCAGGTCGGCCTCCAGCTCCGCGGAATCGAACGACCCGAGCGCCTGGGCCAGGCGCTCGATGCCCGGGTCTATGCCCAGGGCACGCCGCTCCACCAGACCGTCCGTGTACAGCGCCAGTGTGGAGCCGGGCTCGAGCGGCGCGGTGTGGTCGTGGATCACCTGCCGCAGCGGGATGCCCAGCATGGCCCCGGGTTTGGCGTCCAGCGTCCGCACCCGTCCGTCGGGAGTGCGCAGCACCGGCGGCGGATGGCCCGCGGCGGCCCAGGTGAGCGTCGGATCGCCGGGGCGGAAGCGCGCGATGACCGCGGTGGCGTACAGATCCGGCTGGAGATGGTGCAGGAACATGTGCAGCCGCGTCAGCAACTGGCCCGGGCTGCCGCCGTCGACGGCGTAGGCCCGCAGCGCCGTCCGCAGTTGGCTCATCATCACGGCCGCGTGCAGACCGTGCCCCGTCACGTCGCCGATGACGGTGATCAGACTGCCGTCGGGCTGCCGGAAGGCGTCGTACCAGTCGCCGCCGATGTTCAGCCCGTACGTGGCCGGCAGATAGCGGGCGGCCAGGCTCAGGCCCGGTGTGGTGGGCAGGTCCGTGAGCAGGGCGCGCTGGAGCGTCTCGGCGATGTCCCGGTTGTGCTCGAAGCGCCGGGCGTTGTCGATGGCGATGCTGGCCCGCCGGGTGAGCTCGATCAGCATCACCGCGTCGTCCGGGTCCCAGCGCTTGCCGGGCGGCGACAGCGTCAGCACGCCCAGCGGGGCGCGCCGCGTGGGCAGCGGGATGCACAGCAGCGGCCGGGCGGGATCCAGCGCCGAGGGCGGCTGGTCGGTGACGCCGGGCAGGCCTCCCGGATGGTCGGCGGCGTACTGCGGGCGCCCGGTGCGGGCGGCGAGCACGGCGGCGGCCGGGTGCGGGGCGGGCGGCTGCCGGTCGCCGTCGCCGTCGAAGAGCCAGACGTCGACGCTGCGGGCGTACTCGGGCACCAGCAGATCCGGCAGCCGGCGCACGATCTCGTGGTGGTTCAGCGACGCCGTCAGTACGGCACTGGCGTCCGCCAGGAACGTCAGTCTTCGGCGGGCGCTCTCCGCCTCGGTGCGCGCCTTGCGCTCGGCGGCGAACGCGTCGCGCTGGGCGCGCCCGGCGGCGTCCAGTTCGGCGTGCAGGGCCAGCACGCCCTGATTGGTCTGGTGCAGTTCCTCCCGGTGGAAGGCGACCAGCTCCTCCTGCTCGCCGAGCCTCTCCAGCACCAGAGCGGTGTCCTCGTCGGCGCCCAGCAGGGCCTCCGCCAGGACCGCCGGGTCGTCCGCCACCGCGGCGCCACCGGCCGGGTCCGCCGTCTCGGGACAGCGGACCGTCGTCCGCCACGGCGGCTGCGCGGCGGCGGCACCCGTGTCCTGCGAGGGGGTCACCACCACGTGCAGCAGCCCCTCCTCGGCGGGCGCCGCCGTGACTTCCAGGCTGAGCCGCCACGTGCCGCCCTTGGTGAGGCACTGCCGCACATGGGCGCTGAGCGCGGAGGTCAGACGCGTGCGGTCGAGGGCGGGCACACCGTACGCGGCCGCCAGCCGGGCGGTCGCGATCCGGGCCCGGGCCGCGTCGACGACGTCGGTGATCTGCAAACTGCGCGTCATGGACCCTCCGCGGTCGGAGACAGCACCACCACAGCCGTGTCGTCCCGCACCGGCCGCGCGGAACTGCTCGCGTCACGCACCGTCAAGGCGGCCACGAGGGCCGGGTCGGCGGACAGCAGGTCCGCGTCGGACGGCGCCGTCCAGCGGCTGGGCAGGCCGTCGCTGTGCAGGATCAGCAGCTGGTCCGCCGCCCAGGGCATACGGTCCTCACGCAGTGTCGCGTGCCGGTGGACGCCCACGATCCCGGGCCGGGACAGCAGGGAACGCCAGCCGTCGCCCTGACGCAGCCGGGCGCCTATGTTGCCGACGCCCGCGAACCGCAGCAGCCCGGCACGCGGCTCCACCTGGGCGACGGCGACGGCCGCGCCCCTGGTGCCGCGCAACGCCGTGTCGAGGTGCACCAGCGCTTCGGCGGGCGGCAGATGGGCGGCGCCGTTCAGGGCCTCCACCGCCGCCGTCGAGGCGCGGGCCGCCTCCGGACCGTGCCCCAGCCCGTCGGCCAGCATCAGGGTCAGCCGGTCGCCGGACCGGGCCCATGCCCAGGCGTCGCCCGAGTAGTCCGCACCGGCGAGCGGGATGTTCACCCCGCCGGCCCGCACCGCGGCGACCGGCGCCGCGGCCTTCGGGCGGGCACCGACCCGGGCCAGCGCCACGGTGCCCCGCCCCGGCGCGCTGTGCAGGCCGAAGTCGTCGGCTATACGGCGGCACGTGCCGAGTCCGGCGCCGAGGGAACGGGTGGTGGAGAAGCCGTCGCGCAGGGCGGCGGCCATGTCGGTCATGCCCGGCCCGTGGTCGATCGCGGCGATCTGCACCAGGCAGGCGCCGCCGCCCGTGGGCGTGGGCGGCGCGACGACCTCGATGAGGATCAGACCGCCCCCGGCGTGCTTGAGCAGGTTGGTGGCCAGCTCGGTCGCCACCAGAGCGGCGGCCGCCGTACGCGGCTCGTCGAGCCGTGCCGAGGTGGCCGCGTTCACCGCGGCCACCCTGGCGTCGCGGACCCGGGTCGAGTCGTGGACCGGGACCTCCCACACGCGCGGCATCAGAACTCCCCGCGCGGGTGCGGTGGCCGGGCCGCCCAGGAGATCACCGTGATCTTGGTGCCGACGCCCGGAGTGCTGTCGACGGCGAACTCGTGCACGAGGCGGCGCGCACCGCCCAGGCCCATCCCCAGACCGTCCCCCGAGGTGTAGCCGTCGCTCAGCGCCCGCTCCAGGTCCGGGATGCCCGGCCCTTCGTCGGAGAACGTCAGGCGCAGCCCGTGCACGCGCCCGTTGTCGACGCGTGCCGACTCCATCTGTCCGCCCCCGCCGTGCACGAGGGTGTTGCGGGCCAGCTCACTGGCCGCGGTGACCAGTTTGGTCTGGTCCACCAGGCCGAAACCCAGCAGACCGGCGGCCTGCCGTACGTGCTGGCGCACCCACACCAGATCCATGTCCGAACGGATCGGCAGGCAGGCGTCGACGCCCGCGGCTGTCTGCATCACCGGCTCTCCTGGCGCGGTCCGCCGGAGCGGGTGGCCGGATGCAGGCCCGCGAGCAGGTCCATGGCCGCCTCCGCGGTGAGCGCGGTGCGCAGCCCCGGAAGCGTCAGTCCGAGCTCCACCAGCGTGATCGCGACGGCCGGCCGCATGCCGGCCACGACGGTACGGGCGGCCAGCAGCGTGGCCTGCGCGGCGATCTCGGCCAGTACACGACCGAGGAAGGAGTCGACCATCTCGACCCCGGAGATGTCGATGACCAGGCCGGTCACCCCGGTGCCGACGATGGTCTCGCCGATGTCCTGCTGGAGCTGCTCGGCAGTGCTGTCGTGCAGGTCTCCCTGGAGGGTGACCAGGAGGACGTCGCCGAGCTTGAGCACCGGCACGTGCCCCGTGACGGGGCCGGAGGAGAAGTGGTGGTTCACCGGGTACCCGCCACACCGCCGGGCGTCGCGTTGATGATGTTGGCTCCCAGCTCGTGCAGTGCGTACGCCAGGGCGTCGGCCAGGCTCGCCCTGGTGATCACGGTGCCCAGGTCCAGGCCCAGGTGGACGATGGTCTGCGCGATCGCCGGACGGATGCCGGAGACGACGCACTCCGCGCCCATCAGCCGGGCGGCCGCGACCGTCTTCATCAGGTGCTGGGCGACCAGGGAGTCGACCGTCGGCACGCCGGTGATGTCGAGGATCGCGAACCGGGCGTGCTGGTCGACGACGGCCTCCAGCAGCGTCTCCATCACGACCTGGCTGCGGGCGCTGTCGAGCGTCCCGATCAGCGGGACCGCCACGATGCCGTCCCAGAGTTTGATGACCGGCGTGGCCACTTCCATCAGCTGCAGCCGCTGCCGCTCGATCAGGGCCTGCCCTTCGCTCAGCGCCGTCTCCAGCACGACCAGCCGCAGGGTGCCCATCAGCACGGTCAGGGCCGTCGTGCAGTCCCGGACCAGCTCGGTCGGCTCTTCGGGGAGATCGGCGATCAGGAGGTTCTCGACGGGCGGGCGCAGCGCGTCCACGTCGTTCGAGACCTGCGCGGTGGTGAAGCCGGCCCGGGAGCGGGCCGCGCCCATCCGCGCCAACTGCTCGCGCACCACGGTGAATCCGGCGGCGTCGGGGTCGTGCACCTGGTCCGTGTCGGCGACCTGGGCCAGCGCGTCGACGACGATCTTGCCCGCTTCCACCGCCTCGTCCCGCGAGACGGTGAACACCGTGCGGAACAGGGGCTCGTCGGCCCATCGCCCGGCGATCTGTTCGGCGCGGCGGCGCAGGAAGTCCCCGACCTCCCGTGCCGGCGATTCGTGCTGGCCTACCGTTTCGTGCTCCGGCACCTGTACTACTCCTCAGCGTCCTCTTCGGGGTTTCGTCGCACCGAACCCGTTGGAGGCAACGAGACGGCGATGTGACCCTGCCGGGCGACCACTGTAACCATGGCCCCACGGTGTGGGGCACCGCGTCCCGGACGAACGATCACGTGGTGCGGGAAGCCCTTCGACGGCTCGTGGACGGCCCGCCGGATCAGGTCTGTCGGCCGTCCTGAGCGACCTGCTCGACCTGCCCGGTCTCAGGCGCGTCGACGCGGGCCAGCGCCTCGTCCAGGCTCTCCGACACCGGGACCGTGATGCTCACGCCCGTCAGGTCCAGGATCCGCCGCACCGCAGGTGTGGGGGAGATGATGTGCACGCTGCCCGGTATGTCGCGGGCCTCCTGGTAGACCCTCAGGATGATGTTCATGCCCGACGAGTCCATGAACGGGACGGACGAGAGGTCCAGCAGGAAGTGCCGCCGGCCGTGGTGGAGCTGGTTGGCCAGGTGATGCTGGAACTCCGTTGCGGTGTCTACGTCCAAGTAGCCCTCGACCGAGATCAGAGCGACGTCCTCCCGGGGCAGGGTGACCTCGACGGACAAGGGGTTCTGGGCAATGGACACGAATACCTCCACAAGTCTTACGGCCAGGGCTGGTTACCCCTGTGGGCGACTTCGATGCACGCCTGTTCCGACAGTGCTCCGTGATCAAGATCTCATCGGGCCGGGGGGCGCTGAGCGGCTCCGTCCCCCGCCGGGCAGCACGTCCCCCGCCTGCCGAATCCCATCCTGTGCGCCTTCCCGTCGCCGGTCGTCATCTGTCACCGCGCCCCGCGTTTACCCGCGAACGAACGAGGTATGTCACCCGACCCGGATGCCGACGAGACAGGTGTCGTCGTCCGTGTCCGATCGGCTGTACGTCAGCAGACGGTCCAGCTGCAGGTCGAGTGTCCGTGGAGCCGTGCGCGCCGTGGTCAGCAGCTGCTTCAGCGACTCCTCCACGGAGCGGTCCCGGCGCTCGATCAGCCCGTCGGTGTACATCAACAGGGTGTCCCCGGCGGCCAGTTGGACCTCGGCCTCCTCGTACTGCGCCTCCGGTACGGCACCGAGCAGCATGCCCTTGACCAGAGGCAGCGGCGTGGCCTCGGCGCCGCGCACCAGCACGGGCGGGAGATGGCCCCCTCGCGCCCAGCGCAGTGTGTGCCGGTCGGGGTCGTACAGTGCGCAGACCGCGGTGGCGGTGACGGCGCCGTTGAGGTGGTGCGCCACGATGTTGAGCCAGGACAGCAGTTGGCCCGGCCCGGCGCCGGTGACGGCCAGTCCGCGCAGCGCGTTGCGCAGCACGACCATGCTGGTGGCCGCCTCCATCCCGTGCCCCGCCACGTCGCCGACGCACAGCAGCACCATCCCGGACGGCAGTACGACGGCGTCGTACCAGTCGCCGCCCACGAGTTGCTCCATCTCGGCGGGCCGGTAGCGGACGGCCACCTGGAGGTCGGGGACCTGGAGCGGGGCCTGGGTGGGCGGCATGATGGCGTGCTGCAACTGCAGGGTGAGCCGGTTGCGTTCGGTGGCCTGCTGCTCGGTGTGCGCGAGCTGGTCGCGGGTGGCCGCGAGGGCGACCTCGGTCCAGTGCTGGGCCGAGATGTCCTGGTAGGCGCCGCGGACGGCGAACAGCCGGCCGTCCGTGTCGAGCACCGGTTCGGCGACGATCCGGATGTGCCGGGTCACCCCGTCGGGCCGTTGCAGCCGGAACGCCGTCGACGCGGGACGCCGCTGGTGCAGCAGCGTGCGCAGGAACCGGCGGATGGCGTCGGTGTCGTCGGGGTGGGCGTGGGCGGTCAGTTCCTCGAGCGGGACCGGGGTGCTCGACGGGGAACGGCCGTACAGGTCGAACAGCTGCCCGTTCCAGGTGATCTCGCCGGTCAGCAGGTTCTCCTCGAACCCGCCGATCCGCCCGAGCCGCTGGGCGTGCTGCAACAGGCTCGCCAGCCGCGCGGTCTCGTCCTCGATCCGCCACAGCAGCAGGACGCCGGTTCCGTGCCGGCTGATGCTGATGTCGGCGATCGCCGACAGCGGGACCTGGTCCACCAGGGCGGTGAGGTTCATCCGGCGCGCACGGAACGGCTCGCCGGTCGCGTAGACCCGCTCGACGCGCTGGAACAGCTCGCTCTCCCCGGCGGCCATCGGATAGGCCTCCAGGAGCAGAGCCCCGTTGACGACGGCGCGCGGCCGGCCCGCGGGATCGAGGAACCGGCTGTTCACGTGCTGGATACGGAAGTCCACCAGGTGACCGGAGTCGTCGAGGTGCGGCACCAGGACCAGAGCGGGGTCGTGCAGCCCGTCGGCCAGGTCCATGAGCTCCGCCGCGTCCGGCAGCACGCGGGGTTCCGGCACGGAGTCGTGCACCAGCGTGTAGGTCTCCAGGGTGTGGGCGCACAGCTCCGCCAGGGCTTCCAGCTGACGGATGATCCGCGGCGGCTGCGGGGCCAGCGGCTCGGCCCAGACGATCTCCAGAACGCCGTGCACCCGCCCACCGGTACCCGCGGGCAGCGCGGCCCGGCCGCCGTCCGGATGCTGATGCCGGCCGATGCTGGGCAGTCCGGTGCGGGCCAGGGAGGTGATCCACTGACCGTCGCGCTCGGTCAGGCCGCGCCGCGCCACCGTCACCACGTCCGGCGGCACATAGCGCCAGCGCGCCGCCTCGACCGGGGAGAACCCGGCGCTGCCCGCCAGGGACAGCGAGCCGTCGGGGCCCGCCGCCCAGATGGCCACGGCCACCGCCCCGAGCGGCTGCAGGGCCTGCTGCAACAGGGAGTCCGCGACCGCCTGGGTGTCGTCCGCGGCCAGCGCACCGCTCTCGGCGGCCCGCAGCCGTACGGCCGCGGCGTCGACCACCGACTCCGCGGTCTCGGACGTGGCGGCGAGGAAGGCCTCCGTGACCTCGGACATCTTGTCCCGGGCGGCCTGGTTGATGACCTCGACCGCGAACTCCAGAGGTGTCATCTTCGCCTGCTCGGCCAGCTCCGCGAGCTGCCGTGCGGCCTGCGCGGGACCGCACTGCAGACGTTCGACCAGGATGCCCTTGGCGAGTTCGATCAGCGCACGTCCCTCGGCCTCCGCCTGGGCCGCCCGCACCTCGCGGCGCAACCGCTCGACGGTCGCGGCCAGCCTGCCCACGGGGGAGGCGGAGGGTACGGGCCCGCCGTCGGGCTCCGGCCCCGGGCCGGCCGGGGGAGAGGCCGACGCGAAGGGTCCCCCCGCGTCGCCGTGCGCGTGCGGACCGTCGGAACTCGGCGGCCTCATGCGGGCAGCCAGCTTCGGACGCAGGCCATCAGATCCTGGGTGTCGACGGGCTTGGTGACGTAGTCGCTGGCGCCCGAGGCGAGGGACTTCTCGCGGTCGCCGGGCATCGCCTTCGCGGTGACCGCGATGATGGGCAGGTCGGCGTACTGCGGCATCCTGCGGATCTCCGCCGTGGCGGTGTACCCGTCCATCTCGGGCATCATCACGTCCATCAGCACGAGGGCCACGTCCGGGTTGTCGACCAGCGTCTCGATGCCCTTGCGGCCGTTGTCCGCGTGCAGCACCCGGAAGCCGTGGAGTTCGAGGATCCCGCTGAGCGCGAAGAGGTTGCGCGCGTCGTCGTCGACGACGAGCACCGTACGGCCGGCGAACGACTCGTCGACCGGCTGTGGCGTGACCGGCTGTGGCTCGTCGGGGCGCACCAGGGAGAGCACGTCTCCGGGTTCCTCCGCCGACAGGTGCAGCGCGATGCGTTCGCGCAGTTCGTCCAGGCTGGACAGGAACTCCAGCGACCCGGCCTGCGCGCGCGACCGCAGCGACTCCTCCAGGGCGAGGTCGGCGCGGTGACCGCTGTGCACCAGCACCGGAACGCTCGCCAGCGCGGAGTCGCCCCGCAGCGCCTCCAGGAACCGGGAGGCCTCACCGTCCGGCATGCCCAGTTCGAGTACGACGCAGTGGCACGGCTCGTCGGCCAGGGCGCCCGCGGCCTCCTGGGCGCCGGCGGCGGTGATGACGTCGACAGCCGCCCCCTGGCCGCTTCCGCCCCGGCCGTGGGCCACGTCGGCGACCACGCTCTCGGCGACCAGGGTCAGCAGCCCGCGAGCGCGCTCCTCCACCACCAGCAGACGCCGCCGCCGCTGCCCGGCTCCGGCCGGCAGACCGATCGCCGTCGGACGGCTTCCCACGGCGTCGAGGGCGAGCGCCATGTCCGGCGCCCTCTCGGAGGGCAGGCCGCTGCTCAGCAGCTCCTCGAAGTCCGGACGTGCCACCGGCAGGAACAGCGTGAACGTGCTGCCCTGGTCGGGTGTGCTGTCCACGGTGACCGCGCCGCCGAGCAGATGGGCGATCTCCCGGGTGATGGACAGACCGAGCCCGGTGCCGCCGTACTTGCGACTCGTCGTGCCGTCCGCCTGCTGGAACGCCCCGAAGATCGTCTCCAGTTGCTGCTCGGGAATACCGATCCCGGTGTCCTTCACACGGAAGGCCACGATGGTGCTGCTGCGCAGCACGCCCTGGGGCACCTCGTCGTCGGAAGCGGGTTCGATACGCAGTTCCACGCTGCCCTGCTCGGTGAACTTGACCGCGTTGGACAGCAGGTTGCGCAGCACCTGGCGCAGGCGGGACTCGTCGGTCAGCAGGTCGGCCGGGGCGCCGGGGGTCGTGGTCACCGCGAAGTCCAGGCTCTTCTGCGTCGTCATCGGCCGGAAGGTGGCCTCCACGTAGTCGATGAGCTGGCGCAGGGACACGACCTCCGGCGCGACGTCCATCTTTCCGGCCTCGACCTTCGACAGGTCGAGGATGTCGTTGATCAGCTGGAGCAGGTCCGACCCGGCGGAGTGGATGATGCCCGCGTACTCGACCTGCTTGGGGGTGAGGTTGCGCGAGGGGTTCTGGGCGAGCAGCTGGGCGAGGATCAGCAGGCTGTTGAGCGGGGTGCGCAGCTCGTGGCTCATGTTCGCCAGGAACTCCGACTTGTACTTGGAGGCCAGCGACAACTGCTGGGCGCGGGCCTCCAGTTCCTGCCGGGCCTGCTCGATCTGGAGGTTCTTCGCCTCGATGTCGCGGTTCTGCGCGACCAGCAGCGAGGCCTTCTCCTCCAGTTCCTCGTTGGAGTGCTGCAGCTCCTCCTGCTGGGCCTGCAACTCGGCCGAACGGGCCTGGAGTTCGGCCGTCAGACGCTGTGACTCGCCCAGCAGTTCGTCGGTCCGGGCGTTGGCCACGATGGTGTTCAGGTTGACGCCGATGGTCTCCATCAGCTGTTCCAGGAAGTCCTGGTGGATCTGCGTGAAGGCGGTGACCGAGGCCAGCTCGATCACGCCGAGGACCTGGCCCTCCACCACGATGGGCAGCAGCACGAGCGCGCGCGGCACCACCTGGCCGAGCCCCGAGGAGATGGTCACGTAGTCCGACGGCAGTTCCTCCACCGTGATGGTGCGCCGGCTGCGCGCCGCCTGGCCGACCAGGGTGCGCCCGAAGGCGATCCGGGCGGGCCGGCTGTCGTCGTCGGGGCGGCCGTAGGAGCCGACCAGCCGCAGTTCGGGGCCGTCGTCGCCGTCCTCGGCGAGGTAGAACGCGCCGTACTGGGCCGAGACCAGCGGGACCAGCTCGTCCATGATCAGCTCGGCCACGACGGGCAGGTCCCGGTGCCCCTGCATCAGGCCGGAGATCCGGGCGAGGTTGGTCTTGAGCCAGTCCTGCTCCTGGTTGGCCCGGGTGGTCTCGCGCAGGGAGCCGACCATGGAGTTGATGTTGTCCTTGAGCTCGGCGACCTCGCCGGAGGCCTCCACCGTGATCGAGCGCGTCAGGTCGCCCTCCGCGACCGCGCTCGCCACCTCGGCGATCGCGCGCACCTGCCGGGTCAGGTTGCCCGCGAGTTCGTTCACGTTCTCGGTGAGGCGCTTCCAGGTGCCCGAGACACCCTCCACCTCGGCCTGTCCACCGAGCCGTCCCTCGGTGCCGACCTCGCGGGCGACGCGGGTGACCTCGTCGGCGAAGGCGGAGAGCTGGTCGACCATCGTGTTGATCGTCGTCTTGAGTTCCAGGATCTCGCCGCGGGCGTCGACGTCGATCTTCTTCGACAGGTCGCCCTTGGCCACCGCGGTCGTCACCAGCGCGATGTTGCGCACCTGACCGGTGAGGTTGTTCGCCATCGAGTTGACGTTGTCGGTCAGGTCCTTCCACGTGCCGGCCACGTTCGGCACGTGGGCCTGTCCGCCGAGCCGCCCTTCGGTGCCGACCTCGCGGGCCACACGCGTCACTTCGTCGGCGAACGCGGACAGGGTGTCGACCATGGTGTTGATGACGTCGGCGAGGGCCGCGACCTCACCCTTGGCCTCGACGGTGATCTTCTGCGACAGATCGCCCCGGGCCACGGCGGTCGCCACCTGGGCGATGGAGCGGACCTGGCCGGTCAGGTTCGACGCCATCACGTTGACGTTGTCCGTGAGGTCCTTCCAGGTGCCGGACACGCCCCGGACCTGGGCCTGACCGCCGAGGTTCCCGGCGGTGCCGACCTCGCGGGCGACGCGGGTGACCTCGTCGGCGAAGGCGGAAAGCTGGTCGACCATCGTGTTGATGGTGTTCTTCAGCTCCAGGATCTCGCCGCGGGCGTCGACGGTGATCTTCTGCGAGAGGTCGCCCTTGGCCACGGCGGTCGCGACCTGGGCGACGTTGCGGACCTGGGAGGTGAGGTTGCCGGCCATGAAGTTCACCGAGTCGGTGAGGTCGCGCCAGGTGCCCTTGACGCCCTTGACGTCGGCCTGTCCGCCGAGCCGCCCCTCGGTGCCGACCTCGCGGGCCACACGCGTCACTTCGTCGGCGAAGGCGGAGAGCTGGTCGACCATCGTGTTGATGGTGTTCTTCAGCTCCAGGATCTCGCCGCGGGCGTCGACGGTGATCTTCTGCGAGAGGTCGCCCTGGGCGACGGCTGTCGTCACCTGGGCGATGTTGCGGACCTGGCCGGTCAGGTTGCCCGCCATGCCGTTCACCGAGTCGGTGAGGTCACGCCAGACGCCGGCGACCCCCGGCACCTGCGCCTGTCCGCCGAGCCGCCCCTCGCTGCCGACCTCGCGGGCCACACGCGTCACTTCGTCGGCGAAGGCGGAGAGCTGGTCGACCATCGTGTTGACGGTCTCCTTCAGCTGGAGGATCTCGCCGCGCGCGGGTACGTCGATCTTCTGGGAGAGGTCCCCCTTCGCCACCGCCGTGGCCACCTGCGCGATGTCGCGCACCTGGGTCGTCAGGTTGCCCGCCATGGCGTTGACGGAGTCCGTCAGGTCGGCCCAGGTGCCCGAGACGCCCGGTACCTCCGCCTGCCCTCCGAGCGTTCCCTCGGTGCCGACCTCGCGGGCCACGCGGGTGACCTCGGAGGTGAACACGGACAGCTGGTCGACCATGCCGTTGAACACGGTGGCGATGTCACCCAGGAGGCCATGTCCGTCGTCCGGAAGGCGGGTGCCGAAGTCCCCGTCCCGTACCGCCGTCAGCCCGGCCAGGAGCTGCCGCAGCTCGTGGTCCCCCGGGACCGCATCGCTGACCTCGATGGTGTTGCTGGTCATGCGTACCCTCGTTCCGCTCCCCAAGAGTCCCCGGGGACGGGGACTCGGAACCAAAGCCGGGCCGGGCGGCCCTCGCAAGTTGTGCGTGCGTTTCCGCAGTTCACGGATCTGCGTGATGAGAAAGACGACGTAGGCTAACCCAGCTGCCGAGTGCCGGACAAAGTGTCGCGCGAACTTCTGCCCGAGGTGCGGAAAACAGGTGGTGAGTGTGCATGCCCGGACTTGACAGGGGTACTGGGAGCGGTTTCTTCCGCGGCCCGTGAGGATGTTCGGCCGTTGTGGCGCGCTGTTCAGAATGCGAATGCCGTCGGCGGGTAACTGCTGCTGTGGAGCAGGCGGCCGCAGCGGGGTCCGCAGGCTCATGACACGGCATCGGCGCGGGGAGAAAGGAGCGGCGTGGCCATCGACGGAATCTGGTCGTACGCACGGGACAGCGGTCATGTGGAGGGACAGGAGCTCACGGGCTACACCGTGGAGGCGACCGACGGCACGATCGGCCAGGTGGACCGGCAGGCCGATCACTTCGGGATGCGGCACCTGGTCGTGGACACCGGCGTCTGGGTCTTCGGCCGGAGTGTCCTGGTTCCGGTCGGCGTGATGACGGGCGTCGACGACGAGAGCCGGACGATAACGCTGTCATGCACGAGGGGTGAGGTGAAGGGGGCTCCCCGGTTCCACACGGACAGCGAAACCATGGACCGGGCGTACCTGGCGAGCGTGGGCGAGTATTACCATCGGCTGCCGCCGGGCGCGACGCCCACCACCTGAGCGGGGACGCCGAGGCGCGGGCCGCCGACGTCGGACCGACGGGCGGCGGCCGCGCCGGTTCCACCACGGTGAACGGGCCCACCTGAGGGGAAAAGGCTGATTGACGGGGACAGGAACGGCGGGGTTCCTCGTCCTGGTCGATTCCGGCCGAGGCGCGACGGAGGGCCCCCGGGCAGTGACGCGGTCGTGAGCGCGGCCGAGCGTACCGAGGAGACCCGGACGGCGCCCCCGGTGACGACCGCGGCAGCGGCACGCGCCCATGTCCGGGCGGTGGTGCGCGAGGAGTGGGGCTCGGGATCCCGCGCCGTTCGGGAAGAAGACGTCATCGACCTGCTCCTCGTCGTCTCGGAGCTGGTCACCAACGCCATCCGGCACGGTGCGGGACTGGCCGGGTTCGACGTCCTGCCCACACCCCGGGGGGTCCGGCTCGCCGTCCACGACAACAGTCAGGCCGTGCCCGACGCCGCGTACGGATCCGGTGCCCTGCCCGTCGCGCACCACGGCAGCGGGTACGGCTGGCCGCTGATCATTCGCCTGGCCCGGGAGATCGCCGTCGAACCGCGTCCCGGAGGCGGCAAGACGATCAGCGTGTTCGTGCCGCTGCGCGAGGCGTCCGCCTGAGTTCCGCCCACGTCCGACCGGCCTCACCAGGGCAGGAAGACGTGGATCTCCTTGCCGCTGTCTCCGGTGACCACGCTGACCTGGTCGCACAACGTGTGGATCAGATGCCAGCCGATGCCTCCGCCACCGCGGCTGGGGTGGAAGGGCCGGGGCGCGGGCGGAGTGGTGTTGGTGTCCCGCATGACCACGTGTACGCCGTCGAACGTCCGGCGCATGGACAGTTCGAAAGGACCCGGAGCGTACTGGACCGCGTTCGCGGCCAGCTCCGTGACCACCAGGAGGATGTCGTCCCAGTACTCCGGCGTGGCCGGCGGAGAGGTGCGTGCCAGGTCATAGAGGAACTTCTCCGCTTCAAGGCGCGCACCTGTCACATTGCGCAGCTCCCCTGGGAAGCGTGTGCTGCGGCTGGGCATCTCTTTGGAAGCCAGTGTGTCGTCCCTATGCGGCTCGGCTGCCATCTCGCCTTCCCGGCCCGGCGTCAGCAGGGCTGTAGTGCTTTCCCTTGCGCCCCCTCCGTCTGCAGAGTTCCCAGGCGGACAGAGCTTACGCGCCCGCGTGCGATCAGACCGGCGGACCGCGGGGGATCCTCCTGTCTGCCGCCGCGGATCCGGGGCATGGGGACTTCGTAGGTGGATACGGACGGAGGGTGACTCGTGCTCGCCATTGCTGCGGCAGTTCTGTTCTTCATCGCGTTCCTGATCAACGCCGCCGAGATCTCGACCAACGACGTCTTCACGTCGACGAACGTCATGCTGCTCGGCCTGATGGTGCTGGCCCTGCATCTCGCGGGTGTGGGCACCTCCTGGGCGGCTCGCGGTCGACGGCGTTGACCGCGCGAAAAGCGGAATGGGCAATTTCGGAAATTCCCTGACGGCACATCAAATATTCGGTATGTGCGGCATTTTGAAGGGAACTCGCCGGATATCCAAGCACCCGACACCGGGAGAATGTGATGACGAGTTACGGCAGCACCTCTGCCGCGTCCTCCAGGTCACGCACCAATGGTCTGGCCATCGCGAGCCTCATCTGCGGAATCATCGGACTGATCTTCTTCAACGTGATTCTCGGTCCGGTGGCGATAGTGCTGGGCGCCGTGGGCATGCGCCAGGCACCGGCCAAGGGCGGGGCGGGGATGGCCAAGGCCGGTATCGTCCTCGGCATCGTCGACCTGGTCATCTTCGCGGCGCTCTTCGCGGTGGCCGCGGCGAACGGCGGCTTCACCTGGTACGTCGGCGGCTGACCCAAGGCCCCTGACCGAAGCCCCCGACCGGGATCGAAGGGCGCATGCGCACCACGGCATGCGCCCTTCGGCATGCTCCGGGCAGGCCTCGCCTGCCCCTCCCCACAGGCACGCCCTCACCGGAACACGTTGTCCGCCTCGTCCCAGCTCGCCGAATCGTCCGGCACGCTCTGCCGCCCGCCGCGTGAGCGCGCCTGGTACATGGCGTCGATCTCGAACGCGTACGTTCGCACGATCAGGTCCCGGCGCAGTTTCATCGACGGTGTCATCAGCCCGCTGGCCAGGTCGAACGGCTCCGGAAGAACCCGGAAGACGCGGATGGACTCCGAGCGCGAGACGGCACTGTTGGCCGCCGCCACGGCCCGCGTGATCTCCTCCCGCAGCGCGTTCTCCTCACGCGCCTCCCGGTTTCCCGCGTCACCCTGCCAGGCCAGTCCCGCCCGCCAGTGCGCGAGGAACTCCGGGTCCAGGGTGATCAGCGCCCCCACGCAGGGCCGGTTGTCGCCGACGATCACCGCCTGGTGGATGAGCGGATGCATCCGCAGCCGGTGCTCCAGGGCGGCCGGGGCGACGCTCTTGCCGCTGTTGGTGATGATGACGTCCTTCTTGCGCCCGGTGATCGTCAGATAGCCCTCGGGATCCAGCCGCCCGATGTCCCCCGTGGCCAGCCAGCCGCCGGGCAGCAGTGCGGCCCGGGTCGCCGCCTCGTCGCTCACGTACCCCTGGAACACCGACGGCCCGCGCACCAGGATCTCCCCGTCGTCGGCCACCCGGATGTCCGTGCCCGGAAGGACCTGCCCCACCGTGCCGGACTTCTCCCGGCCCAACGGCTGCATCGTGATCCCGCCGCTGGTCTCCGTGAGCCCGTAGCCGTCGTGGACGTAGACGCCGATGCCCTCGTAGAACAGGCTCAGATCGCGGTTGAGGGGTGAGCCGCCCGAAGTGGCGCGCCGGGCCCTGCCGCCGAGCGCGGCCCGCAGCTTGCGGTACACCGTGCGTTCGTACAGGGCGTGCTGGAGCCGCAGATCGAGGCCGGGGCCGGACCCGGCGTCCAGCCGCTGCCGCTCGCACGCCGCGGCGAAGTCCCGTGCCGTCTCGGCCGCCCGCTCGAACAGCGCGCCGCGGCCCGCCTGTTGGGCGGTGCGCAGGAAGGTCTTGTAGATCTTCTCGAAGACCGACGGTACGGCGTAGAAGTAGGTGGGGCGGAAGGAGCGCAGTGCCGACGACAGCGCCTCCCCGCTCAGGTCGGGTTCATGGGCCATGAGCAGACCGCCGCGCAGGCACATGCCCTGGATCATGAGGCCGTACACGTGGGAGAACGGCAGGAACGCGAGGACGGACGCCTGCTGCCCGGGCGGCGCGGCCGTGTGTCCCCAGCCCGCGAGCAGGGTGTCGCAGGGGCTCGCGAGGCCACGGTGACTGAGCGCGCAGCCGAGCGGGTGCCCGGTCGTGCCGGAGGTGTAGGCGACGACGGCGGTGGAGTCCGGCAGCACGATGCGGCGCAGCGAGTCCACGGTGGCGAACGGGATGAACTCGCCCCGCTCGACTAGATCCCGAAGAGCCCCCGAGTCCAGCTGCCAGACATGGCGCAGCCGAGGCAGCGCCGCGCACACGGAGCCCACCGTCATGACGCTCTGCTCGTCCTCGACGGCCACGGCCACGCAGCCCGCGTCGCGCAGGATCCACTCGACCTGCTCCCGCGAGGACGTCGGATGGATCGGCACCACCTCGGCGCCCACCGCCCACAGCGCGTAGCCGAGGACCGTCCACTCGTACCGGGTACGCGCCATGATCGCCACGCGGGACCCCGGCGAGATCCCGCAGGCGACGAGGCCCTTGGCCAGATCCACCACCTCGTCCCGCAGTTCCACGGCGGTCACCTCCTCCCAGACGGAGGAGGCGGCGTCGGAACGACGGGCGACCATCGGCAGGGAGGGGTTGCGGGCCGCCGTCTCGAAGACACTGTCGGCGAGCCCTCCGGTCAGGGGTCGGGTGGCCGGGGGAGCGAGGGCGAGGTCGCGCATGCGCTGCTCCTGTTGTGTACGGGGTGTGACTCCGCCGACGTGCACGGTTATCTTGCGGTGCTCGAATCTAGCCCAGGTGCGGGCGCTCGGTGCCGGGATCGGAGAACTGGCCCCGGGGCCGATGATCTCGGCGGGTTCGGGGGACTCGGACGGCATGAGCTACACGAACCCCGACCCCGATCCCGAACGCACCACCGGCCTGGAACCGGGCGGCGGCGTACCTCCCGGCGAGACCCCGCCGGCCGAGAGCAGCCTGCCCGAGGCGGGCCCCAGGGAGACGCACAATCCGCACAAGGGCTGGGCCAAGGCGCCACTGACGCTGATCCTGGGCCTCGCCGTCCTGATCGCGGCGTTCTTCCTGGTGTACGCCATCATCCTCATGCTGTGAGAACAGGCAAAGAGAATCAGGCGGAGAGAATCAGGCGGTGAGAGGACACCGCGAGAGGAGGCCGCGATACAGGTCGTGAGAGCAGCAGGGAAACGGTCGCGAGACCAGGCCGAGAACGCGGCCGCCAGACGGTCACGGACGTACGGACGGCAGCGTCACGCCTGCGTGATGCGCACGCACTCGGTGACCACGTCCCTGAGGCTTCCGGTCCGCTCCATCAGCGCGCGCTGCACCCCGGCGCCGCTGCCGAGCCGCAGCAGCTCGGCGCACGTGTCGCGGGCACGGTCGAGGTCGCCGGTCTCGGCGAGGGCGTCCCCGACGTGGTCCAGCAGGGCCCGTATCACCGCCTGAGCCGGCATGCGCCGCATGGTCGCGGGGTGGAGCAGTTCCTCGGTCAGACCGGACCGCGCCGCCCGCCAGGCCGCCAGCCGCAGCAGGCTCACGCTGTGGCCCAGCGGCTCGCGGCCCGCCCGCCACTCGCGCGCGGCGGTCTCGACGAGACCGCGGGCCAGGGTGGCGACGAGCACGGCGGTGCTCGCGTGCAGACACACGTCGGAGACCCGGATCTCCACGGTCGGGTAGCGCCGGGACAGCCGGGCGTCGAAGTAGATCATCCCCTCGTCGAGGATCACGCCGGTGGCCACCATGTCCGCGACCCTGCGGTGATAGCGCTCGGCCGAACGGAAGGCCTCGGTCGGACCGGCCGACGGCCACCGCTGCCACACCCGGCTGCGATAGCTGCTGTAGAGCGTGTCCATTCCCTGCCAGAAAGGGGAGTTGGCGCTCAGCGCGGACAGGACCGTCAGCCAGGGCTGGATCCGGTCGATGACGGCGACGCCCTCCTCGTCGGACTCCACCGACACGTGCACATGGCAGCCCATGACGAGCTGTTCCTGGGTGGCGATCCCGTACTGCTCGGCCATCCACTGGTAGCGGCGGCCCACGCCCACGGAGGGGCTGACGGGCAGCGGTGAGGTGGCGAGCGCGGCGACCGTGCAGCCGATCTCCCCGGCGTGCCGGGCGGCCTCCTTGCGGCAGCGGACGATCTCCGCCCGCAACTCCTCCATCCCCGACTGCGGATGCGTCGCGAACTCCAGCATCTGGTTGTGCAGTTCCTTCTCGAAGACGTCCCTGTCCGCGCCGTCCTGCGCGGCGCGGGCGAGGACCGCGGCGGACAGCGCCTGCGGCTCCCCCGTCTCGGGATCGACCAGGAGGAGTTCCTCCTCCACTCCGACGGTGCGCACCTGATGCAGCCCTCCTGTGGCTTCTCTGCGGCGACGAGACTGTTCGCTCGTGTACGACCCCGACTGCCCCCCCGGGGCCGTTCGAACACCTGGCGTCGCCGCGGGTACCTCAGCCGGGCTGCGGAACCAGCCACACCGTCGCGAGGGGCGGCAGCGTCAGCCTGAGCACCCCGTCCTCCGGCTTGACCGGGTCGGGCCGGGTGAGGTCGCTGCCGCCGTACCGAGCCGCGTCGGTGTTGAGGGCTTCCTGCCACGCGGGCACGGAGCCGGGCACATGCAGGACGTAGTCGTGGCGGACGACAGGGGAGAAGTTGGAGACCGCGAGCAAAGGGGTGCCCTCGGCGTCGTACCTGACGAACGCGAAGACGTTGTCCTCGGCCGCGTCCCCGACCACCCACCGGAACCCGCCGGGGTCGGTGTCGCGCTGCCACAAGGAGGGGCTCTCGCGGTAGACGGTGTTGAGATCGCGGACCAGATCCCGTACCCCGCGGTGGTCCGGCTCCGCGCTGTAGGCCGGGTCGAGCAGCCACCAGTCCGGGCCATGGGGCTCGGACCACTCGGCTCCCTGCGCGAACTCCTGCCCCATGAAGAGGAGTTGCTTGCCGGGATGGGCCCACATGAACCCCAGGTACGCGCGGTGGTTGGCGCGCTGCTGCCACCAGTCGCCGGGCATCTTCGACACCAGGGCCTGCTTGCCGTGCACCACCTCGTCGTGCGAGATCGGCAGGATGTAGTTCTCGCTGTACGCGTACATCATCGAGAAGGTCATCTCGTTGTGGTGGTACTTGCGGTGGACCGGCTCGTGGCTGATGTAGCCGAGCGAGTCGTGCATCCAGCCCATGTTCCACTTCAGGCCGAAGCCCAGACCGCCGCTGTCGGTGGGCCGGGTCACCCCGCCCCAGGCCGTCGACTCCTCGGCGATCGTCACCACGCCGGGCGCCCGCCGGTACACGGTCGCGTTCATCTCCTGGAGGAAGGCCATCGCGTCCAGGTCCTCGCGGCCGCCGAACACGTTGGGCGACCACTGGCCCGAGTCGCGGGAGTAGTCGAGGTAGAGCATCGAGGCGACGGCGTCCACGCGCAGGCCGTCGATGTGGAACTCCTCGCACCAGTACACCGCGTTGGCGACCAGGAAGTTGCGCACCTCGACCCGCCCGAAGTCGAACTCGTACGTGCCCCAGTCCGGGTGCTCGGCCCGCCGGTCGTCTCCCGGCTCGTACAGCGGGTCCCCGTCGAAGCGGGCCAGCGCCCAGTCGTCCTTCGGGAAGTGGGCCGGCACCCAGTCCATGATCACGCCGATGCCCGCCCGGTGCAGGGCGTCGACCAGGTACTTGAAGTCGTCCGGTGTGCCGAGCCGCGCCATCGGCGCGTAGAAGCCGGTGACCTGGTAGCCCCAGGAGCCGCTGAAGGGGTGCTGCGCGACCGGCATGAGCTCCACGTGGGTGAAGCCGAGGTCCTTGACATACGCCGGGAGTTCGTCGGCCAACTGACGGTACGTCAGTCCTGGTCGCCAGGACGGCAGATGGACCTCGTACACCGAGAACGGGGCCTCGTGCACCGGCACGTCCCCGCGCCGGGCCATCCACTCCCGGTCGCTCCACTCGTACTGCGAGGAGGTCACGACGGACGCCGTGTCGGGCGGCACCTCGCTGCGCCGGGCCATCGGGTCGGCCTTGAGGAACCGGCCGCCGTACCGGGAGGTGATCTCGAACTTGTACCGCGTGCCCTCGCCGATGCCCGGCAGGAACAGCTCCCAGACACCGGACGCACCGAGCGACCGCATCGGGAAGGCCTGCCCGTCCCAGAAGGTGAAGTCGCCGGCGACCCGCACACCCCGGGCGTTCGGTGCCCAGACCGTGAACCGGGTGCCGGTCACGCCCTCATGTGTCATCGGCTCAGCGCCGAGCGCCTTCCACAGCTGCTCGTGCCGTCCCTCACGGATGAGGTGCAGGTCGGTCTCGCCGAGAGCGGGCAGGAAGCGGTACGGGTCGTGCACCTCCTGCTCCCCTTCGGCGTACGCCACCAGCAGCGTGTACGCGGGGATCGCGTCGAGCGGGAGTACGCCGGAGAAGAGCCCGTCGCCCTCCGAGGCGAGCGGGCTGCGCTCGCCGTCGACCACGACGCTCACCGAACGGGCGAACGGCCGCAGGGCCCGGAACACGATCCCCTCCGGCACCGGGTGGGCGCCCAGCAGCGCGTGCGGATCGTGGTGGGCGCCGGACAGCAGACGGTCGCGGTCGCCGGGGTCGAGCGGTGGGGCCGCACCGCACCGGGCAGGTCCGGAGGGCTCGGGCACCGAGGGGTCGTCGCGCAGGGCCACGGGTCAGTCTCCTCTCACGGCGAGACGTTCGATCGCCGCCATGGGTACGGGGAGCCAGTCCGGGCGGTGTCTGGCTTCATACAGGACCTCGTAAACCGCCCGGTCCGTCTCGTAGGCACGCAACAGGCCGTGCTTCTTGCGCGGGTCCCATCCGGCACGGGACGCGTAGCCCGCGCAGAACGCTTCCCGACAGCGGCGCGCCCACTCCGGACGCCAGGGGCGGCGCTGCCGGGCGGCGTAGTCGAAGGAGCGGAGCATCCCGGCGATGTCCCGCACCGGGGAGTGGGCGCTGCGCCGCTCGGCGAGCGGACGGGACGGTTCGCCCTCGAAGTCGATGACGAACCACTCCCGCCCCGCCCGGAGCACCTGCCCCAGGTGGAGGTCGCCGTGGATGCGCTGGGCCGGCGGCCCGGCATCGCAGGTCGCGAGGGCCCCGAAAGCGGCCCGCAGGCCGGGCACGAACGGCTTGAGCGCCGGCACGCAGTGGGCGGCGGAGTCGAGCCGTTCGGTCATCGCCGCCGCGGTACGGCCGCTCTCGCTGTGCGTACCGGCCGGGAAGGCCGAGGCCAGCGCGAGGTGCACCTCCGCCGTGGCCTGCCCCAGCTCGTGCGCCTGCGCGGTGAAGTCGTCCCCGCGGGCGAGCGCGCGCAGCGCCAGCGTCCAGCCGTCGGACGCGTCGCGCAGATACGGCTGGAGCACGCCCAGCGTCGCCTCCTGCGGATGTGCCGTCCGGAACCAGGCCACGGGCGCGGGCACCCGGCGGCAGCCCTGCCCGGCCAGCGCGCCCGGCACTTCCAGGTCCGGGTTGACGCCGGGCTGGATGCGCCGGAAGAGCTTCAGGATGAACTCGTCGCCGTACACCAGGGAGGAGTTGGACTGCTCGGCGTCCAGCAGCCGCGGCGGCAGCCCGGCCGGCACCGGCACGGACGGGTCGCATTCGAAGCGCAGCGGACCGGCCGTCCCCGGATGCCGCAGCCGCTCCAGGAGCAGCTGCGCCGACCGGGGGTCGTGCAGCGCGTCGTACACCGTCATTCCGGCGAACGGGCCCTGCTCCGCACGGCCGATGAGTGCCCGCCCGAGCCGCGGCGACAGATGCTGTCGTACGCCCAGCAGCAGCTGGTAGCAGTCTCCCGCCGGGGTGCCGCCGCCGGGGGCCGGCACGGGCGCGTGGCTGGCCTGCACCAGCAGGTGCAGACAGCCCGGGAACAGCTCGGTCATCGACAGCAGGGCGAGGTCCGTGATGGGCCGGTCCTTGCCCGCGAACCAGCGCTGCCTGGGCAGCCAGTCGCGCAGCAGGCCGCCGAGGGAGACCATCGGGTCGGCGACGACCGTACGTCTGGGGCGGAGGAATGCGGTCTTCGGCATGGTGACGCGTCCTTTCGTCGGCACACGCTCAAAGTCGTCGACCGATGCGGGATGCGACTCGGGAGAGCCGGAACCAGTAGAAGCCGTGCCCGCCGAGGGTCAGCAGATACGGCAGTTCACCGATGGCCGGGAAGCGGACCCCGCCGAACAACTCGACCGGGTATCGCCCTGCGAACTCACGCAGATCGAGTTCCGTCGGCTGCGCGAACCGGGCGAAGTTGTTCACGCACAGGACGAGGTCGTCCTCGTACTCCCGCAGAAACGCCAGCACCGCCGGATTGGAGGACTGGAGCTCGGTGAACGAGCCGAGGCCGAAGGCGGGGTTCTGCTTGCGGATCTCGATCATGCGGCGGGTCCAGTGCAGCAGCGAGGACGGGGAGGCCATCGACGCCTCGACGTTGGTGACCTGATGGCCGTAGACCGGGTCCATGATGGTCGGCAGGAACAGGCGGCCGGGGTCGGCCGTCGAGAAGCCGGCGTTGCGGTCCGGGGTCCACTGCATGGGGGTGCGTACGGCGTCGCGGTCGCCGAGCCAGATGTTGTCGCCCATGCCGATCTCGTCGCCGTAGTAGAGGATCGGCGAGCCCGGCAGGGACAGCAGCAGGGCGGTGAACAGCTCGATGGTGTCGCGGTCGTTGTCCAGCAGGGGCGCGAGACGGCGGCGGATGCCGATGTTGGCGCGCATGCGGGGGTCCTTGGCGTATTCCTCCCACATGTAGTCGCGCTCTTCGTCGGTGACCATTTCGAGGGTGAGCTCGTCGTGGTTGCGCAGGAAGATGCCCCACTGGCAGTTCGAGGGAATCGCCGGGGTCTTGGCGAGGATTTCCGAGACGGGATACCTGGATTCCCTGCGCACCGCCATGAAGATGCGCGGCATGACCGGGAAGTGAAAGGCCATGTGGCATTCGTCGCCGCCGCTTCGGTAGTCGCCGAAGTAGTCGACGACGTCCTCCGGCCACTGGTTCGCCTCCGCCAGCAGCACCGTGTCCGGATACATGGCGTCGATCTCGCGGCGTACCCGCTTGAGGAAGGCGTGCGCGGCGGGCAGGTTCTCGCAGTTGGTGCCCTCCTCCGCGTACAGGTAGGGCACGGCGTCGAGCCGGAAGCCGTCGATGCCCAGATCCAGCCAGAAGCGGAGGGCGGCCAGAATCTCCTCCTGCACCGCCGGGTTCTCGTAGTTGAGGTCCGGCTGGTGGGAGAAGAAGCGGTGGAAGAAGTACTGCTGCCGCACCGGGTCGAAGGTCCAGTTGGACACCTCGGTGTCGACGAAGATGATCCGCGCGTCCTGGTACTGCTTGTCGTCGTCGGCCCACATGTAGAAGTCGCCGTACGGCCCGTCCGGGTTCGTGCGCGACTCCTGGAACCACGGGTGCTGGTCGCTGGTGTGGTTCATGACGAAGTCGATGATGACGCGCATGCCGCGCTGGTGGGCGGCGTCGACGAACTCCACGAAGTCGGCCAGGTCGCCGAACTCGGGCAGGACGGCGGTGTAGTCCGAGACGTCGTAACCGCCGTCCCTCAGGGGCGACTTGAAGAACGGTGGCAGCCACAGACAGTCGACCCCCAGCCACTGCAGATAGTCGAGCTTGGCCGTGAGGCCCCTGAGGTCGCCGACACCGTCGCCGTCGCTGTCCTGGAAGGAGCGGACGAGGACCTCGTAGAAGACGGCGCGCTTGAACCACTCGGGATCCCGGTCCCTGGCCGGGGTGTCCTCGAAGGTGTCGTGGACGGGCTCGTTGACGGTCATGAGGCGGGGGACTCTCCGATCTGCGGCGTGGCGGACGACCGTTGGACGTGGAACACGTGTGCGGGCGCCCGACCGGGCTCCAGCCGCACATAGTTGTTCCTGCCCCAGCGGTAGGTCTCGCCGGCCAGTTCGTCGTGGACGGACAGGGACTCGTGCCAATCCAGGCCGAGCTGCGGCATGTCCAACGAGACCGTCGCCTCCTGGGGTCGGTGCGGGTCGAGGTTGACCACCACCAGAACCATGTCCGAATCCGTGCGTTTGCTGTACGCGATCACCGCGTCGTTGTCGGTCGGGTGGAAGCGGATGTTCCTGAGCCGTCGCAGGGCGGGGTGTGCGCGGCGGATCGTGTTGAGCCGGGTGATCAGCGGGGTCAGGGAGCGGCCCTCGCGGTCGGCGGCCTCCCAGTCGCGTGCCTTGAGCTGGTACTTCTCCGAGTCGTGGTACTCCTCGCTGCCCTCGCGCACCGGGGTGTTCTCGCACAGCTCGTAGCCGCT
>NZ_JBVIPA010000054.1:0-45952 GCF_055578365.1 Streptomyces sp. NPDC033131
GAGCGTTACTCGCCGGGCGAGCGGTACGGCCGCGTCTACCAGATCAACTACGCCCGCTGCATCCTGTGCGGCCTGTGCATCGAGGCGTGCCCCACGCGCGCGCTGACGATGACCAACGAGTTCGAGCTCGCCGACTCCAGCCGCGCCAACCTCATCTACACCAAGGAGCAACTGCTCGCCGGCCTCGAAGAGGGCATGGTCGACAGTCCGCACTCCATCTTCCCGGGGACGGACGAGCAGGACTACTACCGGGGTCTGGTGACGGAGGCCGCGCCCGGCACGGTGCAGCAGGTCGCCGTCTCCAAGGGCGAGGTCGTGCAGGAGGCCGCGTCGACCACCGGCGAGGACGAGCCGATGTCGGAGAAGGTGATCGGCCGATGAGCGCCCAACTCGCCGCCTACTCCACCTCCACGGGTGAGGCCTTCCAGTTCTGGGTCCTCGGTACCGTCGCTGTGATCGGCGCCCTGTGCACCGTTTTCATGAAGCGGGCCGTGCACAGCGCGCTGTGCCTGGCCGGAACCATGATCATCCTGGCGGTGTTCTACCTCGCCAACGGGGCCTACTTCCTGGGCGTCGTGCAGATCGTCGTCTACACCGGCGCGATCATGATGCTGTTCCTGTTCGTGGTGATGCTCGTCGGCGTCACCGCGGCGGACTCCCTGAAGGAGACCATCAAGGGCCAGCGCTGGCTGGCCCTGATGTGCGGGCTCGGCTTCGGGGTCCTGCTGTTCGCGGGCATCGGGAACGCCTCCCTGAACGAGTTCAGCGGCCTCACGCAGGCGAACGCGAACGGCAACGTGGAGGGCCTGGCGGCCCTCATCTTCACGAAGTACGTCTTCGCCTTCGAGATCACCGGCGCTCTGCTGATCACGGCCGCCGTCGGCGCCATGGTGCTCACCCACCGCGAGCGCACCGAGCGGGCCAAGACCCAGCGCGAGCTGTCCGAGGAGCGCGTCCGCGAGGGCAAGCAGCTGCCGCCGCTGCCGGCGCCCGGCGTGTACGCCCGGCACAACGCCGTGGACATCGCGGGCCTGCTGCCCGACGGCACCCCGTCCGACCTCACGGTCAGCAAGACGCTGCGGGAGCGCGGCCAGATCCGTGACGTGTCACAGGAGGCGCTGAACGACCTGCGGGTCCTGGAACAGCGTGCCGAGGAACGCCTGGAGCGCTCCGCGGTCGAGTCGGCGAACCGCAAGCGGGCCGAGGAGGCGTCGAAGTGAACCCGGTCAACTACCTGTATCTCGCCGCCCTGTTGTTCACGATCGGCGCCACCGGCGTGCTGATCAGGCGTAACGCGATCGTCGTCTTCATGTGCGTCGAGCTGATGCTCAACGCCTGCAACCTCGCGTTCGTCGCCTTCTCCCGGATGCACGGCAATCTCGACGGCCAGATCATCGCCTTCTTCACGATGGTCGTCGCCGCCGCGGAAGTCGTGGTCGGGCTCGCGATCATCGTGTCGCTGTTCCGTTCCCGCCACTCGGCCTCGGTCGACGACGCCAGCCTGATGAAGCTGTAAGGGGTCGCTGAATCGTGGAGAACCTGATTGCGCTGCTCATCGCGGCGCCCCTGCTCGGAGCGGCGGTCCTGCTGTGCGGCGGCCGGCGACTGGACGCCGTCGGCCACTGGATCGGCACGGCCCTGGCCGCCGCGTCCTTCGTGTTCGGCGCCATCCTCTTCGTCGACCTGCTCGGCAAGGACGCCGCACACCGGACACTGACCCAGCACCTGTTCAGCTGGGTGCCGGTCGAGGGCTTCCAGGCGGACGTCGCCTTCCAGCTCGACCAGCTCTCGATGACGTTCGTCCTGCTCATCACCGGCGTCGGCTCGCTGATCCACCTGTACTCGATCGGGTACATGGAGCACGACGAGCGGCGCCGCCGCTTCTTCGGCTATCTGAACCTGTTCCTCGCGGCGATGCTGCTGCTCGTCCTCGCCGACAACTACCTGCTGCTGTACGTCGGCTGGGAGGGCGTCGGTCTGGCGTCGTACCTGCTGATCGGCTTCTGGCAGCACAAGCCCAGTGCCGCCACCGCCGCGAAGAAGGCCTTCCTGGTCAACCGCGTCGGCGACGTGGGCCTGTCGATCGCGATCATGCTGATGTTCACGACCTTCGGGACCTTCGCCTTCGGCCCGGTGCTCGGCACCCACGAGGAGCCCGGGCTCGTCGGTGACACCTCGGAGGCCACGCTCACCGGCATCGCCCTGATGCTGCTGCTGGCCGCCTGCGGCAAGTCCGCCCAGGTGCCGCTGCAGTCCTGGCTCGGGGACGCGATGGAGGGCCCGACCCCGGTCTCGGCCCTCATCCACGCCGCGACGATGGTGACCGCCGGCGTCTACCTGATCGTCCGCTCCGGGGCCATCTTCAACGCGGCGCCCGACGCGCAGCTCGTCGTCACCATCGTCGGTGCCGTCACGCTGCTGTTCGGTGCGATCGTCGGTTGCGCGAAGGACGACATCAAGAAGGCGCTGGCCGGCTCGACCATGTCGCAGATCGGCTACATGATCCTCGCCGCGGGCCTCGGCCCCATCGGCTACGTCTTCGCGATCATGCACCTGGTGACGCACGGCTTCTTCAAGGCCGGACTGTTCCTCGGCGCCGGTTCGGTCATGCACGGCATGAACGACGAGGTCGACATGAGGAAGTACGGCGGCCTCAGGAAGTACATGCCGGTCACCTTCATCACGTTCGGCCTCGGCTACCTCGCCATCATCGGCTTCCCCGGCCTGTCCGGCTTCTTCTCCAAGGACAAGATCATCGAGGCGGCCTTCGCCAAGGGCGGCACCGAGGGCTGGATCCTCGGCGGCGTGGCCCTGCTGGGCGCGGCCATCACGGCGTACTACATGACGCGCGTGATGCTGATGACGTTCTTCGGAGAGGAACGCTGGCGTCACACCGGGACGCCGTCCCCGGCAGAGCCGAGTGTGGAGCCCGCCGCCGAGCACCGCGGCGAGCACGCGGAACCGCACCCGCACGAGTCGCCCAAGTCCATGACGATCCCCATGATCGTGCTGGCCTTCGGATCGGTCTTCGCGGGTGGCCTGTTCAGCGTCGGCGACCGCTTCCTGCACTGGCTGGAGCCCGTGACCGGCCACGACCACGGGCACCCCCCGGTCAGCGCGCTGACGGTCACCCTCGCCACCATGGTCGTGCTCGTGATCGGCGTCGCCGCGGCCTACCTCCAGTACGGGCGCCGTCCGGTCCCGGTCGTCGCCCCGCGCGGGTCGCTGCTCACCCGGGCCGCCCGGCGCGACCTGCTCCAGGACGACTTCAACCACGTGGTCCTCGTGCGCGGCGGCGAGCACCTCACGCGCTCCCTGGTGTACGTCGACCACACCCTGGTCGACGGCGTCGTCAACGGCACGGCGGCCTCGATGGGCGGCCTCTCGGGGCGGATGCGCAAGCTGCAGAACGGCTTCGCGCGGTCGTACGCGGTCTCGATGTTCGGCGGTGCGGCGGTCCTCGTCGCCGCGACCCTGCTGATGAGGGCGGTCTGATACCGATGTCCTTTCCCCTGCTGACAGCGATGGCGGCGCTCCCGGCCCTCGGGGCGGTCGCCACGGCAGCCGTCCCGGCCGCGCGGCGCTCCGCCGCCAAGTGGCTGGCGCTTCTCGTCTCGCTCGCCACGCTCGCCCTCGCGATCGTCGTCCTGGTCCGCTTCGACCCGGACGGCGACCGTTACCAGCTCACCGAATCACATGCCTGGATCGCGGACTTCGGGGTCAGGTACGAGCTGGGTGTGGACGGCATCGGGGTGGCGCTCATCGCGCTGACCGCGCTGCTCATCCCGTTCATCATCCTCGCGGGCTGGCACGACGCCGACCCGCTGGAGACCGGCAACAAGCGGTGGCGGCCCACGCAGGGCTTCTTCGCCCTGATCCTGGCCGTCGAGGCGATGGTGATCATCTCCTTCGAGGCCACCGACGTCTTCCTCTTCTACATCTTCTTCGAAGCCATGCTGATCCCGATGTACTTCCTCATCGGCGGCTTCGGAGACCGTGCCCACGCCGGCTCCGACGAGAACGCGGCGACCCAACGCTCCTACGCCGCCGTGAAGTTCCTCCTCTACAACCTGGTCGGCGGTCTGATCATGCTGGCCGCGGTGATCGGCCTGTACGTGGTCGCCGGGAACTTCAGCCTCCAGGAGATCGCCGAGGCGCGCGCCAACGGCTCGCTGGACATGGCGACCAACACCGAACGCTGGCTGTTCCTGGGCTTCTTCTTCGCCTTCGCGGTGAAGGCGCCCCTGTGGCCGCTGCACACCTGGCTGCCCAACGCGATGGGGGAGGCCACCTCTCCGGTCGCCGTCCTCATCACCGCGGTCGTCGACAAGGTCGGCACCTTCGCGATGCTCCGCTTCTGCCTCCAGCTGTTCCCGGAGGCGTCGAAGTGGGCGACGCCCGTCATCCTCGTCCTCGCCGTGATCAGCATCATCTACGGGGCGCTGCTCGCCGTCGGCCAGCGGGACATCAAGCGGCTGGTGGCCTACGCGTCGATCTCGCACTTCGGCTTCATCATCATGGGCATCTTCGCGATGACCAGCCAGGGGCAGTCGGGCGCGACGCTCTACATGGTCAACCACGGCATCTCGACCGCCGCGCTGATGCTGGTGGCCGGCTTCCTGATCTCGCGGCGCGGCTCGCGGCTCATCGCCGACTACGGCGGAGTGCAGAAGGTCGCTCCGGTGCTCGCCGGCACCTTCCTGATCGGCGGCCTGGCGACCCTGTCGCTGCCGGGACTCGCACCGTTCGTGAGTGAGTTCCTCGTCCTGGTCGGCACGTTCGCGCGCTACCCGGTGATCGGGATCATTGCCACCTTCGGCATCGTGCTCGCCGCGCTGTACACCCTCGTCCTCTACCAGAGGACGATGACGGGCCCGGTGAAGCCCGAGGTCGCGGCGATGCCCGACCTCAGGGTGCGGGAACTCGTGGTGGTCGCCCCCCTGGTCGTCCTGCTGATCTTCCTGGGCGTCTATCCGAAGCCCCTCACCGACATCGTGAACCCGGCGGTCAAGCAGACCATGTCCGACGTGGACAAGAAGGACCCCCAGCCCGAGGTGGAGGCGGCCAAGTGAGCGCAACAGCCGTCCACAGCCTGTGGACAACCGCGGCCGAGCCGATCACCAAGATCGACGCGCCGACGTTCGAATACGGACAACTGTCGCCCACCTTGATCGTCGTCGGCGCGGCGATCGTCGGGGTGCTGGTCGAGGCGTTCGTCCCGCGCAAGTCCCGTTACTACGTCCAGATGTTCGTGTCCGTCGTCGCGCTGGTCGCCGCGTTCGCCGCGGTCGTCGCGCTCGCCGCCGACGGATACGGCACGACCAAGGCACGCATCGCGGCGATGGGAGCGATCGCCGTCGACGGGCCGGCCCTCTTCCTGCAGGGCACGATCCTGCTGGCGGCCCTGGTCGGCCTCTTCACCTTCGCCGAGCGGCGGCTCGACCCGGAGGCGCACGGCAACCGCGTCGACTCCTTCGCCGCGCAGGCCGCCTCGGTGCCGGGCAGCGACAGCGAAAAGGCCGCGGTGAAGGCCGGGTTCACCACCACCGAGGTGTTCCCGCTGCTGCTGTTCGCCGTCGCCGGCATGCTGATCTTCCCGTCGGCCAACGACCTGCTGACGCTCTTCGTGGCGCTGGAGGTCTTCTCGCTCCCGCTGTACCTGCTGTGCGCGCTGGCCCGCCGCAAGCGGCTCCTGTCGCAGGAGGCCGCGGTCAAGTACTTCCTGCTCGGCGCGTTCGCCTCCGCGTTCACGCTGTTCGGCATCGCGCTGCTGTACGGCTACGCGGGCTCGATGTCCTACGCGACGATCGCGCAGGTCGTCGACGGCCAGGTCCAGACCGTCAACCCGGCGCTCGCGGACACCATGGGCAACGACGCGCTGCTGCTCATCGGAGCCGCGATGCTCATCATGGGCCTGCTGTTCAAGGTCGGCGCGGTGCCGTTCCACATGTGGACGCCCGACGTCTACCAGGGCGCGCCCACGCCGGTGACCGGGTTCATGGCCGCGGCGACCAAGGTGGCGGCCTTCGGCGCCCTGCTCCGGATCCTGTACGTCATCCTGCCCGGCCTGCGCTGGGACTGGCGGCCGGTCATGTGGGGCGTCGCGATCGTCACCATGCTCGGCGGTGCGATCGTCGCGATCACGCAGACCGACATCAAGCGCCTGCTGGCGTACTCGTCCATCGCGCACGCCGGATTCATCCTCGCGGGTGTCATCGCGACCACGCCGGACGGGGTGTCCTCGGTCCTCTTCTACCTGGCCGCGTACTCGTTCGTGACGATCGGCGCGTTCGCGGTGGTGACCCTGGTGAGGGACGCGGGCGGCGAGGCGACGCACCTGTCCAAGTGGGCCGGGCTCGGCCGGCGTTCCCCTCTGGTGGCGGCCGTGTTCGCGGTGTTCCTGCTGGCCTTCGCGGGCATCCCGCTCACCTCCGGGTTCGTCGGGAAGTTCGCCGTGTTCAAGGCGGCGGCGGAAGGCGGCGCGGCCCCGCTGGTCGTGGTCGGTGTCATCTCGTCCGCGATCGCGGCCTTCTTCTACATCCGCGTCATCGTGCTGATGTTCTTCAGTGAGCCGCAGCCCGACGGCCCGACCGTGGCCGTGCCGTCGCTGCTGACGACGACCACGATCGGGGTCGGCGTGGCGGTCACGCTGGTGCTCGGTGTGGCCCCGCAGTACTTCCTCGACCTGGCGAACCAGGCGGGAGTGTTCGTGCGCTGACCGCGCCGGACGCGCTGACCTGCGGTGCTCGTGCGGTGTTCGTACGGCGGGCCCCGGTTTCCCTCGTGGGAGCCGGGGCCTTCGCTTGCGCGGTCAGGTGGCCGTGCACGTCACCGTCGCGTTGGACCCCTTGAAGAACCCGTCGGGGTTGGTCTGGTAGATCCAGGCATGGAGCGTGTAGTAGCCGGGGAGCCGGCCCGTGTCGAAGGTCTGCCCCGACAGCTTCGGCGCGGTCTGCCCCTTGTCCTCGACGATCCACTCCACGCCGATCAGCTCGCGGCCGTCGATCCCGTCCTCGTACAGCAGGACCGCCGGGGTGGCCGGGTCGATGCTGCCGAGGTACGCGGGGTTGAGGTAGTGGTAGCCCTTGGTGGGGACGCACTGGTCGGTGCGCTGGTAGCCGCCGCTGATGGCGAACGGCTCGTACACGTACGTGCCGGTGGCCGTGTACGTCTGGGCCAGCTGCGTCCAGGCCGACGCATCGGGGTCGTCGGACGGCGCCGCCTGCGCGGGACCGGCGGCCGACAGGAAGGACACGGCTGTCGCCAGGGCCAGGGCGGCGAGGGGGCGAGAGAACATGTGGACTCCTTGGTGCGGGAAAGGCACGCAGGCAACGGCGTGCCGTCCTGAGGGAGAAGCCGGTCTTCCCGTCCCGCCCGAGCAGCATGTCCCGGCCGTCGCGGACGTGCCATGTGACGGACTTCGTTGGGCTGAGTACGGAGCGTTGCCGGACCAGCCTGTGGATAACTCCGGCGGTGTCAGTCCGGACCCCTATCGTGGAGGCAGTGGTCGAGGGACGACGTACGGGGGGCACGGCTATGCGCGGGACGGGCGGGATCACCGAGATGCCAGGGACGATCGATAGCGAGGCGCTGGCCACGCTGCACCGTGTCTTCGGGTACGACGCCTTCCGCGGCGAGCAGGGAGAGGTCATCGAGCACGTGGTGGCCGGCGGGGACGCCGTCGTGCTCATGCCGACCGGCGCCGGCAAGTCGCTGTGCTACCAGATCCCGTCCCTGGTCAGACCCGGTACAGGCATCGTGGTCTCGCCGCTCATCGCGCTGATGCAGGACCAGGTGGACGCGCTGCGGGCCCTCGGCGTGCGCGCCGGGTTCATGAACTCCACGCAGGACTTCGACGAGCGGCGGGTGGTGGAGGCCGAGTACCTGGCCGGCGAGCTGGACCTGCTGTATCTGGCGCCGGAGCGGCTGCGGCTGGACTCGACCCTGGACCTGCTCTCGCGCGGCAAGATCGCGGTCTTCGCGATCGACGAGGCGCACTGCGTGTCCCAGTGGGGCCACGACTTCCGCCCCGACTACCTGTCCCTGTCGCTGCTCGGCGAGCGCTGGCCGGACGTCCCGCGGATCGCTCTCACGGCGACGGCCACGCACGCGACGCACCAGGAGATCACCCAGCGGCTCAACATGCCGGCGGCCCGTCACTTCGTGGCGAGCTTCGACCGGCCCAACATCCAGTACCGGATCGTGCCCAAGGCCGACCCCAAGAAGCAACTGCTGGGCTTCCTGCGCGAGGAGCACGCCGGGGACGCGGGCATCGTGTACTGCCTGTCGCGCCGGTCGGTGGACACGACGGCGGAGTTCCTGTCCCGCAACGGCATCGAGGCGGTGCCCTACCACGCCGGTCTGGACGCGGGCACCCGCGCCGCCCACCAGTCCCGCTTCCTCCGGGAGGACGGCCTGATCGTGGTCGCGACCATCGCCTTCGGCATGGGCATCGACAAGCCGGACGTCCGCTTCGTCGCCCACCTCGACCTGCCCAAGTCGGTCGAGGGCTACTACCAGGAGACGGGCCGGGCCGGCCGTGACGGACTGCCGTCCACGGCCTGGATGGCCTACGGCCTCAACGACGTCATACAGCAGCGCAAGATGATCCAGTCGAGCGAGGGCGACGAGGCGTTCCGGCGCCGTGCCGCCGCCCACCTGGACTCGATGCTGGCGCTGTGCGAGACGGTCCAGTGCCGACGCGGGCAGCTCCTCGCCTACTTCGGCCAGGATCCCGACCCGGTGGGCTGCGGCAACTGCGACACCTGCCTCACCCCGCCGGAGACCTGGGACGGCACGGTCGCGGCCCAGAAGGTGCTGTCCACCGTGGTACGGCTGCAGCGCGAGCGGGGGCAGAAGTTCGGCGCGGTGCAGATCGTCGACATCCTGATGGGCAAGCGCACGGCCAAGGTCATCCAGTTCGACCACGACCAGCTGTCCGTGTTCGGCATCGGCGAGGACCTCTCCGAGGCGGAGTGGCGGGGCGTCGTACGGCAGTTGCTGGCGCAGGGGCTGCTCGCGGTCGAGGGTGACTACGGCACGTTGGTGCTGACCGAGGCGAGCGGGTCGGTGCTGCGCCGGGAGCGGGAGGTGCCGCTGCGGAAGGAGCCGAAGAAGGCGGTGACCTCGCGGTCGGCATCGGGGTCCGGGGCTTCGGGCTCCGGGCGCGGCGAGCGCAAGGCCAAGGCCGCGGTGGCCGAACTGCCCGAGGCGTTGGTGCCGGCGTTCGAGGCGCTGCGGGCCTGGCGGGCCGAACAGGCTCGTGAGCAGGGGGTTCCGGCGTACGTCATCTTCCATGACGCGACGCTTCGCGAGATCGTGACGGTCTGGCCGACGTCCGTGGCAGAGCTTGGCGGGGTCGGCGGGGTCGGCGAAAAGAAGCTGGTGACCTATGGGGAGGGCGTGATCGAGGTGCTCGCCGGTCTGGACGGGGCTCCTCAAGGCGAGGTGCCGGGCCCGGAGCAGAAGGCGGGCCCGGAGCGGGAGACGAACCCCCAGCGGGAGGCGACGGACCCGGGCGCGGACGACTGGCCCGAGATGGATGCGGAGCCCGAGCCGGACGACTGGATATAGGGACGGGCTCGGGCAGGGACAGGGTCACAGGGCTCGGGCCGGGTACGCCCTGACGTCCGCGTCGGAGGCGGTCGTCGCTGTGGCCGGGGCCGCGCGGGCGTCCTCGGTGCTCGCATGCCGGGTCAGTGCCAGGACCGCCGCTTTGCGGACGTCGGCGTTGGGGTCCGCCAAGGCCTTGGCGAGGGCGGGGACGGCCATGTCGGGAGCCGCGGCGGACAACGCGGTGGCCGCGCCGGGCCCGGACCTGCCACGCCGGATCGGACAGGGCGGCCGTGGCCCGTTCGGCGAGCGGTGCCGGGCAGCCGGTGGTGCCGAGCGCACCCGTCCTACGACAGTGCCGTGATGCCTGGGGCGAAGGTGATCAGGAGGGGGAGGAGTGGGACCAGGGCCGCCACCGTTGTCGTCAGGGCTCGGTGGCGCGGGCCGAGGCGGGGCTGGGGTTCCAGGAGGCGGTCCACTCGTTCGCCGAGGAGGCGGTGGGTGGAGGCGCAGGAGAGGACGCCTCGGTGTTGGTTCAGTTCGATCAGGGCCAGGGCCGTGGTCAGGTGGCCGCAGCGGCGGGAGGCCGTGTCGTCGGCGGACAGTTCGACCAGGCGGTGGGTCTGGTCGCAGAAGTGGGCGAAGAGCGGGATGCGGGGGAAGCCGGTGGCGAGGGCGGTGGAGAGGTGGAGCAGCCAGTCGTGGCGGGCACGGGCGTGGCCGCGCTCATGGGTGAGGACCGCGTCCAGCTGGTGGTCGGTGAGGCGGTGCAGGGCACCGGTCGTCACGATCAGCTGGGGCGGGTTGCCGGGCATCCACCAGGCGTCCGGGTACTCGTCCTCCAGGACGAGCAGTGGCCCCCGCGCGGCGGGCAGGCCGGCCGGCAGGTCGGGGGCACGTTCGCGCAGGTGGGCGCGGGCCTGGCCGCGGCATCGGCGGGCCTCGACGAACTCGCGGGCGAGCATCGCGGTCGTCCAGGCGGCCCCGCACGCCAGCAGCAGCGTGAGGGCGACGGCCCAGGCCGGGGCGACGGAGAGGTCGTACGCGGCGGTCACGGCCGGCGGCGCCGGTGCGAAGACGTGGTCGCGGACGGTGTGGAAGACCGCCGCGGTGCCCAGCACCATGGCCGCCAGACAGCACAGCAGGACGGTGGCGACCAGGCACTGCCACACCCACAGCGCGACCACGGGGTCCCGCTCGGGCCACGCGGCCCGGGTCAGCGCGCGCGGAACCGGTACGGCGGCCGCCACGGCGACGGCGCTCAACAGGAGCAGGCTGACAGTCATGCCACGGGCTCCGGATCCTGGTCGGAAGAAACGGCTGCTATGGGTGCGTGGTGCGTGGTGCGCGGTGCACCAGGGCAAGCACCGCACGGGCTGTGCGGCTGGTGGAACGGCCGTATGGGCACAGGGCCGTATGGGCCGTCCGAGCGGCTGCGGCGTCGTCCGTCGTCCGTCGTCCTCACAGCCACGCCGCCCGTCGCCAGTATGACGGCGGCGGGCGGCGTACGGCAGGTGTCGGAAGTCGTTCAGTGGGGCGCGATGTGGGATGGGGACGGCACCACCCGGCCAGAGACCTCGCCCAGTCCTACCCGGACACCGTCCGGGCCGGGGGCCCAGGCCGACAGGGTCACCTCGTCGCCGTCCTCGAGGAAGGTCCGCTTGCCGTCGGGGAGTTCGAGGGGATCGCGGCCGTTCCAGGTCAGTTCCAGCAACGATCCCCGTTCCCGTTCGGTGGGGCCGCTCACCGTGCCGGAGCCGTACAGGTCGCCGGTGCGCAGCGACGCGCCGTTGACGGTCATGTGGGCCAGTTGCTGGGCGGCCGTCCAGTACATCGTGGAGAAAGGGGGCTCGGAGACGACGTGGCCGTTGAGGGCGACAGAGATGCGCAGGTCGTAGCCGCCGGGTTCGTCGTCCGTGTCGTCCAGGTACGGCAGCAGGGGGTGGGTCCGCTCCGGGGGCGTCACCCGGGCCGGTTCCAGGGCGTCCAGCGGGGTGATCCATGCCGACACCGAGGTGGCGAAGGACTTGCCGAGGAACGGGCCGAGAGGGACGTACTCCCAGGCCTGGATGTCGCGCGCGGACCAGTCGTTCAGCAGGCACAGCCCGAAGACGTGCTCGCGGAAGTCGGTGAGGGCGACCGGTTCGCCCCTGCGCGAGGGTGCCCCGACCACGAAGCCGACCTCGGCCTCGATGTCCAGGCGGACGGAGGGTCCGAAGACGGGCGCGGCGTCGGAAGCGGCCTTCCGCTGCCCCGACGGGCGTACGACGTCCGTGCCGGACACCACCACGGTGCCGGAGCGGCCGTGGTAGCCGATCGGCAGGTGCTTCCAGTTGGGCGTCAGGGAGTCGGCGGCGTCCGGGCGGAAGATCTGGCCGACGTTCCGGGCGTGGTTCTCGGAGGCGTAGAAGTCGACGTAGTCCGCCACCTCGAAGGGCAGATGCAGGGTCACGGACGACAGGGGGTGGAACAGCGGCTCGATGGTCTCGCGATGTGAGGGCACCGTCACCCATGCCGTCAGCGCGCGCCGCACGTCCGACCAGGCGTTGCGGCCCGCGGCGAGCAGCGGGTTCAGGGAGGGCCGCGCGAGGAGGGCGACGTACGGGGAGCCGAGGGCGGCGGCCGCCGCGCCCGCGTCCAGGACGTGGTCGCCGAGGCGGACACCCACCCGGCGATCGTCGGATCCGGGGAGCGAGAACACGCCGTACGGGAGGTTGTGTGTGCCGAAGGGGTCGCCCTCGGGGACATCGAAGGGGGGCATGGGTGCTGCCTCACTCTCGTGCGTACCGTGCGTTCGATGTGGTCGCGCCACACGCTGTCGGGCCACACGTTACGGCTGAGTTGCGTGGGCGGACACAGAGAAGAGGGTCTTGCCCCCGTCCGGGCGGTCACCCGGCACCACGAGGCCGCGTGGAGCACCCGCCGGTCCCGTTCCGTCGCGCCGCGGCGAACAGGGGGCCGCTCACGACGTGCAGACGTCCTTCAGCTTGTCGGCCGCCGCGTCGATCCTGCCGGTGTCCGGGTCGGTGTCGCCGTTCAGGACGGCCCTGTTGTAGTCCTTGACCGCCTGGTTCAGCTCGTCGGCCGCCTGGTCGACCTTGCTGTCGTCCATGTCGTCGTTGATCTTGTCGAGGTTCTTCTCGATCGTGTCGATCGACTCGTTCGTGCGGGAGGGGTCCCCGGCCGCGTCCTCGCCGGCCTCGTGGATCGCCTTGAGGCCGGCGGAGATCGTGGCGGCGTCGGACACGCAGTCCAGCGAGTTGTCGAAGTCGTCGGGCTCGCAGGCGGTGGCGAGCCCCGCGGTCAGGGCGACGGCGGCGACGGCGGTGGCGAGGCGGGTGAAACGGCGGCGGCGCGGGCGGTTCACGGACATGGGCTGTCCCTTCGTCGAGGAGAGGGGAGGGGAGGAGAAGAGAGGGAGAGGGAGAGGGAGAATCCGTGAGGATCTCTGTCCACCCACGATCCCGTCGCCCGCCCGCCACCACGAGGGAACGGTCACCCGTACCGGTGGTGCAGCCCACTACACCGCCCGGCGGCGACAGGGCTGTCGCCGCCGGTGAAACGGGCCCTTCGGTCCTACGACCGGTAGTGCCCCAGTGTCCTCAGCCCCGGCAGCGCCCTGTCCTCGAAGTCGAACAGGGCAAGGTTCTCCCACGCGTTGCCGGACGCCGGGTCCTGGGGGTTCCAGCCGCTGCCGGCGCGGTAGGTCCACACGCCTTCCCAGTAGCAGTAGCCGAGGCCCTGCCCGCCGGGGACGGCGGCGGCGAGGTCGGCCACCGCGCGCAGCCAGGCCGCCTGGCCCTCGGGAGTGGCGGGGAAGCCCTCGGTGAGCTGCGAGGGGTCGTTCATGATGTCGTTGATGTCGTCCTCGCTCTCCAGCGTGAACGGGTAGGCCGTCTCGGCGATGACGCACGGCTTGCCGTAACGGGCCGTGATGTCGGCCATGTTGGCGGCGGCCTGCTCCACCGGCCCGTGCCAGAAGGGGTAGTACGACAGGCCGATGATGTCGAAGTCGACCCCGTAGGAGACCGCGTTGTCGAACCACCACCGGTACAGCCCGTTGTCGCCGCCGTTGGCCAGGTGGAGGATCGTGCGGATGCGCGGCTGGGTGTCGCGGGCGGCGCTGAGGCCGGCCTTGAGGAAGGCGGCGAGGTTGTCCCAGTGCTCCCAGTTTCCGTCGGGCCAGAGCATGCCGCCGTTGAGCTCGTTGCCGATCTGCACCAGGTCGGCCGGAGTGCCCTGCCGCTTCAGCGCGCCGAGGACGTCGGCGGTGTGGTCGTAGACGGCCCGGGTCAGGCCGGCCACGTCCAGGCCGGTCCACGCGGCCGGCTTGGTCTGGTGCGCCGGGTCCGCCCAGGTGTCGGAGTAGTGGAAGTCGACCCAGATGCCGATGCCGGCCCGCTTCAGGCGACGGGCCAGCGGGAGTATGTGGGCCTTGTTGTTGTAGCCGTCGGCCGGGTTGACCCACACCTTGAGGCGGGCGTGGGTGACGCCCGCGTCGGCGAGGATGCGGACGGGGTCCTGGCGGCGGCCGTCGGCACGCCGGTAGACGGCACCCTTGTCCTCGTTCTTCGGCAGCGAGGAGATGTCCACCCCGCGGATCTGCAGGCGGCGACGGTCTCCGGCGGCTGCGGCGACGGGCGGTGCGGCCACGGCGGGTGCCGCGCCCAGCACGGGTATCGCCAGCGCGGCGGCTCCGGCGGCGGTCAGAACACTGCGTCTGCGCATGTCAGGGTCCCTTCACAGTGGAAGTCACAGAGGAAAACCGAATGGGGAAAGGAGGGGAAGCTCAGCGCGGCTCGCGGAACACCTCGACCGCGCCCGCGGGCACCGCCGCCCGGCTCCCGTCCGGCAGCACCACCTTCACCTCGGCGTCGGTGTGGTTGACGGCGAACCGGAACGCCCCCGACTCGCCCTCCCGTACGACGAGTTCGACGTCCCGGGGCAGGTCCAGGGGCGTGACCCCCGCGTCGGCGAGGGTGAGGTCCACGACCGCCGCCAGATCCGCGCCGCTCAGCCGGGTGGCCAGATACCAGGCGGCCCCGTCGCCGAGCGCGCGCCGGGTGAGCGCCGGGCGTCCGGCCGTGCGGCCGTCGGCGAAGACGGCGACGGTCTCGCAGCCGTCGCCCGGGACGACGTACTCGGACCACAGGTCGGCCTGCCACGAGTCCCCGTGCGAGGTCCGTACGGCGACCCGCTCGCCCGGCAGCAACGGGTCGAACTCCTCGACGGTCAGCCCGAGCACGTCCCGCAGCGCCCCGGGGTACGCGCCGGGGTGCACGCTGTCGTGCTCGTCGACGATGCCGGAGAAGAAGGAGACCAGCAGCGTGCCGCCGCGCGAGACGTACCGCTCCAGGCCGGCGGCGACGGAGGCCGGCGCCGAGTACAACTGGGGGACGACGAGCAGCGGGTACCGGGAGGGATCGACCTCTCCCAGCCCGGCCGGCGGGAAGAAGTCCACCGTCAGGTGCCGGTCGTACAGCGCCTCGTAGAACGCGTCGAGCCGCTCCCGAGCGTCCAGGTCCTGGCTGGGCCGCCACTGAAGGCCCTGCGCCCACCAGGAGTCCCACGACCAGACCATGGCCACGTCGGCCCGGGTGCGGGTGCCGCGCAGGTCGGCCAGGTCCGCGACCCGGCGGCCCAGATCGGTGACCTCCCGCCACACACGCGTCCCCGTCCCTCCGTGCGGCAGCATGGACGAGTGGAACTTCTCGGCGCCGCTGCGGGACTGACGCCACTGGAAGAACATCGCGCCCTCGGAGCCGCGGGCGACATGGCCGAGGGAGTTGCGGGCCATCTGGCCGGGTTCCTTGGCCGGGTTGTGGCGCTGCCAGTTGATGCCCGACGTGGAGTGTTCGAGCAGCAGCCAGGGGGCGCCGCCCGCGACGGAGCGGGTGAGGTCGGCGGCGAGGGCCAGGTTGACGTGGGTGCGGCGGCCGTCGGTGATCAGGTAGTGGTCGTTGGTGACCAGGTCGACCTCCCTGGCCCACTCCCAGTAGTCGATGCTCTGGCACTGGCTGGGCGCGACCATGAAGTTGGTGGTCACGGGCACGCCGGGAGACAGGCGGTGCAGGAGGTCCCGCTCGGCGACGAAGTTGGCGCGGGCCTGACCGTCGGCGAAGCGCTGGAAGTCCAGCTGATGGGCCGGATTGCCGACCGTCGGCGTGGTCCGGGGCACTCCGATCTCCTCCCAGTCGCCGTAGAGCTGGCCCCAGAAGGCGGTGCCCCAGGCATGGTTGAGGGCGTCGAGGGTGCCGTAGCGGTCCTGGAGCCAGGCCCGGAAGGCCTGGGCGCAGGTGTCGCAGTAGCAGCTCAGGACCGGAGCGCCGTACTCGTTGTGGACGTGCCACAGGACCACGGCGGGATGCCGCCCGTAGCGCTCGCCGATCCGTGAGGTGATCGAAGCGGCGGCCGCCCGGTAGTCCGGGTTGGAGTGGCAGATCGCGCCGCGTGAGCCGAACGCCAGCCGCACGCCCTCCCGGGTCACGGGCAGGGCGTCGGGGTGGGCGCGGTAGAACCAGGCGGGCGGTACGACGGTGGGTGTCGCCAGGTCCACGAGGATCCCGGCTTCGTGGAGCATCCCGATGATCCGGTCCAGCCACGCGAAGTCGTACTCGCCCGGCCGGGGCTCGATCCTGGACCACGCGAAGATGCCGAGCGAGACCATGGTGACCCCGGCTTCGCGCATCAGCCGTACGTCCTCCTCCCACACCTCCTGCGGCCACTGCTCGGGGTTGTAGTCGCCCCCGAAGGCGAGTGGCAGGCGGTCGTGCGGGGCGGCGGAGGGCATGCGGTGGCTCCCGGGATCGAGGACAGGTATCGGCGGAGATGACGCCAAGTTTCTGTGATCGTGCACAGTACTGATGACGGTCGGCATCCGCGAGCAACAAGTAGGTAACCCCAGGCACTCGCCATTGACAAGGGGCCGAAACAATTCTCTACTGTGCACGATCACAGAGCCGCGCGGCCCTCGCGCACAGCCCCTCGGTCACGTCCCGCAGAACCTCCCCCCACGGCGGTTGCCGCGTACGCGGGACGTTGACGAGGTCGGCTCGTCCAAGTCAGGGGAGATGAAGATGTCGATCAACCGCCGCCAGATCAGCAGGCGCAACATCCTCGCCGGGGCCGCAGCCCTCGGCCTTACCAGCACCCTCGCCGCCTGCGGCGGTTCCGACGACGAAGACTCCGGAGAGAGCAGCGGGCCGGTCAAGCTGACCTACTGGTCGTGGGCGCCCAACATGGAGAAGGTCGCCGCGATCTGGAACAAGAAGAACCCGGACATCACGGTCACGGTGTCCAAGCAGGGCAGCGGCGCCGAGATCCTCACCAAGGTGATCACGGCGAAGAAGGCCGGCAACGCGCCCGACCTGATCCAGGCCGAGTACCAGTCGCTGCCGACCCTGGTCTCCAACGACGTGCTCGCCGACATCTCGAAGTACGTCGGTGACGCCGAGGGCGACTTCGCCGCGGGCCTGTGGGACATGGTCACCCTCGGCACCGACGCGGTCTACGGCGTCCCGCAGGACTCCGGGCCGCTGATGTTCTACTACCGCGAGGACCTGTTCAAGAAGCACGGCCTGTCCGTGCCGAAGACCTGGACGGAGTTCGCCGAGACCGCGCGCGCCGCCAGGAAGGCCCTCCCGGACGCCTACCTGACCACCTTCTCCTCCAACGACCCGGGTCTGTTCGCGGGCCTCACCCAGCAGGCCGGCGCCAAGTGGTGGACGGTCGACGGCGGCGGCAAGTGGACGGTCGGCATCGACGACGCGGCCAGCCGGAAGGTCGCCGAGTTCTGGGGCGGCCTGGTCCAGGAGGGCGTCATCGACAACCAGCCGATGTACACCCCGGCCTGGAACAACGCCCTGAACAAGGGCACCCACATCGGCTGGGTCTCCGCCGTGTGGGCGCCCGGTGTGCTGGTCTCCGCCGCCCCCAAGACCCAGGGCAACTGGCGGATGGCCCCGCTGCCGCAGTGGAAGGCCGGCGACAACGTCACCGGCAGCTGGGGCGGTTCCTCCACCGGTGTCTCCACCGACTCCAAGAACGCCGAGGCCGCGGCGAAGTTCGCCCACTGGATCAACACCGATCCCGAGGCGCTGGCCGCCCTGGTCAAGGAGGTCGGCATCTACCCGGCGGCCACGAGTGGCCAGTCCGGCGACGTGCTCACCACGCCCGCCTTCTTCCCGAACCAGAAGGACTTCTACACCACGGCCGCGGAGATAGCCGCCACCACGGCCACCGCCGCCTGGGGCCCGAACGTGCAGACCGCCTACACCGCCTTCAACGACGGCTTCGGCAAGGCCACCAAGGCGAAGAAGGAGGCCCAGTTCACCTCTGCCCTCAGCACCATGCAGTCGAAGACCTTCGACGACATGAAGAAGCAGGGCTTCGAGGTGACCGAGGCATGACCAGCGCTCCGCTCAAGGGCTCCGACCGCATCACGGTCGGGCCCTTGGCGGACGGCACCGGCACCGCCAAGTCCGTCCGCCCCAGCCGCCCCCGCCGCCGTGGCCGCGGCCGCAGCGCTCCGTACTGGTTCCTGACGCCGACCCTGGTCCTGTTCGCCGCCTTCACCGTCGTCCCCATCGGGTACGCGATCTGGCTCAGCCTCCACAAGGTCCGGGTCAAGGGCATCGGGCTGGGCAAGGGCGCCCGCGAACAGGTCTGGAACGGCTTCGGCAACTACACCGAAGTGTTCCAGGACTCCGAGTTCGGCCACAGCGTGCTGCGCGCCTTCGGCTACGGCCTCATCGTCATCCCGACGATGCTCGGGCTGGCGCTGCTCTTCGCGCTGATGCTCGACACCCCGAAGGTGCGCAGCGCGCCCTTCGCACGGCTGATGATCTTCCTGCCGTACGCGGTGCCCGGCATCATCGCCGCCCTCATGTGGGGCTTCCTGTACCTCCCGGCCGTCAGCCCCTTCTACTACCTGCTGGACAAGTTCGGCCTGCCGCAGCCGGACCTGTTCGACGGCGGCAACCTGTACCTCTCCTTCGCGAACATCGCGGTCTGGGGCGGCACCGGCTTCAACATGATCGTCATCTACACCGCGCTCCGGGCGATCCCGCCGGACATCTACGAGGCCGCGCGCATCGACGGCGCGTCCGACCTCAAGATCGCACTCAGGATCAAGATCCCGATCGTCATGCCCTCCCTGGTGCTGACCTTCTTCTTCTCGGTGATCGCCACCCTCCAGGTCTTCACCGAGCCCATGGCGCTCAAGCCGCTGACCAACAGCCTCCCCTCCACCTGGAGTCCGCTGATGGCCATCTACGACAGCGCCTTCCTGAAGTCCGACATCTACGGTGCCTCCGCCACGGCGGTGGTCCTGGCCCTGGCCACCTACCTCATCTCCTTCACCCTGCTGCGCGTCTCCGACCGCTACACCCGGGAGGACCGGGCATGACCCCCCTCACCCTCACCGCCGGCAAGCCCCGCGGAGCGCGGCGCACGGCCTGGGTCCCCACCCTCGTGCTGATCCTCGGCGCGCTGTACTGCCTGGTCCCCATCGCCTGGGTGGTGATGGCGGCGACCAAGGACCGGTCGGAGCTGTTCTCCACCTTCACCTTCGCGCCCGGCACCGGCTTCTTCGACAACCTGAGCGAGCTGACCGCCTACCGGGACGGCATCTACTGGACGTGGATGGGCAACTCCGCCCTTTACGCGGGCTTCGGCGCCCTGCTGTCCGCCGCGGTCTCCGCCGGCGGCGGCTACGCGCTGGGCCGGTTCGCCTTCCGGGGGCGGGAGGTCATCTTCAAGCTGATCCTGGCCGGCGTCCTGGTGCCCAGCATCGTGCTGACCGTCCCGCAGTACCTGCTGCTGTCGAAGCTGGGCATGGCCGACTCGTACTGGTCGATGCTGCTGCCGTCCATCCTCTCCCCGTACGGCGTCTACCTGGTCCGCATCTACGCGGCCGCCGCGGTGCCCGCCGAACTCCTCGAGGCCGCCCGCATGGACGGCGCGAGCGAGTGGCGGATCTTCTCGCGGATCGCCGTACCGATGATGATGCCGGGCCTGATCACGGTGTTCCTCTTCCAGTTCGTCGCCATCTGGAACAACTTCCTGCTTCCGTACGTGATGCTGGCCGACGACACCAAGTTCCCGCTCACCCTCGGGCTCTACACCCTGCTCGCCCAGGGCGCCTCGCAGCCCGCCCTCTACACCCTGGTCATCACCGGATGCCTGCTGGCGATCATCCCGCTGATCGCGCTCTTCCTGGTGATCCAGCGGTTCTGGTCCCTGGACCTGCTGAGCGGCTCGGTCAAGGCCTGAGGCATCCGCCGACCCCACCGTCACGAACGAGGAACATGACCACCAGCGCCAACGGACGCCGCCGACCGCCCACCATCCACGACGTGGCGCGGGAGGCCGGCGTGTCGCGGGGCACCGTCTCCCGCTTCCTGAACGGCGGCCACTACGTCTCCCCGGCCGCCCGCCGGGCGGTCGAGTCCGCCATCAGGAAGACCGGGTACGTGGTCAACCGGCATGCGCGCAGCCTCAGTACGGGACGTTCGGACTCGGTGGCCTACCTCCTGACCGAGCCGCAGGAGAAGTTCTTCGAGGACCCCAACTTCAACGTGCTGCTGCGCGGTTGCACCGAGCACCTCGCCCGGCACGACATCCCGCTGCTGCTGATGCTCGCCGCGACCGACGACGACCGCCGCCGTGTGACCCGCTACATCACCTCGGGCCACGTCGACGGCGTCCTGCTGGTCTCCAGTCACAGCGGGGACCCGGTGGCCGCCGAACTGCGCGCCGCCGGAATGCCGTTGGTGGCCTGCGGCAAGCCGATGGGTCTCGGCTCCCGGGTGAGCTACGTGGCGGCCGACGACCGCGACGGGGCCCGGGAGATGGTCCGTCACCTCCTCGGCAGCGGCCGCCGCCGCATCGGCATGATCACCGGCCCGCTGGACACCCCCGGCGGCACGGACCGGCTGGCGGGCTACCGCGAGGTGCTCGCCGAGGCGGGGCTGCCCTACGACCCGGCGCTGGTGACCGAGGGCGACTACCGCCGCACCGGTGGCGAGCAGGCGGCCCACCGGCTGCTCGCCCAGGCCCCCGACCTGGACGCGGTGTTCGTCGCCTCCGACCTCATGGCCCAGGGAGTCGTCAACGCACTGCAGCAGAGCGGCCGTTCGGTCCCCGATGACATCGCTGTCGGCGGCTTCGACGACTCTCCCGCGGCGACCGCCATCACCCCCGCCCTCACCACCGTCCGTCAGCCCTTCGAGCGCATCAGCGCCGAGATGGTCCGCATGCTGCTCGCGCAGATCGCGGGGGAGGACACGTCGGGAGTGATACTGCCCACGGAACTGGTGGTACGGGACTCCGCGTGAGCGCGCCAACTGCCGTAACCGGAGCAGGCGTCAACGCATGTGAAGGCTGTAGCCGTCCGGTTCGCGTCGAGTCGCCGGGGCGTTCCATCCGTATTCTCTGATCATGGCCGCACCCACCGCATATTCACTCATCGCCACCGACCTGGACGGAACGCTGCTCCGAGGCGACGACACCCTCTCCGACCGGTCGCTCGCCGCGCTCGCGCGGGTGGCGGCGGCCGGGGCCCGGCATCTGGTGGTGACCGGCCGCCCGGCGCCCAGAGTGCGGCCGCTCCTCGACGACCTGGGCAGCGAGGGGCTCGCGGTGTGCGGGCAGGGCGCGCAGGTGTACGACGCCGGCGCGGACCGTCTGCTGTGGTCGGTCACCCTGGACCGGGAGCTGGCCGAGACCGCGCTCGGCAAGATCGAGGCCGAGATCGGCCAGGTGTACGCGGCCGTCGACCAGGACGGCGTGGACGGGCTGACCCTCATCGAGCCGGGCTATCTGATGCCCCACCCGACCCTGCCCGCGGTACGGGTCGGGCGGCGCGACGACCTGTGGAGCGCGCCCATCAGCAAGGTGCTGCTGCGCCATCCCGATCTGTCCGACGACGAGTTGGCGGCCACGGCCCGCGGAGTGATCGGCTCCCTGGCGACGGTCACCATGTCGGGTCCCGGGACCGTCGAACTCCAGCCATGCGGCATCACCAAGGCGACGGGCCTCGCCCTGGCCGCCGACCATCTGGGCCTCGGGCCCGAACACACCATCGCCTTCGGGGACATGCCCAACGACATCCCCATGTTCGACTGGGCCGCGCACGGCGTCGCCATGGCCAATGCCCACCCCGAACTCCAGTCCGTGGCCGACGAGATCACGTCGTCCAACGAGGACGACGGCGTCGCCGTCGTCCTCGAGAGACTGTTTCCGCTCCGGTAGGGCTCAGTACGCCCCGAAGACGTTGTCGATCGAGCCGTACCGCGCGGCCGCGTAGTTGCAGGCCGCGGTGATGTTCGCGACCGGGTCGTACGGGTCCCACGACGTGCCGTCCACGTGGTAGGCCTGGAAGGTCGGGTCGATGGTCTGGAGCAGGCCCTTGGACGGGGTGCCCGCGGCGGCGTTGGAGTCCCAGTTGTTGATGGCCTGGGGGTTGCCGGACGACTCGCGCATGATGTTGCGGTGAATGCTGTCGTACGAGCCCGGAATTCCCTTCTGCGCCATGATGTCCATCGCTTCGCGGATCCAGCCGTCGAGGTTGTTCGCGTACGTCTTGACGGAAGCCTGGGTGGCCTGGGTGGCCTTGGCCGCGGACTGGGCGGGCTTCTTGGCGGGCGTGCTCGTCTTCTTGGCCGTTCTGACCGTCAGGTCGACACCGGTGTGGATCAGCCGGGGGTTGTCGCCGATGACCTCGCGGTTGTCCTTGTAGAGCTGCTGCCAGCCGCCGGGGGTGTCGTACGTGTCCGCGATGTCGTAGAGCGTGTCGCCCTTGACCGTGGTGTACGTGACGGACTTGACCTGCGCTGCGGCCTGCGCGGCGGCGGGGGCCTTGGCCGGCTGCGCGGCGCTCGCGGTGGTCGCGCTCAGGAGCGGGAGGGCGAGGGCGGCGATGCCTGTGCCGGCTGTGACGACGCCTCGGGTGAACGGGTTGGTGCGGGGGCGGCTGTGCTTGCCTCGTGCGGCCATGGCGCTGTTCCTCTCCGGCGCCTACGAGGTGAGCTGTCGGGTTCGGGCGGGAGCTGCCCGGCCGCGTCGCCGTGAGGCGGCGCGACTTCACCCCTAGCCGTACCGGCGTGAGCCCGGAACGGCGACTTACCTGGTTCCCCCGCTCCTGCCGTGCGGTGATGGTCGATGAGTGTCCTGTTGGGCGGCGGCAGGATTAGGCGTCCGCCCGACAGGCCCGGAACGTATGCGAGAGCACATGTCCGTAACAAGTGGCGGAATCACACATCGACCTGTTGACCTTGGTCTGAGGCATATGGGGCGCTTGATCCTTTGCGGTTGCCAAGACTCAACTGGCGCACCGCGCAAGGCGGAAAGCGGGCCGGTGGCGCCGGGGCCGAAAACGGGCGCGAGTGACCCAACTCACGCGCGTTCGCAAGGGTGTCAAATCGGGCAATGAGCCCAACTCGTAGTCAACCGGCCGTCCGTGGGATCCGCTTCTCCCAGGTCCGGTGGAAGACCACCTCGCCGCCGTCCGTGCACACGACCTCGTTTGAGGTGAAAAAGCCCGTTTCATCACATCCGAGCTCCGACCGGGTACGGACCGCCGTGTCCCAGGCGAGCTCCGGGCGGTGCAACCGGACCGACCAGTCCGAGCGGGCACGGGCCGACAGCGGGTCCGACTCGTTGATCGTGTACGTCTCCAGCGCTTCCTCGGTGCATTCCAGGCCATCGGGATACACGCGGGTGCCGCCGATGGGGGTCCCCCCGCTCGAGCGAAGTCGAGAGTGGGGGAGCGGGTCGACCTCCAGTCGCCACTCACCTTTGGCCACATCGCGGACGACCAGCCGCTCCGGTCGCGGTTCGTCCAGCGTGACCGGGGAATTGACGCCCAGCGGCGCGGAGTGCTCCGGTTCCTCGAAGGTGATGCCGGTGCCCGAGGTGGTGCCGGAGCCGGATTCCCCGGTCCGCACCGGGAGTTCGAGGAAACTGCCCTCCGGGTCCAGTGTGAAGCCCGCCGCCGAGCCGGGCTGCGGCCAGATCCACGGCCAGTACGCGGAGGAGACCGAGAGGCGGATGCGGTGGCCGGCCGGGAAGGCGTGACCGATGCCGTTCAGCTCGAACTCCACGTCCTGAGTGACACCCGGCTCCCAGGGCACCACCTGGTCCCGCCCCTGCCGCGCCGACAGGTTCAGCACGCCGCGGGTGACCAGGGTCGACGAGTCGTCCGGGGCCACGTCACAGACGCGGGCGATCACCTGCCCGCGCGGCACCTCGGAGGTCAGCCTGAGCCGTACCTTCGGCCGCCCCAACACCCAGGTCTCCTCGGCGGCTTCGAACTCGAAGCACACCGACCTGCCGTCCTCCTCGCGCTGGTCGGGCGGCAGGTCGGCGTCGTTCCCGAAGGGGAGGAAACGGCCGGCGTCGATGCCCGTGTGCTGCGGGGAGCGGACCAGGAAAGGGGCGCCCTGAAGGCCGTACGAGATCGTCGTGACGTTGGGGGAGGGCCAGTCCGGCTCGCCGACCCAGCGGCCGGGAAGGGTGTCGTAGACCGTGGCCGGGGGGTGGGAGTCGGTGACGTAGGCGCGCAGGAGAGGTTCCGACATCGCGCCCGTGTCCTTGCCCTTGAGCCAGTGGTCCCACCAGCGCAGGGTCTCCTGAAGGAAGCCGATGGCCGGGCCGGGCGGCAGGCCGCGGTCCGGGTACTGGTGGGACCAGGGGCCGATCAGGCCGCGGACCCGGCCGGCCGGCAGGTGCTCCACGAGGCGCAGGACCGTGTCGCGGTACGGGTCGTGCCAGCCGCCGACCGCGAGGACGGCGGCGTCGATCGCGCCGTAGTCCTCGCAGACGCTGCCGTGGCGCCAGTAACGGTCCCGGGTCTGGTGGTCGAGCCAGGTGTGGATGAGAGGGGCGGTCTCCTCCAGGCGCTTGAGCCACATGTCCCGCCAGCCCTCGCCGACGTACCGCGGGTCCGGCGGGCGGGAGCCGAAGGCCAGCATGGTGGCCGCCCATGCGTGCATGTCCACCGCGAGGACGGAACCTCCCATGTAGTGCACGTCGTTGTCATAGCGGTCGTCGGTGGAGCAGACCGTGACGATCGCCTTGAGCGGCTCGGGAGCGAGGGCCGCGATCTGGAGGGAGTTGAAGCCGCCCCAGGAGATGCCGAACATGCCGACCTTGCCGTCGCACCAGGGCTGCGCCGCCAGCCAGTTGACGACTGCGACCCCGTCGGCCAGTTCCGTCGCCGAGTACTCGTCACCGGGGATGCCCTCGCTGTTGCCGTGTCCGCGCACGTCCACTCGTACGGAGGCGTAACCGTGGCCCGCGTACCAGGGATGGCGTTGCCAGTCGCGGGGCGCGGTCCAGTCGGTCAGACGGTAGGGCAGGTATTCGAGGATCGCGGGTACTGGTTCGTCCGTGAGGGGACGCCACACGCGCGCGTAGAGGAGGGTCCCGTCCGACAGCGGGATGCGGAGGTCCTCGTGGGCCGTCTCGTAGGGGAAGGACGTACGGATGTGCATGAGCGTGACCCCGTGAGTTCAGTGGACCGGGTGCATGGTGCGCCGCGGCCGCGGCGCCGCGGTCATGACCGCCCGACCCGCGGCCACCGCGACGGCGCCGTCGACGCCGAAGTGGGCGGGCTTGGAGACGTCGTCGTAGAGCTTCACCGTCTGGGCCGTCAGGAGGAACGGCAGACCGCCGAGGACGACACCGATCGCGATCCTGTGGGAGGCGTGCGGCCGGCCGTGGCCCATCCAGGTCATGGTGGTGCTGGGGACGGCCATGGAGTAGTGGCCGCAGGTGATCAGTACGCCGCCCCACAGCACCGCCCGGTACGAGCCGAGGACGCGGGCGGCGGCGACGGAGGCGGCGGTACCCGGCGACATGCCCATGTCGCCGTGGGCCACCGTGTCGGCGAAGGAGAGGACGAGGATGGCCTGCATGCCGAGGAACGAGAAGCGCTCCCAGACCTCGAGACCGGAGGGCGTGAGCAGGCGCTTGGGCTGAACGAGGAAGGCGGTGTCGTCCTCGGGCGGCGGCTTACCGCCGGGCGGGGTATCGACGGTGGTTCGGGACACGCTCCACTACTTCCATGTAAGTCGATAGATATCCGTTCTTTTCAAGTGATCAAAAACATACCCGCCGCGATCCGATACCGCCCGGGCTGGACGGACGGGCGCTATCGGTGATCGAAACGTGACCGGATACGCTGACTTGAGTGATAGCAGCGACCTATCGACAAACCGTGTAATCGCCAGTGGACACCAGCAGACAGGAGACCCCTCGTGACCGTCGTCGGGCCGTTCGGGCTGAGCGTGCGGGACCAGGCTCTGGAAGCCGATGTCCAGGCCGGATTGGCGGCTGTCGAGGAGGGACTGCTCGAAGCCACCAAGAGTGAGGTCCCCTTCATCACGGAGGCCGCCCAGCACCTGGTACGGGCGGGCGGAAAGCGGTTCCGGCCGCTCCTCGTGATGCTTGCCGCCCAGTTCGGGGACCGCTACGCGCCGGGGATCGTGCCCTCGGCGGTGGTGGTGGAGCTGACCCACCTGGCAACGCTGTACCACGACGACGTGATGGACGAGGCCGAGGTACGGCGCGGGGTCGCCAGCGCCAACGCCCGCTGGGGCAACTCGGTCGCCGTCCTCACCGGCGACTTCCTGTTCGCGCGCGCCTCGCACATCCTCGCCGACCTCGGCCCCGAGGCGGTCCGGGTCCAGTCCGAGGCGTTCGAGCGGCTGGTCACCGGGCAGATCCTGGAGACGGCCGGCCCGACGGACGGCCGGGACCCGGTCGAGCACTACCTCGACGTGCTGGGCGGCAAGACGGGCTCCCTGGTGGCCGTGGCGTGCCGGTTCGGCGCGATGATGTCGGGCGCCGACGAGACGGTCGTCGACGTGCTGACGCAGTACGGCGAGCGGCTGGGCGTCGCCTTCCAGCTCGCGGACGACGTCCTGGACATCGCGTCCGACTCCCACGAGTCCGGGAAGACGCCGGGCACGGATCTGCGTGAGGGCATCCGGACCCTTCCGGTCCTGCGGCTGCGGGAGCGGGCGGAGCGCCTGGGGCTGGCCGAGGACATCGCGCTGTGCGAGCTGCTGGACTCCGACCTGACCGACGACGCACGGCACGCGCAGGCGCTGGCGGAGCTGCGGGCGCATCCCGCGCTCGAGCAGGCGCGGCGGGACACGGTCCGGTACGCGCAGGACGCGCGGGCGGCACTGGCTCCGCTGCGGGAGTGCGACGCGAAGGCCGCGCTGATGGAGATGTGCGAAGCGGTGGTGCACCGGGCCGGATGACGGTCTGGCAGTGACGCAGGTCACTCGCGCGGGACTGATCCCGCGTGAGACCGCTCCCGTATGCATGCCCAGAAGCTGACGCAGGGTGTGTCGGCTGCGAAACGGGAAGAAAACTCCATCATGGGCATGAGCACGACGTCCGCGAAACGCCGTACCACCCTGCTCCTCACCGCCGCCGTCCTGACCACCGTCGGCGGTGTCGCAGCCACCACGGTTCCCGCCGTCGCCGCCGAAGACGGCGGCACCGTCCTCGCCGCGAGCCTCAGGGGCGCCAACGAGGTGCCCGTCGAGGGCGGACCCGCCGTCGGCGACAAGGACGGCGCGGCGCTCCAGTTCGTCAAGGTCGACGGCGACAAGGTCTCCGTCGCCGTCAAGTGGCGCGGCACCGACAAACCGACCGCCCTCCACGTCCACCAGGGCGCCAAGGGCACCAACGGCGGCGTCCGCATCGACTTCACCGGCCTCCTGAAGAGCAACGGCAAGGGCCGTACCGTCACCGGCACCGTCAAGGTCAAGGACGCGGCACTGCTCGACGCCCTCAGGAGCGACCCCGGCTCCTTCTACGCCAACCTGCACACCGCCGCGTTCCCGGGCGGAGCCGTCCGGGGCCAGCTCCACAAGGTCACCGTCGCCGCCTTCGACTTCCGCGACGCCCTGCACAACTTCCAGGCCTCCGTCCGCAAGGGCAGGCAGATCTACGAGTGCAAGCCGGTCGAGGGCGGTTCACCCGCCTTCGCCCAACGGGACGTCAGCGCCGTGCTCGGCGGCGGCATCGCGCACTCCTTCGTGCAGCCCAACTCCGGTACGCCGCAGTGGATCGCGCCCGACCGCAGCGCGGTCACCGGGGCGGTCATCTCCCGGACGCCCAACGGGAACGGCAACATCCCCGAACTCGACCTCAGGGCCACCCGGTCCGGCAAGGACCGTGGCCTGTTCGCCGGCGTCACGGAGATCCTGCGGCTGAACACCGTCGGCGGCGTCGCCCCGGCCGGCTCCTGCACGACGGGCACGATCGTCGGCGTGCCGTACCAGGCCGACTACGTGTTCCTGCGCGGCTGAGTCGCCGACCGAGGAGGGGGCGGCGTCACCCCGACCCCTACGGGTCGGGGGAGGCGCCGCCTCCCTTTGTCATACCGCAGGTGTACGTGGAGTTGAGTCCGGGGTCTGACGCTTCTTCCTGGCCGATTTGGTCAGATGGACACCAGGGAAAACACCACTCCTCACCGATTCGGGTGAGAATGGCGGCTACGGGGTGGACGTAAGGGAGTTGGGCAGCCGCCGCCGACGACGGAGGTAAGGCACACATGGCACCGTACGAAACCGACGACAGCACGACCGCCGCGGAAGCCGACGACCGGCCCGCGGGGCGCCGCAGGGCCGCACGGTACGTCGTCCCGGTCGCGGTGGTGGGGGTGGCGGCGGCGACCATCGGGCTCGTCCCGGCGCTCGCCGACTCCGGCGACCCCGACCTGCCGAAGATCAGCGCACAGGCACTCATCGAGAAGATCGCCGCCTCGGACGTGCAGCAGCTGTCCGGCACGGTGAAGATCAGCACGGACCTCGGACTGCCCGACCTCGGCGGCCTGGAGAGCAGCCTGACCTCCGGCGCCATGGGCCCGGACGACGGCGGTTCCTCGGCCGACCCGACCACCAAGCTCACCGAGCTCGCGTCCGGCACGCACACCCTGCGGGTCGCCGCCGACGGCCCCGACCGGCAGAAGCTGTCGCTGCTGGAGAGCGGCTCCGAGTACAGCGTGATCCACGACGGCAAGGACGTCTGGGGCTACGACAGCAAGTCCAACGAGGTCTACCACGCCACCGCGTCCGACAGCGCGGCGGCCGAGAAGGAGAAGGAGAGGGACGTCCCGGCCACGCCCAAGGACCTCACCGAGGAGGCCCTGAAGGCGGTCGACGACACCACCTCCGTGACCGTCGACGGCACCGCGCAGGTCGCGGGCCGCGATGCCTACCGGCTCGTCGTCAAGCCCAAGGGCAGCGGGTCCACGGTCGGCCAGATCACCGTGGCCGTCGACGCGAAGACCGGGCTGCCGCTCAAGTTCACGCTGACTCCGGCGAGCGGCGGCGCCGCCGTCATCGACGCCGGCTTCACCCAGGTCAGCTTCGCCAAGCCGGCCGCGTTCACGTTCGACTTCACGCCGCCCAAGGGCGCGAAGGTCACCGAGGGCGACGCCGTCGAGCACGACGGGCGCGGCGCGCACGGCAAGCACGACGGGGCGGGCGCGAAGCCCGAGGAAGACCTCGGCAAGAGCCTCGACGGCCTCAAGGTCATGGGCGAGGGCTGGAACTCCGTCGCCACCTTCGACACCGGCGGCGAGGGCATGCCCTCCGGCTCCGAGGCCGGCGGCGACATGGGCGGCTTCCTCGACTCCCTCGGCGACAAGGTGACCGGCAGGTTCGGCTCGGGCACGGTCTTCTCGACCCGCCTGGTCAACGCGCTGATCACCGACGACGGCAAGGTCTATGTCGGCGCGGTCACCAAGGACGCCCTGGTGAAGGCCGCGAACGCCGGGTAGTAAGGCAGCCATGAGCGAAACGCCGGCCACGGGGCCGGAGCGGGAGCAGGAGGGCGCGGGTGACGGCGTGATCGTCACCCGCGCCCTCACCAAGCGCTACCGGGGCGGGCAGCTCGCCGTCGACGGTCTCGACCTGACCGTCCCGGCGGGCAGCGTCTTCGGCTTCCTCGGTCCGAACGGCTCCGGCAAGACCACCACCATCCGCATGCTGATGGGCCTCATCGAGCCCACCTCCGGCTCGGCCCACGTGCTGGGCCGGCCCATGCCGCGCTCGGTGCGCGCGGTCCTCCCGCACGTGGGCGCGCTCATCGAGGGACCTGCCCTGTACGGCTTCCTCTCCGGCCGCGACAACCTGCTGCGCTACGACGCCGCCGACCCGGCCGCCGACCCGCGCACCCGGCGCACCCGCGTCGCGGCGGCGCTGGACCGGGTCGGCCTCGCGGCGGCGGCCGGCAAGAAGGCGAAGGCGTACTCGCTCGGCATGAAGCAGCGGCTCGGCCTCGCCGCCGCGCTGCTCCAGCCCCGCAGGCTGCTCGTCCTGGACGAGCCGACCAACGGACTCGACCCGCAGGGCATGCGCGAGATCCGTTCCCTGATCAGGGAGCTGGCCTCGGACGGCACGACGGTCTTCCTCTCCTCCCACCTCCTCGACGAGATCGAGCAGGTCTGCACGCACGCGGCGGTGATGGCCCAGGGCCGCCTGATCACCCAGGGCTCGGTGGCCGACCTGGCGGCGGGCACCCGCGGCAGGCTCGTCGTGACGACCCCGGACCCGGCCGACGCGGCCCGGACACTGAAGGAGCAGGGCGCGGCCGACGTCGTCATCGCCGAGGACCGGGTGAGCGCCGAGCCGCCCCAGGACCGCGATCTGGCCGAGGTGAACGCCGCGTTGGTGACGGCGGGCGTCCGCGTCCGCGGCTTCGGCGTCGAACGGGCCTCGCTGGAGGACGCGTTCGTGGCGCTGACGGGAGAGGGCTTCGATGTCGCAGGCTGAAGCGGTACGCAAGCCGAGCGTGCTGTGGACCTTCGGGCTCCTCCGCGACGAGCTGTGGACCACCTTCCGGCGCTGGCGCACACTCGCCCTGCTGGGCGTGCTGGCCGCCGTGCCGGTCCTCGTCGGGATCGCCGTGAAGATGGAGACGAGCGACGGATCGGGGCCCGGCGGTGGCGGCGGCGGAGGCCCGGCGTTCATCTCGCAGATCACCAACAACGGCCTGTTCCTGGTCTTCACCGCGCTCGCCGCGACGCTTCCCTTCTTCCTGCCGATGGCCATCGGCGTCATCGCGGGCGACTCGATCGCGGGTGAGGCCAACGCGGGCACCCTCCGCTACCTCCTGGTCGCCCCCGCCGGCCGCACCCGCCTGCTGCTCACCAAGTACGCGACCGTGCTGGCCTTCTGCCTGCTCGCCACCCTGGTGGTCGCGGTCTCGGCCCTGACGGTCGGGGCGCTGCTCTTCCCGCTGGGTGACCTGACGACCATCTCCGGCACGCAGATCGGCTTCGCCGAGGGCCTGGGCAGAGCCCTGCTGATCGCCCTGGCCGTCGCCGCGTCACTGGTGGGCATGGCGGCCCTGGGCCTGTTCGTCTCGACGCTGACCAGCAGCGGTATCGCGGCGATGGCGACCACGGTCGGCCTGCTGATCACCATCCAGATCCTGGACCAGATCCCCCAGCTGCACGCGATCCAGCCGTACTTCTTCTCCCACTACTGGCTGTCCTTCGCCGACCTCATGCGCGAGCCGGTCTACTGGGACGACCTGGTGAGGAACCTCGGCCTGCAGGCCCTGTACGCGGCGGTGTTCGGCTCGGCGGCGTGGGCGCGGTTCACGACGAAGGACATCGGCTCCTAGCGGTCACTCCGCTCGCAGCCGTCACTCCGCCTTCCGGCCGTCACTCCGTCTCGTACGGGAAGCGCGCGAGCGGCGCCTCTCGTGCGAAGAACGTCTTGGCGCGGGTCAGGGCCCCGGTGTCCTTCAGTACGTCACCGGGCTTGCTGCCGTTGCCGAGCAGCACACCGCCGAAGCGCATGCCCATGTAGGCGGCCGAGTTGTTGAGCGTGCCGACCAGCGGGTCGGCGACCTCCCCCTCCTCGTGCGCGAGCGCGGTGACGCCCCACAGCGTGCGTCCGGCCAGCGTGGCCTTGAAGTCCACGCCCGGGGTGCGCAGCCAGCCCGCCCAGAAGTCCAGGTAGCGCTTGACGGGGGCGGAGACCGAGTACCAGTACAGCGGGGACGCGATCACGATGTCCGTCGCCGCGAGCGTCGCGTCGAGCAGCAGTGCCGCGTTGCCCTCCGTCGGACGGGTGTGGTCACTGTCGTGCCGCAGGTCCACGTAGTCGGGCAGCGGATGCTCGGCGAGGCTGATCCATCGCTGCTCGACGTCGGCGGGAAGTTGCTCGGCGGCCCTGCGGGCCAGCATCTCGGTGTTGCTCTCGGTGCGGTTGCTGCCCAGGACGAACAGGAAGCGGCGGGTCATGGGGTCCCCCAGTGGTCGGCGTACGACAACATCATGCGTCTGCATTATATGCATACGCAATCAATGGGGGCAATGTGCTCGACGGTCCGGAGCAGCAGGTCCTCCCGTCCGTGCGGTGCCACGATCTGCAGCCCGACCGGACACCCGTCGCCGCCGAACCCCGCCGGGATGCTGGCCGCCGGGTGCCCGCTCAGGTTGAACGCCCAGGTCAGGGCGGTCGAGTAGCGGTCGCCTGGACCTTCGTGGCCGTGCGGCGGGTTGGGGGTCGTCGGGGTCAGCAGCAGCTCCGCGTCGGCGAAGAGGGCGGCCAGACGGCGGTCGTTCTCCGCGCGGACGCGGTGGACGGAGGCGAGGTCCGCGCCGGGGGAGCGGAGGGCGAGCCAGGCCGGGGCCGGGTCTTCGAGGCGAAGGGGCGCGGACGGCCGTACGAGCCGTAGGGCGCCGGATTCCGTGAGGCGTACGGCCGCGGCGTGGGCGACCGCCGCGATGTCCGGGTCGGGGCCGGCGAAGCCGAGGTCGGGGGACCAGACGGCGGTGGCGGCAGCTCGGCCGCCCGGCCCCGGGGCGTCACCCGAGACCACCTGCCAGTACGCCGCCGCGTCCGAGGCACACCGGGTCAGCACGCCGGGCGCCGTGAGCCCCGTACGGTCGGCCGTCGGCAGCCTTCCACCCGTGACCTTCAGCCCCAGCACACCGCACCACGCCGCCGGGATCCGCACCGACCCCGCCCCGTCGCTCCCGGTCGCGAGCGGCACCAGCCCGGCGGCCACCGCGGCGGCCGACCCGGCCGAGGAACCACCCGGCGTACGGTCGGCCCGCCAGGGGTTGACGGTACGGCCACGGGCGCCAAGTCCCCAGGTCTGCCAGGGAGTTCCGGGACCGGGTACGGCCGTCGCACCCACCGCCACACACCCGGCCGCCAGCAGCGGAGCCGCCGTACGCAGCCCGCGCCGGCCCTTCACCCCGATCGGCACCCCGGCCAACGGCAGCCCCTCACCCGCCGCGGCCCGCCCGTCCACCTCCTCCGCCCGCCGCAACGCCTCCTCGCCCCACACCTCGGCGAACGCGCACAACTCCGCGTCCAGCCGACCGATGCGCTCCAGCGCCGCCGCGACCACGTCGACGGCACGCAGCGCACGCGACCGTACGGCGGCAGCGGTCTCCTGCGCGGAGAGCTCGGCGAAGTCGGAGGGGAAGGAGCGGTTCGCGGACCCGGCGGCTGTCATACGGCGATTGTCCGCAATAAGGGTGAGCGGGGCTGGACTTGGGGCAGTCGTGCGTGGGGCGGGCGAGCGGCAGGGCGCTCGGCTCACCCGACGTCAGTGGTGCCGGCCCGCCGCCGTGAGGCGGGTCAGCGCCTCGGTACCGCGCGGCGGCGCCCCGCTCAGGTCGCCAAGACGCCAGTCCGCCACCCAGGGCACGCGGTGCACGCCGATCGCCGACTCGATGGCCTTGATCCGCTGGGCGAGAGGGCGCGGCAGCCGGCCGGGCGCGTCGGCGACCAGGACGACGGCGTCGAGGTGGAGGCCGGGCGGAGTCCCGCGCTGCCGGAAGAGCTCCAGGGCGCGCTGGGCGGCGCTGAGCCCGGCCTCGTGCGTACGGGCGACGAGCAGGACCGACCTCGGGTCGGCCGAGCCCGGCCAGTCGCGTCCGCAGTCGTGGCCGCCGTAGACGGTGGCGAGGGTCGTGGTCCCGGCACCGCCGTGCACGCCCACGAAGGAGTGGCGCCGGGGTGGGGCGGAGGCGTGGGAGGGCTGCGGCGGCCACCCGCTCTGCCGTGCGGCCACCGGTCCGCGGAGCCAGATCTCGGGCCCTCGCCGCTTCTCCGTCGGTACGCCCGCATCCGCGTCCGTCCGCATGCCCACGACCTCCCTCGTCAACCCGGACACCCCGCTGCTACCCGGCGACACGCACGGCATCCCGAACCTGTCCTGACGAGGCATGAGTTCCTGGAACGAGTCTGTGACGTCGCGGTGACGTGAGAACCGTGAGCGAGCGGAGAGACTCGACAGTACGTGTACCACCGGATCTTGCGCTGAGGGTGCGGAAGACCGGCGGCGGGAGGGAGCACCATGGAATCCGAACGCGTCGCCCGGCGACTCCCCGACGCATCCGAGTGAGGGAACCGATGGCTCGACTCAGCCGCGACAAGAAGCGGGACCAGCAGCACGCCGCGGCCCCGGCCGCCCCGGCAGCGGCATCGATCGACGTCCACGTCCCGGCGTCCGGTACGGGCGCGGGCGCGGCCTGGGTCGATGGCGTACGGATCGTCGCGGCGCCTGGGGAGGAGGTCCAGCAGACCGTCCTCACCCACCTCCACCACATCGCCTCCAGCACCGGCCACGCCGTCCTCGCCACGATCCACGACGAGCGCATCGGATACGTCGTCCCCCTCCAGGTCGACCCGGACGGCGCGAGCCGCTTCACGGCGGACCCGACAGCGATGGCTCCGCAGGGGGAGCGGGAGTCCGGCGCGGGGGGCGACTCCGAGGGGACGGGGGCGGGGTCGAGGACCCAGACTCCGGCGTCGGCGTCGGCGTCGGCGTCGGCATCGGAGGCGGGGGAGGCGGGCCGGCCCGGCGGGTCCGGCGTGCCCGCGCCGCCGACCGGTCCGTTCGTGCCGCCCGGTCCGCCGGCTTCCTCCGACGACCTCGCGGCCGCGGCGGAGCCGCAGCCCCGCCACGACCTGCCCACGCACCTCCTACGGCCGGTCGACGAACCCGTGCGGGACGCGGTTCCCACGTTCCGGATGCGAGCGGTTCCGGAGGCGGAGCCGGGCGACGCGGCGGTCCCGGGCTTTTCTCGGGAGGCGGCTGCCGGGCCTGAGACACCGGAGCCCACGGCCACCACCGCGTTCCCGCCCGCGGCCGGGCAGTCGCCCCCCGCCGACGAGGCGCCGTCGGCCGGGTACTCCCCGCCGACCGGCTACTCCCCGCCCGCCTTCCCTCCCCACGCACTCCCGGATCCGCCCACCGGTCACGCCCCCGGCACGGTCGTCCCGCCGACCGGCGAGTTCGGACCGCCACCGGTGATGGACGCGAGGCCGGAGCCCGCCGTGGAACCCGCCCCGCCCGCCCCGCCCGTACGGCGCGCCCCGCCCGTCGCCCCCTTGCTCCCGGACCTCGGCCGCGAACCCGAACCCGACCCCAAGCCCACCCCGCCCCGCGGCTTCGACGCCGTCGCCGAAGCCGTGCTCGGGGACGATCCGATGACCGCCCCCGGCACCACGCCCCCGCTGCTCGCGGAGCCGCTGGCGCGGATCAACGAGGCCGTGAAGGCGGGGCGGACCGACACGGCGGCGGAGCTGGCCGACCGGACGCTGGCGCAGGCGTCGGGGACGCTCGGACCGGAGCACCCCGAGGTGCTGCACCTGCGCGAACTGGCCGCCTACATCGCCTACTTGGCGGGCGACCCGGTCCGTTCCCTCCAGCTCTCCCTCGACCTCGCCCAGGTCCGCCACCACATGCGGGACGCGGAGGCCGCGTACGGCAACATCCAGAGCGCGTTCACCGCCTGGCGGGCCGTACGCGATCCCCTGGTGGGCCTGGAGCTGGGCCAGGCGCTGATCGGACTCTGGGCCGAGCTGACGGCCGTGGACGGCCCCGCCGCCGACGACATCGAGCAGCTGGACAAGGCCCGGGCCCGCATGGGCCGTCTCACCGAGCGTGCCCAGAACGCCGGTTGAGGGGCCGTCCCGCACCGCGCCCTATGCCGACAGCTCCCACACCGCGTACGCGAGCGCGTCGCTGTTCCGGTTCAGGGCCGTGTCGTTGATATTGGCGGTCGTGTCGCAGGACGAGTGGTAGCAGCGGTCGAAGGCCTGCCCCGCCGTACCGCCCCACTTGGCCGCCTGCGCCGCCGACTTGGTGTTGCTCGCGCCGGTGAAGAGGCCGCCCACCGGCACGCCCGCGCTCTTGAAGGGCGCGTGGTCGGAGCGGCCGTCGCCCTCGGTCTCGATCTCCGTCGGGACGCCGAGGCCGGCGAAGTAGTCCTTGAAGGTCTTCTCGATGGCCGGATCGTCGTCGTAGACGAAGTAGCCGGGGTTCGGCGAGCCGATCATGTCGAAGTTCAGATAGCCGCTGATCCGGGCCCGGTTGGCGGCGGAGAGGTTGCTGACGTAGTAGCGGGAGCCGACCAGGCCCAGCTCCTCCGCTCCCCACCAGGCGAACCGCAGATGCTTGGTGGGCCGGTAATCCGCCCGCGCCACGGCGAGCGCGGTCTCCAGCACGGCCGCCGAACCGGATCCGTTGTCGTTGATGCCCGCGCCGGACGAGACGCTGTCCAGGTGCGAGCCGGCCATCACGACCTGGTTGGTGTCGCCGCCGGGCCAGTCGGCGATCAGGTTGTAGCCGACGCGGCCGGAGGCGGTGAACTGCTGGATGACCGTGGTGTACCCGGCAGCGTCGAGCTTGGCCTTCACGTGGTCGAGCGAGGCCTTGTAACCGGCGCGGCCGTGCGCCCGGTTGCCGCCGTTGGCGGTGGCGATGGACTGCAGCTGCGTGAGGTGCGCCTTGACGTTGGCCACGGGGATGTCGGGCGCTGCGGCCACCGCGGGCTCGGCCGCGGGGGCCGCGCCGGCTATGGATCCGCCGGCCAGGAGGGAGACGGCCGCGACGACGGCGGTGGCCGTGACGCGTCCGGGAACCGAGAGCTTCATGTGGGGGGCTCCGAATTCCGAGGGAATCACAGGGATTCCACAGCGAATGGGGTGCCCGATGGTGAAGCTGAGCCTGACGCTCCGTCAAGAGCGCAATCCGGTCAGTGTTGTTCGTATAGCGGAGTGCGGGTGCGGAAACGCGTGCGCCCGCTCAAACGCTCCCGCTCAACGCCCGCCTCATTGCACGCAGAATCATTGCACGCAGAACTCGTTGCCCTCCGGATCCGCCATCACCACCCACTCGCCCCCCGGCTCCTTCACCTCCCGCAGCACACTCGCCCCGAGCCCCGTCAGCCGCTCGACCTCGGCCGCGCGCCGCCCCTTGCCGGGGTGCAGATCGAGATGGAGCCGGTTCTTGACCGTCTTCGCCTCGGGCACCCGCTGGAACAGCAACCGCCGCCCCAGCCCGGTCCCGCTGTCCTCCTCGTACGGGTCGTCCGGATGCCGTACGGCGACCAGGTCCCGGAAGGAGAGGCGGGCGTGGTACTCGACGGTGGCCTCGCGCGGCAGGGCGCCGATCTGAAGCAACCGCTGGATGAGCGCGTCGTTGTCCTCGGCCAGATAGTGCAGCGCGGCCGCCCAGAAGTCGGCCTGGGCGTGCGGATCGGCGGCGTCGACGACGAGCTTCCAGTGCACGGGGGAGGGTGTCTGCGTCATGCCCACCAGTTATAGCGGCCGGGTCGGACAACGAGCCGTTCCGGCCCGCCCGCCGTGTCACCGGAGGGAAACGGCCTCCGCCTCCCGCACGTCGTACGCGGCCCGCGCCCCCGCGATCTCCTCCTGGTGCGCCTCGGTCCACTTCACCAGGGACTGGATCGTGGCGTGCAGGGTCCCGCCCAGCGGCGTGAGCTCGTAGTCGACGCGCGGCGGAACCACCGGATGCACCGTCCGCTTCACCAGCCCGTCCCGCTCCAGCGAGCGCAGCGTCACGGTCAGCATCCGCTGGCTGATCCCGTCGATCTCCCGGCGCAGCTCGGTGAACCTGAGCCGCCGGTTCTCCAGCAGCGCGATGACCAGCAGCGACCACTTGCCGGCCACCCGGTCGAGGATCTGCCGCACCTGGCAGTCCTCCCGGGTGTCCCATTGGAAGGGGTCGGCCTCGCCGTAGTCCACGGTGCCCGCGCAGTTACTCGGTGACTTAGAAGTGCCTTCTTCCATGTCTGTCGATGCTGCCGCAGGCTGAAGTCGGTCACAAGAGGGAACCGACCCTCATCCCCGTAACCGCCCCTACCTAGAGGAGTACTGCCATGGGCACGCGCGCGTGGGCGCTGTTACTCGTCCTCTGCGGGACGATCTTCCTGGAGGGCATCGACGTCGCGATGATGGCGGTCGCGATCCCCTCGATCAGATCCGACCTCGGCCTGACGACCGGTACCGCGGCCTGGGTGATGAGCGCCTACGTCCTCGGCTACGCCGGTTTCACCCTGCTCGGCGGCCGGGCCGCGGACCTGCTCGGCCGCCGCCGGATGTTTCTGACCTGGCTGACCGTCTTCCTGCTCTTCTCCGGTCTCGGCGGCTTCGCCACCGAGGGCTGGATGCTGGTCGTCGCCCGGTTCGTGACCGGAGTGTCCGCCGCGTTCATGACGCCGGCCGCCATGTCCCTGATCACGACGTCGTACGAGGAGGGACCGCGGCGCGACAAGGCCCTGCTGGTGTTCGCCGGCACCGCGGCCGGCGGCTTCTCGCTGGGTCTCGTCGTCGGCGGCCTGCTCACGCAACTCGGCTGGCGCTGGGTGTTCTTCGCGCCGGTGCTGCTGGCGGGCGCGCTGCTGATCGCGGCCGTACGGCTGGTTCCGGCGCAGGACGCCCCGCTCGGCAAGCGCCGCGGGTTCGACCTCCCCGGCGCGGTCACCGCCGCCGGCGCGATGCTGCTGGCCGCCTACACCGTCGTGCGCCTTGAACACGGTGTGGACGGCTGGCGGTCGACCGTGGCGGCGGCCCTCGCGGCGCTGCTCCTGGCCGTCGTCTTCGTCGCCGTCGAGCGGCGCACGTCCGATCCGCTGGTCCGGCTCGGCATCCTGCGGACCGGCTCGGTCGTGCGGGCGGACCTCGGCGCGCTGCTGTTCGTCGGGGCCTTCTTCGGCTTCCAGTTCGTGGTGACGCTGTACTTGCAGGAGCTGCGCGGCTGGTCGTCGCTCCAGACGGCGATCGCCCTGGTGGTCATGGGGTGCGACGCCGTGCTGGCGCCGACCCTCACCCCGAAGCTGGTCGCCCGGTTCGGCAACGCCCGGGTGATCGTCGGCGGCTTCGCGGCGGCGGTCGTCGCGTACGGGCTGTTCCTGCCGGTCGGCATGGACTGGTCGTACGCCGCGATGTTCCCGACGCTGATCATCGCGGGCACGGCCTTCGCGCTGGCGTACGGGCCGCTGGCGATCGCGGCGACGGACGGGGTCGACGCGTCCGAACAGGGGCTGGCGAGCGGCCTGCTGCACACCGCCACACAGTTCGGCTCGGCGATCGGGATCTCGGCGGTGACGGCCGTCTACGGCTTGGCGTCCACCGGGTCGGGGCCCGAGGCGACGCTCTCGGCCTTCCGGGTGGCACTCACCGTGCCCGTCGGGATGGTCGCGCTGGGCCTGGTCCTCTCGGCCCTGAGCGTGCGGGCGGAGCGGCGGGCGCCTCGCAGGGCGTCCCAGGTGAGCAGCGTCAGCGCCAGCCAGACCAGCGCGAACCCCGCCCAGCGCTCCGGCGGCATGGCCTCGTGGAAGTAGAGGATGCCGAGCAGGAACTGGAAGACCGGGGCCAGGTACTGCAGCAGTCCCAGCGTGGACAGGGGGACGCGGATCGCGGCCGCGCCGAAGCAGACGAGGGGGATCGCGGTGACGATGCCGGTCGCGGCGAGGAGGGCCGCGTGGCCCGCGCCCTCGCCGGCGAAGGTGGAGTCGCCCTGCGCGCCGAGCCACAGCAGATAGCCGAGCGCGGGCAGGAACTGGATCGCGGTCTCCGCGGCCAGCGACTCGACGCCGCCGAGGTTGACCTTCTTCTTCACCAGGCCGTACGTGGCGAAGGAGAAGGCGAGGGTGAGGGAGATCCACGGCGGCCGGCCGTAGCCCACGGTGAGCACCAGGACGGCGGCGAGACAGACGCCGACCGCCGTCCACTGCACGGGCCGCAACCGCTCCTTGAGGAGCAGGACGCCCATGGCGATGGTGACCAGGGGGTTGATGAAGTAGCCGAGCGAGGCCTCGACGACGTGACCGGAGTTCACGGCCCAGATGTAGACGCCCCAGTTCACGGTGATGACGGCCGCGGCCACGGTGATCAGCGCCAGCCTGCGGGGCTGCCGCAGCAGCTCACCGGCCCAGGCCCAGCGCCGGATGACGACGAGCGCGACAGCCACGAAGGCCAGGGACCACACCATCCGGTGGGCGAGGATCTCGCCCGCCCCGGCGGGCTTCAGCAGGGGCCAGAAGAGAGGGACGAGCCCCCACATCCCGTACGCCGCGAAGCCGTTCAGCAGACCTATGCGCTGCTCGCCCTTCGACGTCCCGGCCACGGGCCCCTCCTTCTCACGTCCGGCTCACCTGCACGAAGGTAACGCCGAGCACCCCCGCCTGTCATGCCCGTATCGGAATACGGTCATGACAGACGGGGGTGCTCCCGCGCCCAGGCGTCCGCCGGGGGAGTCCGGCCCTGGGAAGTCTCCGCTTCGGCGTGTCGTGCCGAAGGCGGGTCAGGCCTTGACTGCGGCCGCGATCGCCTCGGCGAACGGCGTGGTCGGGCGTCCGGCCAGGCGGGACAGGTCGCCACTGGAGACCACCAGCTCGCCCTTCTCGATCGACGCGTCCACGCCGGCCAGGGTCGCGGCGAACGGCTCCGGCAGCCCGGCACCGGTCAGGATGCCGATGAGGGCGTCGGTGGAGACGGCGGAGTAGCCGATCTCCTTGCCGGTCTGACGGCTCAGCTCGGCCGCGTACTCGGCGAAGCTCCACGCCTCGTCGCCGCCCAGCTCGTACGTCTGGTTCTCGTGCCCCTCGCCGGTCAGTACGGCGACCGCGGCGGCCGCGTAGTCGGCGCGTGAGGCGGAGGAGACCCGGCCCTCGCCGGCGGCGGCGACGACGGCGTTGTACTCCAGCACGGGGGCGAGGTTCTCGGTGTAGTTCTCGTGGTACCAGCCGTTGCGCAGCAGCGCGTACGGCACGCCGGAGGTGGTCAGCGCCTCCTCGGTGCCCCGGTGGTCGTCGGCCAGCGCGGCGGTCAGGGTGCCAGGGGCGCTGGTGTAGGCGAGCAGCGCCACACCGGCCGCCTTGGCGGCGTCTATGACGCCCTTGTGCTGCTGCACGCGGCCCTTGTCGAACTCGTTGCCCGAGATGAGCAGCACCTTGTCGCCGGCGGCGAACAGGCCGTCGAAGGAGGCGGGGTCGTTGTAGTCGGCGAGCGCGATCTTCACCCCGCGGTCCGCGAAGTCGGCGGCCTTGTCGGCGCTGCGGACGACGGCGGTGATCTGCTCGGCCGGAACCTTCTCCAGCAGTTGCTCCACGACGTGGCGGCCCAGGCTTCCGGTGGCTCCGGTGACAACGATGCTCATGATCTGCGATCTCCTTGTGGGGTGCGGATGCCACTAACCCTAGGGGATGCGCTAACTCTTCGAAAGTACCCACTTTGAAGTAAGGTACTGGCATGGCCGTAAGTGAAGAGACAGGAAGCGCACCGCTGGTGGCGGGCGAGGCGATGTGCCCGCACCGCCTGATCCTGGAACACGTCACCAGCCGCTGGGGTGTCCTGGTCCTGATCGAACTACTCGACCGCCCCCACCGCTTCAGCGAACTGCGCCGGGCCATCGGCCGGGTCAGCGAGAAGATGCTCACCCAGACCCTCCAGACCCTGGAACGCGATGGCCTCGTCCACCGCGACGCCAAGCCGGTCATCCCCCCGAGGGTCGACTACTCCCTCACCGGCCTCGGCCGCGAGGCGGCGGTACAGGTGCGAGGGCTGGCGATGTGGACCGAGGAGCGGATGGCGGAGGTCCTGACGGCACGCGAGGCCTACGACGCGCGCAAAAAGGCCCCTGACCAGGGCTGACGCGTCCGGCGGTGACCGAACGGACGAAGGCGGGCCGCCCCCCCCGCAACACGGAGGGCCTGGGTGCCGACCGCACCCAGGCCCTCGGCCGTCACTCGCCGGTCAGCCCACGACCGTCCAGGTGTCCCCGCCCGCCAGCAGTGCCCCCAGGTCGCCCTTGCCGTTCTGCTCGATGGCCGTGTCGAGCTGGTCGGCCATCTGTGTGTCGTAGACCGGGCGGTCCACGGAGCGGAGGACGCCGATGGGGGTGTGGTGGAGGGTGTCCGGGTCGGCCAGCCGCGACAACGCGAAGGCGGTGGTGGGGGACGTGGCATGGGCGTCGTGGACCAGCACGTCCGCCTCGTTCTCCGGTGTCACCGTGATCACCTTGAGGTCGCCGGTGACGGGGTCGCGTACGACGCCGCGTGAGCCTCCTCCACTGCCCCCACCGCCGAAGCGGATGGGCCGGCCGTGCTCCAGACGGATCACGGCCTCCTGGGCCTGCTGCTTGTCCTTCAGTGCGTCGAAGGCACCGTCGTTGAAGATGTTGCAGTTCTGGTAGATCTCGATGAGGGCGGTGCCCTGGTGGGCCGCGGCCTGGCGCAGGACCTCGGTGAGGTGCTTGCGGTCGGAGTCGATCGTGCGGGCCACGAAGGAGGCTTCGGCGCCGATGGCCAGGGACACCGGGTTGAAGGGGGCGTCCAGCGACCCCATCGGCGTCGATTTGGTGATCTTGCCGACCTCGGAGGTGGGGGAGTACTGGCCCTTCGTGAGGCCGTAGATCCGGTTGTTGAAAAGCAGGATCTTGAGGTTCACGTTCCGGCGCAGAGCGTGGATCAGGTGGTTGCCGCCGATCGACAGCGCGTCTCCGTCACCGGTGACGACCCACACGCTCAGGTCGCGCCGGGAGGCCGCCAGCCCCGTCGCGATGGCCGGGGCGCGGCCGTGGATGGAGTGCATGCCGTACGTGTTCATGTAGTACGGGAAGCGGGAGGAGCAGCCGATGCCGGAGACGAAGACGATGTTCTCCTTGGCCAGGCCCAGCTCCGGCATGAAGCCCTGGACCGCGGCGAGGATCGCGTAGTCACCGCAGCCGGGGCACCAGCGCACTTCCTGATCGGACTTGAAGTCCTTCATGGACTGGCGGGCCTCGGCCTTGGGGACGAGCGAGAGCGCCTCGATCGTGCCCGTGCCTTCCGTGGACGTCTCAGCCATCGATGGCCTCCTTCAGAGCCGTGGCGAGCTGTTCTGCCTTGAACGGCATGCCGTTGACCTGGTTGTAGGAGTGGGCGTCGACGAGGTACTTCGCCCGGATGAGGGTGGCGAGCTGGCCGAGGTTCATCTCGGGGATCACCACCTTGTCGTAGCCCCTCAGGACGGTGCCGAGGTTCCTCGGGAAGGGGTTGAGGTGGCGCAGGTGGGCCTGTGCGATGGCTTCGCCGGCGGTGCGCAGCCGTCGTACCGCCGCCGTGATCGGCCCGTAGGTGGAGCCCCAGCCGAGGACGAGGGTGCGGGCGCCGTGCGGGTCGTCGACCTCGAGGTCGGGGACGTCGATGCCGTCGATCTTGGCCTGGCGGGTGCGGACCATGAACTCGTGGTTGGCGGGGTCGTAGGAGATGTTGCCGGAGCCGTCCTGCTTCTCGATGCCGCCGATGCGGTGCTCCAGGCCCGGCGTGCCCGGGATCGCCCACGGCCGCGCCAGGGTCTGCGGGTCGCGTTTGTAGGGCCAGAAGACCTCGGTGCCGTCGTCCAGGGTGTGGTTGGGGCCCTGCGCGAACTGCACGCGCAGATCGGGGAGTTCGTCCAGGTCGGGGATGCGCCAGGGCTCGGAGCCGTTGGCGAGGTAGCCGTCGGAGAGGAGGAAGACGGGGGTGCGGTAGGTGAGGGCGATGCGGGCGGCTTCCAGGGCCGCGTCGAAGCAGTCGGCCGGGGTGCGCGGGGCGACGATCGGGACCGGGGCCTCGCCGTTGCGGCCGTACATCGCCTGCAGCAGGTCCGCCTGCTCGGTCTTGGTCGGCAGACCGGTCGAGGGCCCGCCGCGCTGGATGTCGATGATGAGCAGCGGCAGTTCCTGGGAGACGGCCAGGCCGATCGTCTCGCTCTTGAGTGCCACGCCCGGGCCGGAGGTCGTGGTCACGGCGAGGGAGCCGCCGAAGGCCGCGCCCAGTGCCGCGCCGATGCCGGCGATCTCGTCCTCGGCCTGGAAGGTGCGCACGCCGAAGTTCTTGTGCTTGCTCAGCTCGTGCAGGATGTCCGAGGCCGGGGTGATCGGATACGAGCCCAGGAACAGGGGCAGGTCCGCCTGGCGGGACGCGGCGACCAGCCCGTAGGACAGGGCCAGGTTCCCGGAGATGTTTCTGTAGGTGCCGGTCGGGAACGCCTTCGTCGCCGGGGCGACCTCGTAGGAGACGGCGAAGTCCTCGGTCGTCTCGCCGAAGTTCCAGCCCGCCCGGAAGGCGGCGATGTTCGCGGCCGCGATGTCCGGCTTCCTGGCGAACTTCGACTTCAGGAACTTCTCGGTGCCCTCGGTCGGCCGGTGGTACATCCACGACAGCAGACCCAGCGCGAACATGTTCTTGCTGCGCTCGGCCTCCTTACGGGTGAGGTCGAATTCCTTGAGGGCCTCCACCGTGAGCGTCGTCAGGGGCACCGGGTGGAGGTGGTAGCCGTCGAGCGAGCCGTCCTCAAGAGGAGAGGTGGTGTACCCGACCTTCTGCATCGCCCGTTTGGTGAACTCGTCCGTGTTGACGATGATCTCCGCGCCGCGCGGCACGTCGCCGATGTTCGCCTTCAGCGCCGCCGGGTTCATCGCCACCAGCACGTTCGGTGCGTCGCCCGGCGTGAGGATGTCGTGGTCGGCGAAGTGCAGTTGGAAGGAGGAGACGCCCGGCAGGGTGCCGGCGGGGGCGCGGATCTCGGCCGGGAAGTTCGGCAAGGTCGACAGGTCGTTGCCGAAGGACGCCGTCTCCGAGGTGAAACGGTCACCGGTGAGCTGCATACCGTCACCCGAGTCACCGGCGAAACGAATGATCACCCGGTCCAGGCGGCGGACATCCTTCACCCCTGCCGCTTTGCGCTGCTCTCCCACGACGGTTCCGTCGGCCTGCTCCGCTGGACTACTGACCTGCGTCACTGAACTGGACCTCCCTCGAGGCGGCTGTCTGGGAGTGACCTTCGCGCAGGTCCTCCCAGAATCAACCCTACGACCGTAAGGGTCGCCTTCCCTGGGTCATTCGCATGATGGACACGCCCTTGAGGCAGTCTCGAGAACCGACTTTTCACGATTTGCCCGCCCCCCGGCGCTTCCCTCGAAGACGCTCCCCTTCACACTTCGGTTCCTACCGTTTCTGACACGGTGTCAGCAACGTGTCGAACAGGGTGCCGGAGTCGGACCTGGAGCCGGACGGTCATGAGTTCAGGTAGGTGAGCACCGCGAGGACGCGCCGGTGGTCGCCGTCGCTGGGGGACAGCCCGAGCTTCAGGAAGATGTTGCTGACGTGCTTCTCGACGGCTCCGTCGCTCACGACCAGCTGCCGGGCGATCGCGGAGTTGGTCCGGCCCTCGGCCATCAGCCCCAGGACCTCACGCTCCCTGGGGGTGAGTCCCGCGAGCACGTCCTGCTTGCGGCTGCGCCCCAGCAGCTGCGCGACGACCTCGGGGTCCAGGGCCGTACCTCCCCGGGCCACCCGCACCACCGCGTCCACGAACTCACGCACTTCGGCTACCCGGTCCTTCAGCAGATACCCGACTCCGTGGCTGGAACCCGCCAGCAGTTCCGTGGCGTAGCGCTCCTCCACGTACTGCGACAGCACGAGTACGCCGAGACCGGGATGCGCCTTGCGCAGCTGTACGGCGGCTCGCACCCCCTCGTCGGTGTGCGTCGGAGGCATCCGTACGTCCGCGACCACGACGTCCGGCAGCGCACCCTCCGAGTCCAGCTCGGTGATGGTCTTGATCAGCGCTTCCCCGTCACCCACCCCGGCGACGACGTCGTGCCCACGGTCGGTCAGCAGCCGGGTCAGTCCCTCCCTCAGCAGCACCGAGTCCTCGGCGATGACCACGCGCACCCTGTCCTCCACGATCACGATCCTCGGCCCCCCACAGCCACGACTCCACGCCCGCCCGGACGACAAAGGCCAGCATTCCAGCATTCGGACCCGGGCGGGCCCGGGCGAGGCGAATCAGCGGGAATACGTGCACCGTACGGCGTGGATGTGGCGAATCCGGCCAGTCCGGCCCGGCGTCAACGGGGGTCCAGGGGGCGATGCCCTCCCCGGCAGGGCCGAAGGGGCGGAGCCTCTGGGGATGCGAACGGGTAAGGGCGGCGGAGGCGCAACACCCCTCGCCGCCGGGCGCGGGGGCGGGGGGGGCTCTCCAGGGCGCGCCTCACGACTCTTCCCACACCCAGGTTAGCGTCGGGTCCAAGAGCCTGGCTCGCGTTATGCCCAACGCCCTGCCTCGCT
>NZ_JBVIPA010000055.1:0-17375 GCF_055578365.1 Streptomyces sp. NPDC033131
AGACCCCAAGCCGTTCATCTGGACCAAGACCGCCGAAGAGATCCTCGATTCCCTCGCCCGCTTCTGCCGACGGATCTCTGGCGCAGGACACTAGGCGCTTCCCGCCCGGTCGGTGACGGTGTGGCGCCGCGTAAGGCAACGTTGGCCCCGTCTCGACGCCCCGCACAGTCGCCTGCCGCGGCACTAGAGCTCGGGGCGGCCCGTCGCCACGGCGTAGAAGGCGACCGCGGCCGCCGCGCCCACGTTGAGGGAGTCGACTCCGTGGGCCATGGGGATGCGCACCCATTCGTCGGCGGCGACCAGGGCCTGGGTGGAGAGGCCGTCGCCCTCGGCGCCGAGCATCAGGGCCACCCGGTCCATCTTGTGGGGGGCGGCTTCGTCGAGGGTTCTGGCCTTGGGGTCCGGGGTGAGGGCGAGGAGGGTGAAGCCCGCCTCGCGGACCGACTCCAGGCCCCTGGGCCAGGTGTCGAGACGGGCGTACGGCACGGAGAAGACCGCACCCATGGACACCTTCACGCTGCGGCGGTACAGGGGGTCGGCGCAGTCCGGGGAGAGCAGGACCGCGTCCATGCCGAGGGCGGCGGCCGAGCGGAAGATCGCGCCGATGTTGGTGTGGTCGTTGACCGACTCCATGACGACGACCCGGCGGGCGGTCTGGAGGAGGTCCGCCGCGGTGGGCAGTGGCTTGCGCTGCATCGAGGCGAGCGCGCCGCGGTGCACGTGGTAGCCGGTGACCTGTTCGGCGACCTCCGGGCTGACCGCGTACACCGGGGCCGGGAGTTCGTCGATCACGTCCCGCATGACGTCGACCCACTTCGCGGACAGCAGCATCGAACGCATCTCGTAACCGGCGTCCTTGGCCCGCCGGATGACCTTCTCGCCTTCGGCGATGAACAGGCCCTCGGCCGGCTCGCGCTTGCGGCGCAGTTCGACGTCGGTCAGGCCCGTGTAGTCGTTCAGGCACGGGTCGTCGGGGTCTTCGACGGTGATGAGATCGGCCACAGGGTGATACTGCCTTGTCCTGGGTGCGGTGCCAACGGCTGGGGACGGGTTGTGTTACCCCGGGTTACTCGGAGGTCCGCGGACCCACCGTGACGACCTCTCCGACGACGATGACGGCCGGCGGCTTCACATCCTGGGTCCGTACCGTCTCGGCGACCGTCGCGAGCGTGGCGTCGACCCGGCGTTGGGCCGCCGTGGTGCCCTCCTGTACGAGGGCGACCGGGGTGTCCGGGGACTTGCCGTGGGCCACCAGGGTTTCGGCGATCCTGCCGATCTTGTCGACGCCCATCAGGATCACGAGGGTGCCGGTCAGCTTGGCGAGGGACGGCCAGTCGACCAGGGAGCGCTCGTCGTCGGGGGTGACATGACCGCTGACCACGGTGAACTCGTGGGCGACCCCGCGGTGGGTGACCGGGATACCGGCCGCGCCGGGCACCGAGATCGAGCTGGAGATGCCGGGGACGACGGTGCAGGGGATGCCGGCCTCGGCGAGGGCCTGGAGTTCCTCCATGCCGCGGCCGAAGACGTACGGGTCGCCACCCTTCAGCCTTACGACCGACTTGCCCTGCTTCGCGTGCTCGATCAGCGCGTTGTTGATGGCCTCCTGGGCCATGAAACGGCCGTACGGGATCTTCGCGGCGTCGATGACCTCGACATGCGGGGGGAGTTCGGCGAGGAGGTCGCGCGGGCCGAGGCGGTCGGCGATGACGACGTCGGCCTCGGCGAGCAGGCGGCGGCCGCGGACCGTGATCAGGTCCGGGTCGCCGGGGCCGCCGCCGACCAGGGCGACGCCGGTGGTGCGGGTGCGGTGGTGCGGGGCGACGAGGGTGCCGTCGCGCAGGCCCTCGACGACCGCGTCACGGATGGCGGCGGTGTGGCGGGGGTCGCGGCCGCGCGCGTTCGTGGTGAGGACCGCCACCGTGACGCCCTCGCTGGTGCCGGTGGCCGGGGTCCAGGCGGTCGCCGCGTCGGCGTCGTCGGAGCGGACGCACCACACGCGGTGGGTCTCCGCCTCGGCGGAGGCGCGGGTGTTGGCCTCCGGGTCGCTGGTGGCGATCAGGGCGTACCAGGCGTTGGCGAGGTCTCCGTCGGCATACGGGCGTCGCTGCCAGGTGATCTCGCCCGTGTCCGCCATCGCCTCGACCGAGGGGGTCGCCGTGGGAGACACGAGGTGGATGTCGGCGCCTGCTGCGATCAGGGCCGGGAGCCGGCGCTGCGCGACCTGGCCGCCGCCGAGGACGACGACCCTGCGGCCGGTGAGGCGGAGGCCTACGGGGTAGGCGGGGTGTTCGGCCATGAGGGTGCTGCTCCTCGGTGCGGTGCGGTGGCCCTGACGTGCGGATTTTACGGGGCAAGGGGGTGTGATGGCTCAGGTGGTCCAGTGGATGAGCACCGTCGCCGTCTGCGGGTGGTTCTGCGGGTGGTGTGGTCCGCGCCCACCCTCCCCCATCGCCCTGCGGAACGACTGCCCACGGACCACGGGCGCCTACTTCTCGGTCACCCCTGCGGAGTCGAAGGTCGCCACCTCGTGCATCGCTCTCGCCGTGCTCTGCACCAGCGGGAGCGCGAGCAGCGCGCCCGTGCCCTCTCCCAGGCGGAGGTCGAGGTCGACCAGGGGGCGCAGGCCCAGCTTGTTGAGGGCCGCCACGTGGCCGGGCTCGGCGCTGCGGTGGCCGGCGATGCAGGCCGCGAGGACCTCGGGGGCGATCGCGCGGGCGACCAGGGCGGCGGCGCCGGCGCTGACGCCGTCCAGGATCACCGGCGTACGCAGGGAGGCGCCGCCGAGGAGGAGGCCGACGATGGCGGCGTGTTCGAAGCCGCCGATCGCGGCGAGGACGCCGATGGGGTCGGCCGGGTCCGGCTGGTGGAGTTCGATGGCCCGGCGGACGACCTCGGTCTTGCGGGCGAGGGTCTCGTCGTTGATGCCGGTGCCGCGGCCCGTCACCTCGGCCGGGTCCGCGTCCGTGTAGACCGAGATCAGGGCGGCGGACGCGGTGGTGTTGGCGATGCCCATCTCGCCGGTGAGCAGGGCCTTGTTGCCGGCCGCCACCAGGTCGCGGGCCGTCTCGATGCCCACCTCGATGGCCTGCTTGGCCTCCTCGCGGGTCATCGCGGGGCCGGTGGTCATGTCGGAGGTGCCCGCGCGGATCTTGCGCGGAAGGAGCCCGGGGGTCGCGGGGAGCTCGGCCGCCACGCCGACGTCGATGACGCAGACCTCGGCGCCCACCTGGGCCGCGAAGGCGTTGCAGACGGCTCCGCCGCCGAGGAAGTTGGCGACCATCTGGGCCGTCACCTCCTGCGGCCAGGGGGTGACCCCCTGGGCGTGCACCCCGTGGTCACCGGCGAAGATCGCGACGGCCGCGGGCTCCGGGATGGGCGGCGGGCACTGGCGGGACAGGCCGGACAGCTGCGCGGAGATGATCTCCAGCATGCCGAGCGAGCCGGGCGGCTTCGTCATGCGCTTCTGCCGCTCCCACGCCTCGCCGAGCGCCTTGGCGTCCAGCGGGCGGATCTGCGCGACGGTCTCGCCGAGCAGGTCGTGCGGCTCCTCGCCGGGCAGCGCGCGACGGCCGTACGTCTCCTCGTGGACGACCCACGACAGCGGGCGGCGCTTGGACCAGCCGGCCTGCATCAGCTCCGGCTCGTCCGGGAACTCGTCGACATAGCCCACGCAGAGGTACGCGATGACTTCGAGGTGATCGGGCAGGCCGAGGGCGCGGACCATCTCGCGCTCGTCGAAGAAGCTGACCCAGCCGACACCGAGGCCCTCGGCGCGGGCGGCGAGCCAGAGGTTCTCGACCGCGAGCGCGGCGGAGTACGGGGCCATCTGCGGCTGGGTGTGCCGGCCGAGGGTGTGGCGGCCGCCGCGGGTCGGGTCGGCGGTGACCACGATGTTCACCGGGGTGTCGAGGATCGCCTCGATCTTCAGTTCCTTGAACTGCTTCGCCCGGCCCTTGGGAAGGGACTTCGCGTAGGCGTCACGCTGGCGCATGGCCAGGTCGTGCATGCTGCTCCGGGTCTCCGCCGAGCGGATGACGACGAAGTCCCAGGGCTGCGAGTGGCCCACGGAGGGGGCGGTGTGGGCCGCCTCCAGCACGCGGAGCAGCACCTCGTGCGGGATCGGGTCGCTGCGGAAGCCGTTGCGGATGTCACGGCGCTCGCGCATGACCTTGAGGACGGCCTCGCGCTCGGCGTCGTTGTAGGCGGGCGCGGCCGGGCCGGTGGACTGTCGTACGTCTTCCACTGGCGCCGTGCTCATTTCTTCCTGGTCCTGCCGGTCTTGCTGGTTCTGCTGGGCTTGCTCGTCCTGCTGGTCTTCCTGGTCGGCGGCCCTGGTGTTCAGGTCCTCCGCTTGCTGTACGGGGTCGGGGTGGCCCTCGCGGGGTGCGGGGACCGCTGCCGTGTCCTCCGGGGGGAGGGCCGTGGCATGCGGGGGCGTCGGCGCGAGGTGCGGAGTGGTCGGCACCGAGCCCTCGACCTGGACGAACCGGCCCAAGGGCTGGTCGGCGTGGGACTCCGGTTCGGCACCCTGCGGCTGAGGGGCGGTCGCCTCCGCCGAGCCGTCCGGGGCGAACTGGACTGCCGCGTCCGGGAAGGGGTCCGCGGCGGTCGTCCCGAAGTCCTCCCGCGCGAGGGGCGCGGCCTGGACGAGTTGAGGGCCCTGCGCGGCCTGGTCGGCTGCCGCGTACTGGGGAGACGGCTCGGGAGTCACTGCTGCGGGGACCTCTTCGACGGGTGCCGTGGGGCCGTCCGCGGGCTGCGGCGCCGCTGTTTCGGCGTCCGGGGCGGCCGGGAACGGCACGGCTTCGGGAGCCGGGGGCGCGGCCTCGGCGGCGGGGGCTTCGCCGGGCTGCACGGCGGCCTCGGGAAGCGGTGAGGCGTCTTGGGCCGGGGCTTCGGGAAGCCGGGCCACGTTCGCCGAGGGGTCGGGGGCCAAAGCCTGCGCGGCGTCCGGAGTCGCGTCGGCACCGGTGGGCTGTGCGGGGGCGTACTCGGAATCCGGCGCGATGCCCGAGGTGATCGCCTCGGGCACGGGCGGGATGTCGGAGGCGGCGGCTTCGGCGACCGGTGCGGGCTCGAACACCGGGGCGGGTTCAGGCGCCGGGTCGGTCTCGGCCGGGTGCGCGGCTTCAGGCTCCTGTACGGCGTCGGAAGCGGGAGCGGCTGCGAAGCCCTGCTCGGTGTTCACGACGGTGTCGGCTGTCGGTACCTGACCGGCGTCGAATCCCGGCTCCTGGCCGGCGTCGGCCGCGGCGTCGGCCGGCTCCGGCTGGCCGCCGTCCGTGGCCGGCCCCGCCGGCTGCTCGGCCTGTGCGGCGGCAGCAATCCGGTCCGGTACGAGGCCCAGCGCCTGTCCCTCGTCCGACGTCGGCACGGTCACCGGGGCCTGGGCGGCGTCCGGGGCCGCTAGGGCCTCGGGCATCGGCCCGGCATCCGGAATACGTGATTCCGCGGAGGTCCGCGGGGCGTCATCGACCGGCACGGCCTCGTCACCGGGCGCGACCTCGGCGCCCTGCGGAGCCTGTGCGGCGTACCCGCCCTCCTGGCCTTCCGCGGTCGGCGCGCCGTGTCCGCCGGCATCCTGGAGCAGCGGAACGAATCCCCCGTCGTGATCCTCGGAAGCCTGCGGCGTCGTATCCGCTGGAGGCTCCGCAGCCTGAGCGGCCCCCTCGCCGTGCCCGTCCGGGGACTGCGGGAAGTCGCCGCCCTGCCCGTCCGGGGACTGCGGGAAGTCGCCGCCCTGCCCCTCCGGGGACTGCGGGAAGTCGCCGCCCTGCCCGTCCGGAACCTGCGCGAAGCCCTCGTCGTGAGCCTCCGGAGACTGCGCGAGCCCGGAGCCCTGACCCTCCGGAGCCTCGGCGACCGCGTCGCCCTCGCCTTCCGGAGCCGACGGGACCTCGCCGCCCTGACCGTCCAAGGCGTGCGCGAACTCGCCGTCCTGACCCTCCGGAACCTGCCCGGGCCCGGAGGCCTGGCCGTCCGGGGCCGGAGCGACAGCACCGCCCTGGCCCTCCAGGGGCTCCGCTCCGTTCGTCCCGGTGCTCACGTCCGCGAGCGGCGGCGCGTGAACGGCGGTCGCGGTCTGCGGAGCCGTCGGTGTGGCGGTCTCGGTCGCGAGGCGGGTCAGCGTGGCCTGGGCCGCGCCTGCCTGCTCTGCCGCGTGGTCCGGCGCCGGAACAACCGTTTCGGCAGTCGCGGCCTCGGGGCTCACCGGTGCCTGGACCGCGCCGTGGACCGGGGCCGCGCCCCACGGCGTCGCGCCCTGGGGCGGCGTCTCGCGGAGCTGTTGCGGGACGTCGAGGTATTCGGGGCCGGTCGCGCCCGGGCCGGACGGCCGTACCGGCGCTCCGACGGCGCCGCGGTCGGCGAGGGAGCGGACCGGGCTCGCGGAGGCGTCGGGGATGGGCGGGCCGAGGTGCAGGGGGCGGCGGGGCGGGGTCTGCAGCGACTGCGGCACCGGGTTGGGGAGGCGGAAGCCGTTGAGGTCGACCGAACCGCTGTCGCGGCCGGACATCTCGTGCGGGCCGGGCTCGTGCACGGTCTCGACGACCGGCTCCGGCGCGGGCGGGGCGACCTCGTTGCCCCAAGCGCCCTGGGCGCCCGGCAGCAGCAACAGGTCTTCGTCCTCGGCGGTGGTCTCGGAGAGGTAGGTGTACGCACCGTGCGCGGGGGCGCCCGGCTGCTCCACCATGCCTGCGCTCTCCGGCAGTCCCTCGCCCGGAACCTGGCCGGTGTCGGTCATGCGTAACCCCTCGCCCATCGGTTAGTGCTTCTTCGGCCGGCTCACCCGGAACGGCGCACCGACCGCCCCACAGTGAAGAACGAGCGTGCGTGCCCAGCGGCACGAACGACCCGTCGCCAAAAGACGACAAAGCCATTAACTGGCATTGTCGCGGCCGTTGCGCCGTCACGACAGCTTGATCCGCGACGGCCCGCTGTGGACTGCGCCACGTTGCGCGTCCTCCGGTTCTGCCGTACCACACCCACTCCAAAAGGGGCGTGTTTTCCGGACATTGACCGACGAAGTGTCGGGCATCCGAGTGCGGTACAACGATCGGCCAGCCTACCGCGCGCAGTACGACAACAGGATCACGGGGACAGGATGCGGGACGCGACCGGAGTCAGGCCTTGCGGTCCGGCAGCAGGCCGCTGAGCAGGAACGCGACGCTCCGCTCGGTCTCCGTCCAGGCACGTGTGTCGAGTTCGACGGACTGAACGAGGGCGCACTCGACCTGATAGCCGTGCTCGGTCAGGTCGCGGCCGACGAGTTCGGCCGCGTCACGGGTCGCCGCGTGCGTCACGATGCGGTGCGGACGGCGGTCGGCCACGGCCGAGACCACCGCCGCTCCCCCGCCGCCGACGCGGACGACGTCCGGTTCGGGCAGGTCCTCCAGGACGTGCGGGGCGGTGCCGCGCACGATCTGCAACTGCACCCCGAAGCCGCGTGCGGCGGCCTCGGTGCGTGCGCACGCCTCCAGGTCCCGGTCGACGGCGATGACGGCCGCCCCGGCCCGTGCCGCCTCGGTGGCGAAGGCACCGCTGCCGCAGCCGATGTCCCACACGAGGTCACCGACGCGCGGTCCGAGCCGGGCGAGTTGGGCGGCGCGAAGCACCTCCGCCTCACCTTCGCCCAGGTCACCCCCGTACGCCTCGGCGGGCAGGGCCCAGCCGCGCGGTGCGGTGTCCGGGGCCCGGCCGGCGATCCAGCCGCCGTCCTCCCTCGCCACACCGGGTCCGACGGTTCCGCCGATGACGATGACCACGTTCGGGTCGCGCCAGGTGTGGTCGGCGGCCTTGTCGGAGGTGACGACGGTGATCTGCTCGCGGTCGGTGCCGAGTTCCTCGCAGATGACGAAGGTGCGGTGGACGCCTTCCAGGAGCAGGCCGAGTTCGGCGGGGCCGGCGCCCGGTGAGGTGAGAACGGCGACCTTGGTGTGGGCGCGGCACACGTTCACCGCGCGGCGCAGGGTGCGGCGGTGTGCGACGACCACCTGGGCGTCATCCCAGGGCATGCCGGCGCGGGCGAAGGCGGTGGCCACCGGGGAGACGGCGGGGACGACTTCCACCTCCAGCCCGAACTCGGGCGCGCGCAGGGTGCGTACGACACCGAAGAAGCCGGGATCGCCGTCGGCGAGGACGACCGCGGTGCCGCGGTGGCCGGCGGCACGGCGGGCGGCGAGGGCGACGCTGCCGAGGCGGATGCGCTCGGCGCCGGGCGGTACTTCGGGGAGCGCCAGGTGGTGGGCGGCACCGGCCACCAGCGTGGCGGCGCTGAGGGCGGAGCGTGCCGCGGCGGTCAGCGGCGAGCCGTCCCAGCCGATCACCGTGACCCGGTCGGCCATCGTCTCTCAGTCTCCAGGGGGTTTGCGCAGGTTGTCAGGGGCAGCCCGGCGGGTTCTGAGGGTACCTGGTGGAATGGGCCGGGGGCGGCGGTGCCCTAGGTCAGTTCCAGTCCGAGAACGACGTGAAACCGTCGGAGTCGGACAGCTGCTCGCCCGCGCCGTCGAGGTCCTCCGGGAGGAGACTCCACACGATGAAGTCGGTGCGGACATCGGCCCAGGTGCCGTCCTCGGCGCGGACGTGCGCTATGCAGGCGTTGCGCAGGACGCCCTCGCTGATGCAGCCGATCTTCTGGGCGACCTGCTGGGAGGCGGTGTTGTCGGCCGCGGTGCGCAGCTCGATGCGCTCGAGTTTCTGGTCGCGCAGGAGCCACTGGGCGGTGGCGAGGGCGGCCTCCGAGGCGTAGCCCTCGCCGCGGGCCCAGGGGGCGATGACGTAGGACAGTTCGGTGGACCTGATGTGCCAGTTCGTCCTGCCGAGCTGGATGACGCCGACCAGGCGCTGGGTGAGGAACTCGGTGACGGCGAGGGCGAGTCCGCGGCCCGCCTCGCGTTCGGCGGGCGCGTACGCGGTGATCCAGGTGCGGGCGGCGTCCTCACCGAAGGGCTGGGGGAGGTCGGTCCAGGCGGCCACCTGCTCGTCGTTCATCATCTCGGCCAGGGCAGGCACGTCGTCCTCGTCGAGGGGACGCAGCACCAACCGCTCCGTGCTGATGGAGATGTTGGGGAAGGTGCCAGTCATGCGCCGCTCCGTAACCGTCGGGAAACCTTCAGCCTGCTGAACTGCCCAGCATGCAGCATGAAAGCACCGAACCGCACGACGGGGTCCTCCCCCACTGCCCGGAGGGCGTGGGGGGCCTCCACCCGGTGAAGGAGGGGAAGGAGCGGACCCCGTCGGTGGTGATACGCCGTATACGCCCCGTCAGAAGGACGCGAGCACGGACTCGGCGTACTCGTCCTCGATGAACTTCCTGACTTCGGCGGAGGTGAGGAGCTTCGCGAGCTTCCTGACCCGGGGGTCGTCCTCGTTGCCCTTCTTCACGGCCAGGAAGTTGCCGTACGGGTTGTTCTTCGCCGACTCCAGGACGAGGGCGTTCTCGGCGGGCTTCAGGTCGGCCTCGATGGCGTAGTTGCCGTTGATGACGGCCGCGTCCACGTCGTCCAGGGAGCGCGGGGTCTGGGCCGCCTCCAGCTCCTTGAACTCGAGGTTCCTGGGGTTCTTGCTGATGTCGGAGGGGGTCGCCTCGTTGCCGACGCCGTCCTTGAGCGTGATGATCCCGTTGGCGTCGAGCAGCTTGAGTGCGCGGGCCTCGTTGACCGTGTCGTTCGGGACGGCGACGGTGGCACCCCTCTTCAGGGCGTCGACGCTCTTGACCTTGTGGGAGTAGAGGCCGAGCGGTTCCAGGTGGACCGTGACGACGGGCACGATGTCGGTGCCGTTCTTCTGGTTGAAGTCGTCGAGGTACGGCTTGTTCTGGAAGTAGTTGGCGTCCACCGAACCGTCTTCGGTCGCGGGGTTCTGCGTCGTGTAGTCGGTGAACTCCTTGACCTCCAGGTCGAGTCCCGCCTTCTTCGCCAGGTTGTCCTTGACGTGATTCAGGATCTCGGCGTGCGGGGTCGGGCTCGCGGCGACGACCAGCGGTCCGCTGGTGTCGGAGGCGGAGTCCTGGTCCGAGCCGCATGCGGTGAGTCCGAGGGTGAGGGCTCCGGCGGCGAGGACGGCAGTGCCGATCTTGGTGGTGTTACGCACGAAAAGTGCCTTTCCTTATGGGTGGTGCGACCCCGCGGTGGGTGTGCGGGGAGTCCGGGAGGGGTTTCAGGCGACCTTGCCGACGTCGGCGGTCGCCGGGTCCTTCGCCTTCAGCAGGCGCAGCCGGGGCGCGGGACCGGCCTTGCCGGCACGCCGGTGCAGGGAGCGGGCCGCGTAGTCGCCGGCGAACTGGATGACCGAGATGACCACGGCGAGGATCGCCACGGTGATCCACATCAGCTCGGTCTCGAAGCGCTGGTAGCCGTACCGGATGGCGATGTCGCCGAGGCCGCCGGCGCCGACCGTGCCGGCCATCGCGGAGTAGCCGATGAGGGCGACGATCGTGGTCGTGGTGCTGGAGATCAGCGATGGCAGGGACTCGGGGACGAGGACCCTCCGCACCACCGTCCAGGTGTTGCCGCCCATCGCCTGGACGGCCTCGACGAGCCCGCCGTCCACTTCCCGGACGGCCGTCTCGACCAGGCGCGCGAAGAAGGGGATCGCGCCGATGGCGAGCGGCACGATCGCGGCCTCGCGGCCGATGGTCGTTCCGGTGATCGAGCGCGTGAAGTTCATCAGCGCGACCATCAGGATGATGAACGGCATCGAGCGGGCGATGTTCACGACCTGCCCGATGACCTTGTTCGCGACGACGTTCTGGAGCAGTCCGCCCCGGTCGGTGAGGACGAGGAGGACGCCGAGCGGGAGGCCGCCGACGACGGCGATCACGGTGGACCAGCCGACCATGTAGAGGGTGTCCCAACACGCCTGCTCCAGCAGGGGCTGCCTCGCCGAAAATTCAGCCCAGGTCACTGGGCACCTTCCTTCACCAGCAGGGGCTCCTGGCCCAGCACGTCTATCTGGAGGCCCTGTTCGCGCAGGAAGCCGATCGGCACGACGTTGTCGTCATAGCGGCCGGGCAGTTCGATGCGCATCCGGCCGACCTGGAGGCCGCCGACGGTGTCGATGGCGGCGCCGAGGATCGAGATGTCGATGTTGTAGGTGCGGGAGAGCTGGGAGATGACCGGCTGGGTCGCCGCCTCGCCCTGGAAGGTGACGTCGACGATGGTGCGGTCGGCGCCGGAGGCCTCGCCGCCCACCGGGAACAGCGCGGCGGCCAGCTCGGAACCGGGGGTCGCGAGCAGCTCGCTGACCGTGCCGGACTCGACGAGGCGGCCCTTGTCCATCAGGGCGGCCGAGTCGCAGATCGACTTCACGACGTCCATTTCGTGGGTGATGAGCAGGACGGTCAGTCCCAGCTGCCGGTTCAGGTCGCGCAGCAGCTGGAGGATGGAGCGGGTGGTCTCCGGGTCGAGGGCGCTGGTCGCCTCGTCGGACAGCAGGACCTTGGGGTCGCCGGCCAGGGCGCGGGCGATGCCGACGCGCTGCTTCTGGCCGCCGGAGAGCTGGGCCGGGTAGGCCTTCGCCTTGTCGGCGAGACCGACGAGGTCGAGCAGTTCCAGGGCCTTGCGGGAGCGCTCCTGGCCCGACGTCCCGAGGATTTCGAGCGGCAGCTCGACGTTGTCCTGCACGGTCCGCGTCGACAGCAGGTTGAAGTGCTGGAAGACCATGCCGATACGGCTGCGCGCGCGGCGCAGCTCGCGGCCGGCCCGGGGTCCGCGCCCGGCGAGGGCGGTGAGGTCCTGCCCGGCGACGGTCACCGTCCCGGCGGTGGGGCGCTCCAGCAGGTTGACGCAGCGGATGAGCGAGGACTTGCCGGCGCCGGACTGGCCGATGACGCCGTACACCTCGCCTTCGCGGACGTGGAGATCGACGCCGTCCAGGGCGGTGACCTCGCGGCCGCGTGAGCGGTAGACCTTGGTGAGGCCCGATGTGGTGATCACGTGGGTTTCCGTCACTGTCGTGCGCAGGGCGTGGGTGTGCCCTGGCGCTGGGTGCATTCGGTGGAGAACGCGGCACGGTTCTCGTGCGGTGGCATGGCGAACCGGGGAGAACAGGTGCGCGATGGGGTCCCCCCGCGCCGTTCAGGCTGTGGGGGAGGCTCGGTCACATACGCGCTACGGCGTACGGACATGCCACGGCGGCTCGCTTCGGGGCGCGAGGCTCAGGGTGGTGCAGGGGCCCTCTAGAAGGCGCACATTCGACACATACAACGAGCACCGGGCGTCGTGGTCGCCTCGGTCGCAAGGATGCGGCTGCTCGTCGTGGTCATGCGATCAGTAAAGCAGACCTACGCTCCTGACAGAGTGCCGCTGTCCGGATGCTGGACAGCGGCGGACACCCGTCAGCCGGCGACCGAGATCTCGACTCCCCTGTCGGTGACCAGGGCGGACAGGGCCGACAGATTCTTGACCACGAGGTCGGCGGTGAGCTCGTGGGCCTCGTGGGTTGTGGTCAACGCCACGGTGGTCATTCCGGCCGCGCGGCCCGACTGGAGACCGGCCGGGGCGTCCTCGAAGACGACGCAGTGGGCCGGGTCGACGCCCAGTTGGCGGGCGGCGAGCAGGTAGGGCTCGGGGTCGGGCTTGCCGCGCGTGATGTCGTCGGCGGCGATCAACGTCTTGGGCAGGATGCCGACGGCGTCGAGCCGGGCCTCGGCGAGGCGCCGGGTGGCGGAGGTGACGACGGCCCAGCGGTCGGCGGGGAGCCCGTCGAGGAACGCCCGGGTCCCTGGCAGCAGGTGCACGCCTCCGTTCGGTACGTCCTCGACCTCCAGCAGCTCGATCCGCGCGACGGCCTCCGGTACGACGTCCTCGGGCAGCAGGTCGGCGGCTATGTCCGCGGCCGGCCGGCCGTGCAGTTCGACGCGGGCGAACGCGTCGGCCGTGATCCCGTACTCCACGGCCCACCGTGTCCAGCAGTGGTTCACGGACGCGAGGGAGGAGACGAGGGTTCCGTCGTTGTCGAACAGGAGGGCTTGTGCGTGGATCTTCATGTCCTCGACCCTACGGTGCACGCCGGGGTCGGCCGCATCGGGCCTTTTGGCCCGTAATAGGGTCGCGGCATGCTTGCTGCCCTGACGCTCGCGACCGGCGTCGCCGCACTTCTGCTCGCCGCGTGGTGCGGCTGGGCCGCGTACCGTGATCAGCCGACCAAGGACTGGCACTTCATCGGGATGGCCGTGGTCTCCGTGCTGGCCCTGGTCCAGCTGGTCGTGGGGATCGTGCAGTTGGCGCGGGGCGAGAAGCCGGAGCAGGGCACGACGATCTTCGTGTCGTATCTGCTGGGCGCGTTCGCGTGCGTTCCGGCGGCGGGGTTCATGTCGCTGGCGGAGCGGACGCGGTGGGGCTCGGTGACGGTCGCCGCGGGCGGCGTGGTGCTGGCGGTCCTGGAGGTGCGTCTCTATGACATCTGGGGAGGCTGAGGTGGCCATGACGGAGCACAAGCCGACGCGTCAGCGGCTGATCAGCGGGCCGGGAATGCTGCTGGTCTGGCTGTACGGCGTGATGGTCGTCGGGGCGGTGTCCCGCTCGGCCGTGCAGATCTCGACGGACTTCGACCGGGCCCCGCTCGCGTACTCGCTGTCCGCGGTCGCGGGCCTCGTCTACGGGTTCATCACGTACTCGCTGGTGCGGGGCGGGGAGACGGCCCGCAAGGCGGCGTTGGTGTGCTGCGGGGCCGAGTTGGCGGGCGTGCTGGGCGTCGGGACGTGGACGCTCGTCGAGCCGTCGGCGTTTCCCGAGGCGACGGTGTGGTCGGACTTCGGGGTGGGGTACCTCTTCATTCCGGTGCTGTTGCCGTTGTCCGCGATGTACTGGCTGCGGAAGGCCGCGCGCCGAGGGGATGCCGCCTGAGGTTCCCAGGCGGCCGCGGCCCGTCGTGGCGGGTCGCGCCCACGCGGCGAAGTCGCAGCGCGACCCGGCGCCGCGCCCCTGACGGGGCGCTCACCTCACGCCGTCGCCGCGTAAGCCCCCGCCGGCTTTTCCAGGACGATCATCTCCACGCCGTCCGTACCCCGCGACGTACCCACCGTCTCGTATCCCACCCGGCGGTACAGGCGCAGGTTGCCCTCGCTGCGGTGGCCCGTGTGGAGGCGGAACTTCTTGGCGCCGCGTTCCCCGGCCAGCGCCGACTCGGCCGCGCGCAACAGCCTCGCGCCGATGCCGTGGCCCTGGAGGCGGGGGTGGACGCAGAGCTTGCCGATGGCGGCGGCGCCGTCCTCGGTCACCGCGCCGCGCACCGAGCCGACGACCTCCTCGCCGAGCCTGGCCACGAAGACGCAGTCCCCGACGACCTCCTCGCGGACGGAGTCCAGGCTCTGGACGAGCGGATCGATGCGGTAGTTGCCGTAGAGAGCGGCTTCGCTCTGGAAGCACAGGTACTGCAGCCTGAAGATCTGCTCCGCGTCCTGCTCGGTCGCCGCAGAGATGGTCACGCTCATGCCCATGTGCGCACGCCTCCCGCTCACCTGATCGCCTGTTGTCCCTCACTCCTATCCCCGCGCTCCGCGGGCCGCAACCTCCGGTGTGAGCAATCGGCGCAGACATCCAAGACATCTGGAACGTTCCGGACCGAGACTGCCCTGTGAGATACCCAACTCCCCCGCGATTTCCCGATAGGTGAGGTCCCTCGGCGACAGGAGGGCCGCCATCAGCCGGGGGCAGCGGCCGGGCAGCCGGCGTACGGCGTCGTACAGGGCGCGGCGGCGGGCCGAGGCGAGGGCGAGCTGTTCGGGGGTGCGGCCGCCGTCGTCGGCCGGCTCGATCCCGTACGGGCGTTCGAGTCGGCTCGTACGGCGGGTGCGGCGGGACTCGGAGCGGACGGCTCGGCGGAGCCAGCCGGGCGGGTCGAGGGGCGGGCCCTGGGTGTCCAGGTGCTCCAGGAGGCGGAGCCAGACCGCCTGTTCCAGGTCGCCCGGTTCCGTTCCGGTGGCATGCGCCTCCGCCAGGGCCTCGGCGGCGAGCAGAGGGCGCAGGGTGGTCACGAGGTCGTACGTCATACGCAGGGCGACGCGGCGCCCGGGCTCCGGGTTGCCCGGGCGGCCGGCTTGTCACCCCAACCGGGGCAGGTGGCTCAGCGGTTGACGAAGTCCTGGCGGGCCAGCACGCCGGTGTCGGGGTTGTCGGTGAAGACGCCGTCGATGCCCGTCGCGAAGTACGTCCGGTAGGCGCCGAAGACGTCGCCGTAGGCGTCGGGGTCGGTGCCCTTGCGGAAGTTCGCGGGCAGGAAGGGGTTCTCGTTGCGCATGGTGTACGGGTGGAGGATCAGGCCGGCCGCGTGGGCGTCCTTGACCAGGGTGGTCGGCGCGGTGAGGTTGCCGGCCGAGTCGCGCGGGATGACCAGGTCGAGGGTGGGGCCGATGCCCTGGGCGTAGGAGGCGATCTCCTTGAGGCCCTTGGGGGTGACGAGGTCGGCGACCGTGCGCGGGTCGCCGGTCTCCACGAAGTCGAAGGGGCGGCTGGCGGCACCGGACAGGAGTACCACCAGCGGGTTGCCGACGAGCTTGTTCAGGCGCCGGATGCTGGTCGGCTCGAAGGACTGGACGATGACCGGCGAGTTCTTGCGGTCCTTGCCGTGCTTGCGCAGCAGCCCGGCGATCCGCTCCTCCAGGCCGAGGCCCAGCTTGCGGAAGTAGGTGGGGTGCTTGGCCTCGGGGTAGATCCACACCTGCTTGCCGCGCTTGCGGGTCTGCTCGTCCTGCCACTTCAGGACCTCTTCGAAGGTGGGGATCTCCCAGCGGCCGTCGTAGAGGGTGTTGTGCGGGCGGTTGGCCGGGATGCGCTCGATGGCACGGAGCCTCTTGAGCTCGGCGAGCGTGAAGTCCTCGGTGAACCAGCCGGTGGTGGAGACGCCGTCGAGGAGCTTGGTGGTCCTGCGGCCGGCGAACTCGGGGTGGCTCGCCACGTCGGTGGTGCCGCCGATCTCCGGTTCGTGGCGGCAGACGAGGTGGCCGTCCCGGGTCGGCACCAGGTCGCCCGCCTCGACGATGTCGGCACCCAGGTCGAGGGCGAGCTGGTAGGAGCCGAAGGTGTGCTCCGGGCGGTAACCGCTGGCGCCCCGGTGGCCGATGACCGTCGGCACAGGCAGGCTCTTCACGCCGCCGGCTCCTCCGTAACCCTCGTCCGCCGCTCTCGCCGTGCCGGACAGTCCGAGGACGGCTCCGCCCGCGCCGAGCACCGCGGCGCCGAGAAGCGCCCGGCGTCCGGTGCCGCCCGTCCGCCCGGTCGACTCCTGCTCGTGCTGCGACTCCCGCGTTCCCATGAACGTCCTCCTGTCATCGGCCCGACCATGCGCGCCGATCGTAGGTGCGGGTCCGTGGCGGGCGGGAGACCTGCGGCGGAACACGCGGGTGACAGGGGATGTCGTATGAGAACAGATGTCTGATGCTCTGTCGGCTTCACGGCAGCGGGCCGGGGTACGCGGTCGGTACGCGACCTCCGTCACATCGTTCCGTTCGGGTTACCGCTGGGAAACGCGGCGCCACCGCAGGTGAACGGGTGTCAACAGTGCGTAAGACCTCGGTGAATCCGGCGGGCCCGATGTGCACGACCCCCCAGGCCGCGAGTAATGTCCTCACCTGCACAGACTCATACAGATTGCCTCGCCGTTCTCTTGACCCCGGAGGGCCCGTTGTCCCGCTTCGCGCTCATCAAGGCAGTGCTCGGACCGATCATGCGCCTGATGTTCCGCCCACGGGTGGAGGGCGCGGAGCACATCCCTGGCGACGGTCCGGTGATCCTGGCCGGGAACCATCTGACGTTCATCGACTCGATGATCATGCCGCTCTTCTGCGACCGCCAGGTCTTCTTCATCGGCAAGGACGAGTACGTCACCGGCAAGGGCCTCAAGGGCCGGCTGATGGCCTGGTTCTTCACGGGCTGCGGCATGATCCCGGTCGACCGGGACGGCGGCCGCGGCGGTGTCGCGGCGCTGATGACCGGCCGCCGGGTACTGGAGGAGGGCAAGGTCTTCAGCATCTACCCGGAGGGCACGCGCTCCCCCGACGGCCGGCTCTACCGGGGCCGTACCGGCATCGCCCGGCTGGCCATGATGACCGGCGCGCCGGTCGTCCCGTTCGCCATCATCGGCACGGACAAGATCCAGCCCGGCGGCGCCGGCTTCCCGCGCCCCGGCCGGGTCACGGTCCGCTTCGGCGAGGCGATGGAGTTCTCCCGGTACGAGGGCATGGACCGCGACCGGTACGTCCTGCGGGCGGTGACCGACTCCGTGATGACCGAGGTCATGCGGCTGTCCGGGCAGGAGTACGTGGACATGTACGCCACCAAGGCGAAGGCCGCGTAACGCTCCGCTGAGCGAGGCGGGAACCGGACCGACGGCTGAGTGCCGACTGCCGGCCGGCTGTGGCTGGTCGCGCAGTTCCC
>NZ_JBVIPA010000055.1:17472-43980 GCF_055578365.1 Streptomyces sp. NPDC033131
CCCCGCGCCCCTGTCGGGCGCTGTTCCGGCAGGAGTACGTGGACACGAACGCCACCACAGCGAAGGCCGCGTAACGCTCCGCTGAGCGAGGCGGGAACCGGACCGACGGCTGAGTGCCGACTGCGGGCCGGCTGTGGCTGGTCGCGCAGTTCCCCGCGCCCCTGTCGGGCGCTGTTCCGGCAGGAGTACGTGGACACGAACGCCACCACAGCGAAGGCCGCGTAACGCTCCGCTGAGCGAGGCGGGAGCCGGGCCGACGGGTGTGTGCCGACTGCCGGTCGGCTGTGGCTGGTCGCGCAGTTCGCCGTGCCCCTGTCGGGCGCTGTCCAGCCGGCGGACGCGAAGACCGCGTAGCGCTGCGCCGACCAGCCGGTCGGCTGTGGCTGGTCGTGTGGTTCCCCGCGGCCCTACTGGGCGCTGTCCAGCCGTTGGCCGCGGAGGAGGAACCATGCCGCGACCGCCGCGGTGAGCAGCACGGCCGCCCCCACGCCCGCCGCCAGCGCGAGTCCGTCCACGAAGGAGCCCCGGGCCGCGTCGAGCAGCGCCTCGGACGTGTGGGCCGGCAAGCCGGCCGACGCCTCCACCGCCCCGCCCAGCGACTCGTGTGCCGCCGCCGGTGTGCCCGCCGGGCCGGTGAAGTCGCGGTAGACGCCGGTCACGATCGAGCCGAGTACGGCGATGCCCAGGGCGGCGCCGAGTTCGTACGCCGTTTCGGAGACCGCGGACGCGGACCCCGCCTGTTCCTTGGGCACGGAACCGAGGATCACGTCGGCGGTGACGGTGAAGGAGAAGCCGGCGCCGATACCGACGAAGAGCAGGGCGGTGCCGAGGAGCGGGTAGCCGGTGGACTGGTCGATCACGGTGAGGGAGGCCAGGGCGAGACCGACGGCCGCGAGGCCGCCGGAGACGACGGACCGGACCGAGAAGCGCCTGGCCACCGAGCCGGCGATCAGACCGGCCGCCACCGCGCCGACCGCTGCGGGCAGTTCGGCCAGGCCTGCTTCCAAGGGGCCCCTGCCCTGCACGAGTTGCAGGTACTGGGAGAGGAAGAAGACGAGGCCGGACAGACCGAGGATGGTCAGCAGGTCGGCCAGGACCGCGCCGCTGAAGCCGCGGTCGCGGAACAGCCGCATGTCGAGCAACGGCGCCGGCAGGGTGAACTGGCGTCGCACGAAGCCGTACAGCGCGCCGCCGCCGAGCAGGGCCGCGGCCGACGTCTCCCACGTGAGGCCGTGGGTGGCCGCCTCCTTCACGGCGTACACGAGACCGATCATGCCGACCAGTGACAGGACGACGCTGCTCATGTCCCACGGGCCGGGACGCGGGTTCCGCGACTCGGGCAGCAGCTTGACGCCGACGACGACCAGGACCGCCATCACCGGCAGGTTGATCAGGAAGACCGACCCCCACCAGAAGTGTTCGAGCAGGAAGCCGCCGACGATCGGTCCGATCGCGGTGCCCGCGGAGGCGGTGGCGCCCCAGATGCCGACGGCGAGACTGCGTTCGCGCGCGTCGTGGAAGAGGTTGCGGATCAGGGCGAGCGTGGCCGGCATCAGGGTCGCGCCTGCGACGCCGAGCAGCGCCCGGGCGACGATCATCATCTCGGGTGTCGTCGCGTAGGCGTTCAGGACGGAGACCGCGCCGAACGCGGTGGCGCCGACGAGCAGGATCCGCTTGCGTCCGATGCGGTCGCCGAGGCTGCCCATGGAGACGAGCAGACCGGCGATGACGAACGAGTAGACGTCACCGATCCACAGGAGCTGGGTGCCGGTGGGGTTCAGGTCCTCGCTGATGTAGGGGGTCGCGAGACCGAGGACGGTCGCGTCCACGGCCACCAGCAGCACGGCGAGCACGAGGACGGACAGCGCGAGCCAACGGCCGGGGCGCTTCACCGCCTCGGTCGGGTTCGCCGGCTGCAGGGTGCTGGTCACGGTTCCTCTCTCCGTAGTGCGCCGCCGAGCAGCAGCTCGGTGATCATGTGGGTGAAGTCCTTGGAGGCGACCCTGCCCTCCGACACGGCCCAGGCGCCGGAGGCCATCAGGCCGTAGAGCGCCTCGGTGAGCCAGGCCGGGGTCAGGTCGATGCGGAATTCGCCGGACGCCTGGCCGCGGCGGAACAGTGCGGCGATCCGGGCGTCCAGGCGGGCCCAGCCCTCGTTCTGCTCCTCGCCCTCGAACAGCTGGTTCTCGGTGTAGAGGAAGGCGAGCAGTCCGGCGGCCGGTTCGAGTTCCTTCACGAACCGGCGCAGCGCCTCCTGGGCCGGGCCGTCGTCGAGCCGTGCGGCGGCCGCCGCCGCCTCGCACTCCGCGATGCCGAGCGCCTCCAGTGCCCGGACCAGCACGTCCCGCCCCGCGAACTGGCGGTGCAGGGTGGCCCGGCTGATCCCGGCGGCCCTCGCCACCTCGTCCATGGTCGCGGTGGATTTGCGGGTCAGCAGGGCCGCGGCGGCGCGCAGCACATGGTCACGATCGACAGCCATGAGACAACCATAATCCATATGAGACAAATTTGTCTCATCATGGCCATGGGTGACTCATCCGAGGTGGTCCTGCGGGGGCCGGTCAGTGCCAGGGCAGCCCGCTGCGCTTCTCCCAGTACGCCCCCGGCTCCTCGGCCAGTCCGGCCAGCCGGGCCAGCTGGTCCTCGTCCAGGTCGACGACCGCCGCGTGCAGGTTGGAGGCGAGCTGGTGGACGGTGGCGGCGCCGGAGAGGACGACGCCGGCCCACGGTTGACGCAGGACGAGTGCGAGGGCCACGGCATCGCAGCCGAGAGCTGTCTCCTCAGCCACGGCCTTCAGCGTCTCCGGTGCGTGCGGGTCCGCGAGGCGGCCGTTGGCCATGCCCTCCTTGACGATCACCGTGAGCCCGGCGTCGTGCGCCTCGGCGAGCGCGGGGGCCGCCGAGGTCTCCAGGGCGTTGTACGTCGACTGGACGGTACGGAACAGGGGCTCGCCGTCGACCGTCACGGCGAGCGCGGCCCGGATCGCGTCGGCCTGGGCGGGGCCGCTGGTGGAGAAGCCGACGGTGAGGCCCTGCGCTGCGGCTTCCGCGAGCCTCGCGTGCAGTTCCTTGTCGGTGAGGGCCGGGCTGTCCGGGGTCACCGAGTGGATCTGGTAGAGGTCGAGCCGGTCGCCGAGCAGTCCGTCGCTCTCGGCGCGCTGCCGTTCGTAGGTGGCGAGCGTGTGGTCCTTGACCTCGTGCCGGGCCGCGTCGGTGCTCCAGGCCGCGGTGTAGGTGTAACCCCACTTGCTGCCGACGACGATGTCGTCGATGCCGGGGCGGGCGTTCAGCCAGTCGGCGAGGAACTCCTCGGAGCGGCCGTAGGAACGGGCCGCGTCGAAGTAGCGGACGCCCTGGGCGTAGGCGGCGTCGAGGAGTTCGTGGGTGCGGGCGCGCAGCGTCTCGACGCTGCGGTCCTGGCCGAGGTCGTGGTCCCGGCCGAGGTTGATGTAGCCGGGGCGGCCGACTGCGGCGAGACCCAAGCCGATGTGGCAGGTGGGCGTCGTGGCGGTCGCGAGACGTGCGAAGGGCATCGCGGGCTCCGTTCGGTCGGCTCCGGTACGGCATTCCGACCAACGTAACCCGCGATGACCTTCGCTCCAGGGCTCGGCTCGTGGGGTGTTTCGGCGAGTGCGGGCACGTCGTGGTTACTCGCGCAGTTCCCCGCGCCCCTTACGGGGCGCTCCGCTTACCGCTTCTCTTTGGCGGTGGCCCACTCGTGCTGCGCCGCCACGTCCGCCTTGACCTCGGCGAGCTGGACGGCGACCGCGCTGGGCGCCGTACCGCCGCGGCCGTCGCGGGAGGCCAGGGCCCCGTGCACGTTGAGGACCGACCGCACCTCCGGCGTCAGGTGGGCGGAGATCTTCGCGAACTGCTCGTCGGTGAGCCCGTCGAGCTCCTTGCCCTCGGCCTCGGCGACCTTCACACACTCGCCGGCGACCTCGTGCGCGACGCGGAACGGCACGCCCTGCTTGACCAGCCACTCGGCGATGTCGGTGGCGAGGGAGAAGCCGGCCGGGGCCAGCTCCTCCATGCGCTCGCGGTGGACGGTGAGGGTGGCGATCATGCCGGTGAAGGCGGGGAGCAGGACCTCCAGCTGGTCGCAGGAGTCGAAGACGGGCTCCTTGTCCTCCTGGAGGTCGCGGTTGTACGCGAGCGGGAGGGCCTTGAGGGTCGCCATCAGGCCGGTCAGGTTGCCGATCATGCGGCCCGACTTGCCGCGCGCCAGCTCCGCGATGTCCGGGTTCTTCTTCTGCGGCATGATCGACGAGCCCGTGGAGAACGCGTCGTGCAGGGTCACGAAGGAGAACTCCTTCGTGTTCCACAGGATGATCTCCTCCGAGATACGGGAGAGGTTCACCCCGATCATCGCCGTGATGAAGGCGAACTCCGCCACGAAGTCACGGGAGGCCGTGCCGTCGATGGAGTTGCCGACGCTGCCGCGCTCGAAGCCGAGGTCCCTCGCGACCGCCTCCGGGTCGAGGCCCAGGGAGGAGCCGGCGAGGGCACCCGAGCCGTACGGCGACACGGCCGTCCGCTCGTCCCACTGGCGCAGGCGCTCGGCGTCCCGGGACAGGGGCTGGACGTGCGCGAGGAGGTGGTGGGCGAAGAGCACCGGCTGGGCGTGCTGGAGATGGGTGCGGCCGGGCATCGCCACGTCCGGATGGGCCTCCGCCAGGCCGATCAGCGCGTCCTGGAGGTCGGCGATCAGACCGCCGATGATCCGGGCGTGGTCGCGCAGGTACATGCGGAAGAGCGTCGCGACCTGGTCGTTGCGGGAGCGGCCGGCGCGGAGCTTGCCGCCGAGGTCGGGGCCGACGCGCTCCAGGAGACCGCGCTCCAGGGCGGTGTGGACGTCCTCGTCGGCGAGGGTGCCGACCAGGACCCCCGATGCCACGTCCGTCTCGAGCTGGTCGAGCCCGGCGAGCATCCGGGTCAGCTCGTCCTCCGTGAGCAGGCCCGCCGTGTGCAGCACGCGCGCGTGGGCACGCGAACCGGCGATGTCGTAGGGCGCGAGCCGCCAGTCGAAGTGGACGGACGCGGACAGCTTCGCCAGGGCCTCGGCGGGACCGTCGGCGAAACGGCCGCCCCAGAGCCGTACGTCACCGCTGTTGCTGCTCACTTGCGTTGCTCCTCAAAGGCAGGGTCGTGTCACGGCATGGTCGTGGATGTGCCACCGCCTCCCTGCCGACCGGCGGTCAGGGAGGCGGCATTCACGCTATCGGTTGGGCGAGGTGGCGATCGCCTACGCGAGGTCCCGCTTCGCGGCGATCTTCGACGACAGGCTGTAGATGTCGATGAAGCCCTTGGCCGCGGCCTGGTCGAAGGTGTCGCCCGTGTCGTACGTCGCCAGGTTGAAGTCGTACAGCGCCGACTCGGAGCGCCGGCCGGTGACGACCGCGCGGCCGCCGTGCAGGGTCATCCGGATGTCGCCGGAGACGTGCTGGTTGGCCTCGTTGACGAAACCGTCCAGGGCGCGCTTGAGCGGGGAGAACCACTGGCCGTCGTAGACCAGTTCGCCCCAGCGCTGCTCGACCTGGCGCTTGTAGCGGGCGAGTTCGCGCTCGACGGTGACGTTCTCCAGCTCCTGGTGGGCGGTGATCAGGGCGATCGCGCCCGGAGCCTCGTACACCTCACGGGACTTGATGCCGACCAGGCGGTCCTCGACCATGTCGATCCGGCCGATGCCCTGGGCGCCGGCGCGCTCGTTGAGCTGCTGGATGGCCTGGAGGACGGAGACGGGCTTGCCGTCGATGGCGACCGGGACGCCCTCCTTGAAGGTGATGATCACCTCGTCGGCCTCACGCGGGGTGGCCGGGTTCGAGGTGTACTCGTAGATGTCCTCGATCGGGCCGTTCCAGATGTCCTCCAGGAAGCCCGTCTCGACGGCACGCCCGAAGACGTTCTGGTCGATGGAGTACGGGGACTTCTTGGTGGTCGCGATCGGGAGGTTCTTGTCCTCGCAGAACGCGATGGCCTTGTCGCGGGTCATCGCGTAGTCCCGCACCGGGGCGATGCACCTGAGGTCGGGGGCGAGGGCGACGATGCCGGCCTCGAAGCGGACCTGGTCGTTGCCCTTGCCGGTGCAGCCGTGGGCGACGGTGGTGGCGCCGTGCTTCTTGGCGGCGGCGACGAGGTGCTTGACGATCGTCGGCCGGGAGAGCGCGGAGACCAGCGGGTAGCGGTCCATGTAGAGGGCGTTGGCCTTGATCGCCGGGAGGCAGTACTCCTCGGCGAACTCGTCCTTGGCGTCCGCGACCTCGGCCTCGACCGCGCCGCACGCGAGGGCGCGCTTGCGGATGACGTCCAGGTCCTCGCCGCCCTGGCCGACATCGACCGCAACGGCGATGACCTCGGCGCCCGTCTCCTCGGCGATCCAGCCGATGGCGACGGAGGTGTCCAGACCGCCTGAGTAGGCGAGTACGACGCGCTCGGTCACGGTTTTTCTCCTCATGTGCATTCGCTGGTATGCATGAGTATGCAGGACTCCGCATGATTCGTCAATCTCGGTGGGGACCGGCGAGGAATTTGAAGAACCATTGAACGTTCGAAACCGCTTTCCCGTACCTCTCGCCGAACGCAGGCGCCGCGTTTGTCAACGCTGAGACCCCCCGACCCGAGTGAGGCATCCGCATGTCCAGGGCTCTTCCGAAGTACAACAAGCGTCGCGTCGCGTTGATCGGCGGCGCCGCCGCGGTGGTCATGACCGGCGCGGTCATCGCCGGTTCCGCCCTCGCCGGGGAGTCGGGTTCGAAGAGCGGCACCACGAACGCCCGGACGCTGGCCGGCCCCGGCACCATCAGCTGCCCCGACGTCGCCTCCCAGCTGCCCGCGATCCCGGCGTCCGCCCAGGCCGAGGTGGACCGCAACCTGACCCTGCTCCAGACCCAGATCTCCGAGGCCAACAAGCGGCTCGTGGAGACCGTCGGCCAGGGCGGACCCAACTTCGTCCAGAACGCGATCCTCGGCCCCCTGGAGGACAAGCGGATCGCCACCGTGAACCGCATCGCCACCGCGATCGGCCGCACGGCCGAGAAGCCGACGGGCCTCGACGCGCTCGCCCCGTGCGCGCTCAACGCGGACGGTGCCGCGGAGGCGGGCGGCGAGGCGGGCGGCGAGGCGGGCGCCGGTGCGGGTGAGGAGGCCGGCGGGGAGGCCGAGGCCACGCCGAGCGCGACCGCCCCCGAGGAGGCCGGCGGGGACGCCGGCGAGGCGGGCGCGGACACCGGCGAGGCCGGCGCGGCGGGGGCCATCAGCTGCCCCGACGTCGCCTCGCAGCTGCCCGCGATCCCGGCCACGGCGCAGGCCGAGGTGGACCGCAACCTGGCCCTGCTCCAGACCCAGATCAACGAGGCCAACAAGCGCCTGGTCGACACGGTGGGCCAGGGCGGACCCAACTTCGTCGACAACGCGATCCTCGGCCCGCTGGCGGACAAGCGCGCGTCGACCATCGACCGCATCGCCATCTCCATCGGCCGCACCGCCGAGAAGCCCCAGGGCCTGAACTCCCTGGCCGCCTGCGCGCTCAACCAGTGACGTGACAGGCGCCGTGGCCGCCCCGTGTGATCGCCGGCCGGGGCGGCCACGGACGTCTCGAGGCGGGGACGTACGGCATGAGCAGACGGATGCCGGAATTCCTTAGACAGACAAAAGACCTGCCCCCATAATCGTTAGACATGGGAAAGACTTACGAGCGCATAGACGGCAGGCTCCGCACGTTCATCGAGGCGCAGCCCCTCTTCTTCACCGCGACCGCCCCGCTGTCCGGCGACGGCACGGTCAACCTCTCCCCCAAGGGCCTCAAGGGCTCCTTCGCGGTCCTGGACGAACTCACCGTGGCCTACCTCGACTTCGCCGGGTCCACCGCGGAGACGGTCGCGCACCTGCGGGAGAACGGCCGGATCACCCTCATGTGGTGCGCCTTCCAGGGTCCGCCGAACATCGTGCGCGTGCACGGCCGGGGCGAGCCGGTCTTCCGGGACGATCCGCGCTTCCGGGAACTGCTCGCCCACTTCCCGGACATCGACCCGACCCCGCACGGGCTGCGCGCCATCATCGTCGTACGGGCCGAACTCGTCCGGGACTCCTGCGGTTACGCGGTGCCCTTCATGTCGTACGACGAGGACCGCGACCTGCACGGCAAGCGTTTCGCGCGCGAGGACGACGAGTCGCTGAGCGAGTACTTCGCGAAGAAGGAGCACATCGCCACGAGCCTGGACGGGCTCCCCGGACTGCCGTTGCCGATGAGCCCGATTTAGCCGTTTTTATTTGATCAATACACACACGGGCCTCTTGTGCATATTGACGGAATTCTCCCGTCCGCCGTGCTCCCCCACCTAGCCTGGGCGCACGAACAGATGGGGGAATCATGTTCCGACCTACACGCGAGCCGCAGAGCAAACGCCATGTCCGTGACGCGTACTTCGTCGTCGGCGAGGGCATCCTCGCCGGCTCCGCGGACGACGGCCCGGCCGAGCCGCGGACGGCGTCGACCGTCGCGGCCCTGCGCAAGTTCCAGTTCTCGCGGCTGGGCCCGCAGGCCGGGCCGGGCCGGCTTCTCGACCGGGCCGCCCGCACGGAACTCGCCGAGGCGATGACCAAGGCGGGTCCGCAGCCCGACTCCGGCAACCGGTTCCGGCGGGCTTCACGTACCTGGGCCAGTTCGTGGACCACGACCTGACCCTGGACGCCACGGCCGGACAGCTGGAGGACGACGTCACCCTCGGCCGGCTCCTGCAGGGCCGCTCGCCCGCCCTGGACCTCGACAGCCTCTACGGCCTCGGCCCGGACCACCGCTTCGACCGCCGCTTCTACGAGGACGACGGCCTGCGGCTGCGCACCGGCACCACCCAGGGGCTGCCCGACCCCGACGGCGACCACATCACCGGCCTGCCCCTCGGCGGATTCGACCTGCCCCGGCTGGGCGCCGGCTCGCTGATCTCCGAGCGGCGCCGACCCCTGATCCCGGACGCGCGCAACGACGAGAACCTCGTCGTCGCCCAGGTCCACTGCGCCTTCATCCGCTTCCACAACCGGGTCGTGGCCGACCTGGTCGACAAGGGTGTGTCGAGCGCGGTCCTGTTCGAGACGGCACGCGAGACCGTGGTCAAGCACGACCAGTGGATGCTGCGCCACGACTTCCTGCCCCGGATCGTCGACCCCGGCGTCGTCGACGAGGTGTTCACCCGGGGCCGGAAATTCTTCGAGCCGTACCCGGGCCAGAAGGACCGCCCGACCATGCCGATCGAGTTCTCCGTGGCCGCCTACCGGCTCGGCCACAGCATGGTGCGCGGGGCGTACAACTGGAACCGGATCTTCGACAACGGTGCGGGCACACTGCGGCTGCTCTTCCGGTTCACCGGCACCAGCGGCATCCTCTCTCCGCCGCCCGCCGCCCGCCGCCCGCCGACGCCGCCGACCCCGAGGCGGGCTCCTTCGAGCGGCTGCCCACCAACTGGATCGCCGACTTCCGGCGCCTGTTCGACTTCCGGGAGGCGGGCCGGGACGACCTGGCCGTGCCGGCCGAGCAGTTCAACCTCGCCAAGCGGATCGACACCCAGCTGGTCAACCCGCTGGCCGACCTTCCGCTCGGCTCCTTCGGCGGCCGGGGAGAGCCGGCTCCCGACCCGGTCGAGCTGAACCTGGCGTTCCGCAACCTCACCCGGGCGAACATGATGAGCCTGGCCACGGGTCAGCAGATGGCCGAGTACCTCGGCGTGAAGCCGCTCGGACCGTCCGACTTCGACAGCGTCGGCGGAGTCCAGCTCAGCGAGGGGCTCCGCAAGAAGCTCGCCGAGAACTGCCCGCTGTGGTTCTACATCCTGCGTGAGGCCGAGATGAACGACAGCGGGCGGCTGACGGGCGTCGGCGGACGCATCGTCGCCGAGGTCTTCCACCGGGCCATGGAGGGCAGCCGGTACTCCATCGTGCGCGACCCGTTCTGGCAGCCGTTCCTCAGCCCCATCGCCGAGCGGAAGGCCACGGACACGTTCGGGATGACCGACCTGCTGCTGTACGCCTTCAAGGAGCGGGCGGACCTGCTCAATCCGCTGGGCCCCTGAGCCCTCGGGTCGCCGCCAGGGCCTGTCCGGCGGATCACGTCGCAGGACATCCGCGGCGCCTCGTCGACGCAGGTGAGCGGGGCCTGGTGCGTCGAACTGCACGGCGGAGGAGGGCGTCGACGCGATGGGGCTCCCGCTCGAGCGAAGTCGGGAGTGGGGGGAGTCGGCAACCGACGACAACGCCGCGGACCGGCGTGCCAGGCCCCGCGTCCCCGGCATGATCCGCCGGACAGGCCCTGGCGGTGACACCGGCGGCGACGGCGTACCGGGGGCGGGCCCGAACGGCCCATCCCCGCTGCCGTCGCCGCCGCGCGATCGTACGGTCGTTGCCATGCGCTCCACTGTCGTCGCCACGCTGGTGTCCGCGTCCCTCCTCGTCCTCGGTGCCGCCGCGCCCGGCGGCCCGCCGCTGCCCGCGCGGATGGCCGACACCGGGGGCGGCAGCCAGCTGATCACGGCGGTGGCCGCGAAGACCGGCTCGACGTCCGGCACGGTGACGTGGTGGGACCTGCGGGACGGGCAATGGGCCAAGACCGGCTCCGCCCGGGCCCGCTTCGGGGCGAACGGGCTGGTGGAGGGCTCCTCACGCGAACAGGGGACGAACACCACTCCGACGGGGCTGTACGACCTGCCGTACGCGTTCGGGATCAAGGCGGCGCCGGACGGGACGACGTACCCCTACCGGGCGGTGCGGCAGAACTCCTGGTGGTGCCAGGACAACGACTCGCGGTCCTACAACCGGTGGGTCGAGCCGCGCCCCGCGGACTGCGGGGCGGCCGAGGCGGAGCGGCTGAACTCCTACGGAACGCAGTACGCGTATGCGCTCGTCATCGGGTTCAACTACGCCAAGCCGGTGCGGGGACGGGGCGCCGGTATCTTCCTGCACGTCAACGGGCGTGGGGCGACGGCCGGTTGTGTCTCGGTGCCGGCTGACGCCATGCGGCGGATCCTCGCCTGGGCGAAGCCCGGGAAGGAGCCGCACATCGCGATCGGGACGACGAGCGGCCGTACGGCGGTCACCCGGTACTGAGCCGGACCGTCAACGTCGTCGATGGATTCTGCGGGGCGTCGGGGCGTCGGGGCGTCGGGGTCAGCCTGTTGCGGCCCTGTCCGAGGCTCGCGGGTGCTGTAGCAGGCGGACCGCGCGGAGCGCCGGCCCCGGCACGGTCGCTGGAGCGACGTGCACGAGTGACGGTTACCGCCAGTCACTCCAGTCCGCACCGGACTCGGCAGGCGGCTGAACACACCGGCGTCGCGGCACGTATCTGTGGGCCAAGGGACCACGCCACCCCCCTTGCCCCGCCCCGGAGGAACCGTGACCACCACGCTCGCAGGCGGCCGCGCCGCCCGCCGCCAGACGATGCGCCGCATCCGCCCGCGCCGCTCACCGGCGACCCTGCTGCTGCTCGCCGTGTGGGCCGGGGCGGCGGGCGTGCTGTGGCTGTGGTGGGCCAACACTCCATCCATCAGCGACAACAACGGCAAGATCCTCAACGCGGGCCGGATCACCGGTCTGCTGGCCGGTTACCTCATGGCGCTCGTGGTGCTCCAGATGGCCCGGGTGCCCGCGCTGGAACGCCGGGTGGGCTCCGACCGGGTGGCACGCTGGCACGCGATGAGCGGCCGGTACACGCTCTGCCTGACGGTCGCCCACGTCTTCCTGATCATGTGGGGCTACGCCCTCCAGGCCGGCAAGGGCCTCGGCGACATCGTCCAGCAGACGATGGACTCCATCAACCAGCTGCCGGACATGGGCAAGGCCGCCATCGGCACCGGTCTGCTGTTCCTCATCGGGCTGCTCTCGATCGGCCCGGTCCGCCGCCGGATTCCGTACGACACCTGGTACCACGTGCACCTGCTGACGTACGCGGCGGTGTTCCTGACGTTCTGGCACCAGCTGACCACCGGCAACGAGTTCGCCGTCGAACCGGCCGCGAAGACCGTCTGGTACGGGCTGTACGGCTCGGTGACCGCGCTGGTGATCTGGTACCGGATCCTCACCCCGATCCGGCTCAACCTGCGGCACCGGATGTACGTGGCGGCGGTCATCGAGGAGACACCCGGCATCGTGTCGGTGCTGATCGGCGGGCGGAAGCTGCACCGGATGGGCGCCGAGGCGGGGCAGTTCTTCCGCTGGCGGTTCCTGGCGCCGGGCATGCGGTTCAGCTCGCACCCGTACTCGCTGTCGGCGGCGCCCCGCCCCGACATGCTGCGGATCACCGTGAAGGCGATCGGCGACCACAGCGAGCGGCTGCGTGAGCTGACGGCCGGCACCAAGGTGTGGGCCGAGGGCCCGTACGGCGCGCTGACCGCCGCCCGCCGCAGCCGCGGCAAGGTGTTGCTGGTCGCGGGCGGCGTCGGGATCACCCCGATGCGGGCGCTGTTCGAGACGCTGCCCGGCGCGTCCGGCGACATCACCCTGCTCTACCGGGCCAACAGCACCCAGGACCTGGCCCTGTGGGACGAGCTGGCCGCCATCGCCGACGAGCGCGGGGCCCGGCTGATGTACGCGGTCAACAGCCCGGACGGGGAGCGCCCCGACATCTCGGCGGAGCGGCTGCGGCAGAAACTGCCGGACCTCGACGACCACGACGTCTTCATGTGCGGCCCGCCCGGGTTCGCGCAGTCCGTGTACGAAGCACTGCGCGGTGCGGGTGTTCCCGCCCGCCGCATCCATCACGAGTCGTTCGAGATGTGAGCGACGGGACTTCAGGAGCTTAGAAGCGATGAGGAAGAGTCATCCCATCCGACGTGTCGTGCTCGCGACGGCCGCCACCGTGTCCGGTGTCGTGCTGTTGCTGTCGCTGAAGCCGTCGTCCGACCCGTCCTCCGCGGCGGCGGGCGGGGCGGTGCCCCCGGCCGCGGGACAGGAAGCGGCCCAGGGCGGCGCCCAGCCCGCCGGGACCGGCATGGTGACCGGGGACGCGGTGAAGACCCAGTACGGCGCCATCCAGGTCCGGCTGACCGTCGCGGGCGGCAAGATCACCAAGGCCGAGGCCGTCCAGGCGCCCAAGGGCGGGCAGAGCGACCAGATCACCGCCAACGCCGTACCCAAGCTCAACCAGGCGACGGTGATCGCGCAGAGCGCGGACATCGACGCGGTGTCCGGAGCGACGTACACCAGCACCGGCTACAAGAAGTCCCTGCAGTCGGCCATCGACAAGGCGAACGCCTCGGCGGGCGCGGGGTCGGGGGCTTCCGAGGACCCGGGCAACGCCCAGGCCGCCAAGACCGTCACCGGGGACGCCGCCCAGACCCAGTACGGCGCCGTCCAGGTCCGCGTCACCGTCGCGGGCGGCAAGATCACCAAGGCCGAGGCCGTCCAGGCACCCAAGGGCGGGCAGAGCGACCAGATCACCGCCAACGCCGTACCCAAGCTCAACCAGGCCGCCGTCGCGGCCGGCACCGCGGACATCGACGCCGTCTCCGGCGCCACCTACACCAGCGCCGGGTACAAGAAGTCCCTGCAGTCGGCCCTGGACAAGGCGAACGCCTCGGCGGGCGCGGGGGCGGGATCGGGGGCTTCCGAGGAGTCCGGCAACGCCCAGGCCGCCAAGACCGTCACCGGGGACGCCGCCCAGACCCAGTACGGCGCCATCCAGGTCCGCGTCACCGTCGCGGGCGGCAAGATCACCAAGGCCGAGGCCGTCCAGGCACCCAAGGGCGGGCAGAGCGACCAGATCACCGCCAACGCCGTACCCAAGCTCAACCAGGCCGCCGTCGCGGCCGGCACCGCGGACATCGACGCCGTCTCCGGCGCCACCTACACCAGCGCCGGGTACAAGAAGTCCCTGCAGTCGGCCCTGGACCAGGCCGGTGGCTGACACGGTGGCCGAGCCGGCAGCACATACTCCCGCCGCGGTACGTCATGCGGAGGAGGTCATGGGGACGGTCTTCTCCTTCGACGTCCGCGGCGGGGATCCCGGTGCGGTACAGGCGGCACTGCGCGAGGCGGTGGCCGGACTGCACCGGGTCGACGAGGTGTTCAGCACCTACCGCGGTGACAGCCAGGTCTCCCGGCTGGCCCGGGGCGAGCTGACGGTCGACGACTGCGATCCGATGGTCGCCGAGGTGCTCGAACTGGGCGCGGAGGCGGAGCGGGTGAGCGACGGCTGGTTCAGCATGCGCTACGAGGGCCGCCTCGACCCGACCGGCATCGTCAAGGGCTGGTCCGCCGAGCAGGCCGCCCGGCGGATGGCTCAGGCCGGGGCGACCGGGGTGAGCGTCAACGGGGGTGGTGACGTCCAGCTGTTGGGCGTGCCCGGCCCGGAACGTCCGTGGCGCGTCGGGGTGGCGGATCCGCTGCGGCCGGGTGGACTGGCGGCGGTGGTCTCCGCGGCGGGTGTCCCTGAGCTGGCCGTCGCCACGTCCGGCACGGCCGAGCGCGGCACTCACATCGTCGACCCCCGGACGGGCCGCTCCGCGGTGACCGACCTGGTGGCGGTCACCGTGGTGGCCCCCCGGCTCATCTGGGCGGACTGCTGGGCGACCGCGGCGTTCGCGATGGGCTCGCGGGAGGCACTGGGCTGGCTGGAGGCCCTCCCGGACGTGGAGGCGCTCCTGATCACGGCGGGCGACGAGGTGCGGTGCACGGGCGGCCTGGCGGCCCGGCTGGGTTGACCGGCGCGGCCGTGCCGGTGGGGGGGGGTGGGTCGCGCAGCCCGGCGCTCACGGGGTGCCGCGATCTGTGGGTCGGGAGCCGCCCCGGCGGCACGACTGCCCGTGGCTGAGCGCACCCTCAGGGGCGCGGGGAACCGCGCGACCCCCAGGCGGCACGACTGCCTGCGGCTGAGCGGACCTCAGGCGGCATGGGTGCCCGCGGCTGAGCGGGCCCAGGGGCGCGGGGAACCGCGCGACCAGCCCCCGTGCGCCCGCACCCGGCACCCCACCGGAACCGGCCCCTCAGTGCCCGTGGCCGTGCCCGTTGCCGTTCTGGGCCAACCGCAGCAGGTGATCGGCCAACGCCTGCCCCCCGACAGGATCCCGGCTGATCAGCAGCAACGTGTCGTCACCCGCGATGGTCCCCAGAATGTCGTGCAGCTCGGCCTGGTCGATGGCCGAAGCGAGGAACTGGGCGGCACCCGGCGGCGTCCGCAGAACGACGAGGTTCGCCGAGGCCTCCGCCGAGATCAGCAGCTCCGACGACAGCCGCCGCATCCGCTCTTCCTTCGCCGACCCGCCCAGCGGTGCACGAGGGGTACGGAAGCCCCCCTCGCTCGGTACCGCGTAGATCAGGTCGCCGTCGGTGTTGCGGATCTTCACCGCGTTCAGCTCGTCGAGGTCCCGGGAGAGCGTCGCCTGGGTGACGCTCAGCCCGTCGTCCGCGAGGAGTTTCGCCAACTGGCTCTGGCTGCGCACCGGTTGCCGGTTGAGGATGTCCACGATCCGGCGGTGGCGTGCGGTGCGGGTCTGCGGTACGGCAGGCCCTGCGGTCTGCTCGTGCTCCTGCGCCTGGCTCATCGTCGTCTCATTCTCCGGATCATCCGTCCCCCTTGGCCACGTCCAGGATGCCGGGCAGTGCCTGAAGAAGCGCGTCCACTTCGTCGTCGCCCAGGTTCAGCGCCGGCATCAGCCGTACGACGTCAGGGGCGGGCGCGTTCACCAGGAAGCCGGCGTCCTGAGCCGCCTGCTGCACCTTCGGCGCGAGCGGCTCGGTGAGCACGATACCCAGGAGGAGGCCCGCTCCCCGGACGTGGGCGATCAGCGGGTGCCCGAGCGACTCGATTCCGTCCCGCAGCTTCTCGCTCTGCTGCTTGACGTTCTCCAGGAGGCCCTCGGAGGCGATGGTCTCGAGAACGGCGAGCCCGGCCGCGCAGGCGATCGGGTTGCCGCCGAAGGTCGTACCGTGATGGCCGGGCTGCAGCAGCCCGGCGGCCCGCCCGAAGGCGACCGTCGCGCCGAGCGGCAGGCCGCCGCCGAGACCCTTCGCGAGCGTGACGACATCCGGCAGGACACCCTCGTGGGCCTGGTACTCGAACCAGTGCCCGGTGCGTCCGATCCCGGTCTGCACCTCGTCCAGCACCAGCAGGCTGCCGGTCGCGGCGGTGATCGCCCGGGCGGCCTTCAGATAGCCGGCCGGGGGCACCACGACGCCGTTCTCGCCCTGGATCGGCTCGATGACGACGAGGGCCGTCTCCTCGGTGACCGCGGCGGCCAGCGCCTGCGCGTCGCCGTACGGCACATGGGTCACGTCGCCCGGCAACGGCAGGAAGGGCTCCCGCTTGCCGGGCTGGCCGGTCAGCGCGAGGGCGCCCATGGTCCGGCCGTGGAAGCCGCCGTCGGTGGCGACCATGTGGCTCCGCCCGGTCAGCCGCCCGATCTTGAAGGCGCCCTCGTTGGCCTCGGCGCCGGAGTTGCAGAAGTACACCTTGCCGTCGCGGCCGAAGTGCTGGAGCAGCCGTTCGGCGAGCGCGACGGGCGGCTCGGCGATGAAGAGGTTGGAGACGTGGCCGAGGGCGGCGATCTGCGTGCTGACCGCCTCGACGATCGCCGGGTGGGCGTGGCCGAGCGCGTTGACCGCGATGCCGCCGACGAAGTCGAGGTACTGCTTGCCGTCGGCGTCCCACAGCTTGGTGCCCTCGCCGCGCACGAGGGGCAGCCGCGGGGTGCCGTAGTTGTTCATGAGGGCGCCCTGCCACCGCGCGGTCAGTTCTTCGTTGCTCATGACTCCCCCTGTGCGTCCGGTACGTCCGTCTCCTCGTCGGGCACGACCATGGTGCCGATGCCCTCGTCGGTGAAGATCTCCAGCAGGATCGAGTGCTGCACCCTGCCGTCGATGACCCGGGCGTTGGTGACGCCGTTGCGCACGGCGTGCAGACAGCCCTCCATCTTCGGCACCATGCCCGAGCTCAACTCCGGCAGCAGTTTCTCCAGTTGGGAGGCGGTGAGGCGGCTGATCACCTCGTCGCTGCTCGGCCAGTCCTCGTAGAGGCCCTCGACGTCCGTGAGGACCATGAGGGTTTCGGCGCCCAGAGCAGCAGCGAGTGCCGCAGCCGCCGTATCAGCATTGACGTTGTAGACATGTCCGTCGTCCTGGCTCCGGGCGATCGACGAGACGACCGGGATCCGGCCGTCGGCGAGCAGTGCGTCGATCACACCCGTGTCGATGTCGGTGATCTCGCCCACCCGGCCGATGTCGACCAGTTCCCCGTCGATCTCGGGCTGGTGCCTGATGGCGGTGATGGTGTGCGCGTCCTCGCCGGTCAGACCGATGGCGAGCGGCCCGTGCTGGTTGAGCAGCCCGACCAGTTCACGCTGGACCTGTCCGGCCAGCACCATGCGGACGACGTCCATGGCGTCCTCGGTGGTGACCCTCAGGCCCGCCTTGAACTCGCTGACGATGCCGTGCCTGTCGAGGGCGGCGCTGATCTGCGGGCCGCCGCCGTGCACGACGACGGGCTTGAGGCCGGCGTGGTGCAGGAACACCACGTCCTGCGCGAACGCGGCCTTCAGGTCCTCGTCGATCATGGCGTTGCCGCCGAACTTGATGACGACGGTCTTGCCGTTGTGCCGGACCAGCCAGGGCAGCGCCTCGATGAGGATCTGCGCCTTGGGGAGGGCGGTGTGCTTGCGGGTCGGGGACTTTCGCTCTTCTGAGTGATTGACCGTCATAGCCGACTTTCGGAAAGATCTCGGATCAGCCGCCGGGCGGGCGGTGTTGGCCTGCGGAGGCGACGTGAGACTCATCCCGGACTCGTCCGGGGCGAGCTGTCGCCGATGAAACAGGAACCCTCGTCGGCGACGACGAGGACCCGCGACAACCAAGCGGGCACGTCAAGAGGAGTACGCGCTGTTCTCGTGCACATAGTCGGCCGTCAGGTCGTTGGTCCAGATCACCGCAGACTCATTGCCTGCCGCGAGGTCCGCCGTGATGCGGACCTCGCGGTAGCGCATGTCCACCTTCTCCCGGTCCTCGCCGACGCCGCCCTTCTTGCACACCCAGACGCCGTTGATGGCGACGTTGAGCTGGTCGGGGTCGAAGGCGGCCGTCGTCGTGCCGATCGCGGAGAGCACGCGGCCCCAGTTCGGGTCCTCACCGTGGATGGCGCACTTGAGGAGGTTGTTGCGGGCGATGGAGCGGCCCACCTCCACGGCGTCGTCCTCGCTCGCGGCGTTGATCACCTCGACCTTGATGTCCTTGCTGGCACCCTCGGCGTCCCGGATCAGCTGCTGCCCGAGGTCGTCGCAGACGGCGCGTACGGCCTCGGCGAACTCCTCGTACCCCGGGGTGACGTCGGATGCCCCGGAGGCGAGCAGCAGGACGGTGTCGTTGGTGGACATGCAGCCGTCGGAGTCGACGCGGTCGAAGGTGACCTTGGTGGCGGCGCGCAGGGCCTTGTCCAGGGCCGCGCTGTCGACGTCGGCGTCGGTGGTGAGGACGACGAGCATGGTGGCGAGGCCCGGGGCGAGCATGCCGGCGCCCTTGGCCATGCCGCCGACGGTCCAGCCGTCCTTCGTCACGACGGACGTCTTGTGGACGGAGTCGGTGGTCTTGATGGCGATGGCGGCCTTCTCACCGCCGTGCTCGCTCAGGGCCTCGGCCGCCTGCTCGACTCCCGGGAGCAGCTTGTCCATCGGGAGCAGGATGCCGATCAGGCCGGTGGAGGCGACGGCGATCTCGACGGCGCCCACACCGAGCACCTCGGCTGCCTTCTCGGCGGTGGCGTGCGTGTCCTGGAAGCCCTTGGGGCCCGTACAGGCGTTGGCGCCACCGGAGTTGAGGACGACCGCGGAGACCCGGCCGGTCTTGAGGACCTGCTCGGACCACAGGACGGGGGCGGCCTTGACGCGGTTGGAGGTGAAGACGCCGGCGGCGGCGCGGCGTGGCCCGGTGTTGACCACGAGGGCCAGGTCCGGGTTGCCGTTCTCCTTGATTCCGGCGGCGATGCCCGCCGCCTGGAATCCCTGTGCTGCCGTGACGCTCACGGTGCGACTCCGATCGTGGAAAGACCGAGCTCCTCGGGAAGGCCGAGGGCGATGTTCATGCTCTGGACGGCACCGCCCGCGGTGCCCTTGGTCAGGTTGTCGATGGCGCTGATCGCGATGATGCGGCCCGCGGCCTCGTCGTACGCGACCTGCACCTGAACGGCGTTGGAACCGTAGACGGACGCCGTGGCGGGCCACTGCCCCTCGGGCAGGAGGTGGACGAAGGGCTCGTCGGCGAAGGCCTTGTCGTAGGCGGCGCGGACGGACTCGGCGGTGACGGTGGGGCGCGCCTTCGCGGTGCAGGTGGCGAGGATGCCGCGGGGCATCGGGGCGAGCGTCGGTGTGAAGGAGACCGAGACGGTCTCGCCGGCGGCCGCGCTGAGGTTCTGGATCATCTCGGGGGTGTGCCGGTGGACGCCGCCGACGCCGTACGGGGACATGGAGCCCATGACCTCGCTGCCCAGCAGGTTCGGCTTGGGCGCCTTGCCCGCGCCGGAGGTCCCGGACGCGGCGACGATCACGGCCTCCGCCTCGGCGAGCCCGGCCGCGTAGGCCGGGAAGAGCGCGAGTGAGACGGCGGTCGGGTAGCAGCCGGGTACCGCGATGCGCTTGGACCCCGTGAGCCGGGCGCGGCCACCCGGCAGTTCGGGAAGGCCGTAGGGCCAGGTTCCGGCGTGCGCGGAGCCGTAGAACTTCTCCCAGTCACCGGCGTTCTCGAGCCGGAAGTCGGCTCCCATGTCGACGACGAGCACGTCCGGGCCGAGCTGCTCGGCGACGGCGGCGGACTGCCCGTGCGGAAGCGCGAGGAAGACGACGTCGTGTCCGGCCAGGACGTCCGCGGTGGTCTCCTGGAGTACGCGGCCGGCCAGCGGCAGCAGGTGCGGCTGCAGCGCCCCGAGCCTCTGTCCCGCGTTGGAGTTGCCGGTCAGGGCGCCGATCTCGACCTCGGGGTGCGCCAGGAGCAGACGCAGGAGTTCCCCGCCCGCGTATCCACTCGCTCCGGCCACTGCCGCACGTACCGCCATGGGAATACATCCTCCTCTGGAATGGCATGACTATACGTTTCGATGCACGTTTATGCAATTCGATTCGGGGCGGGTCTGGGATCTTCGCTCCGCCGCTCCGCCGGCCTCCAGGACCGGAGCAGCCATGGGGCGCGGCGCGTGTGATCGACCTGGCCGCACAGCGGCATCGCCGGGAACGAGCTCGGGCAGGAGCCGCCCCACGCGGCCGCCTGTGGGAGTGCCGGGCGTGGGCCGCCGCCCTTCGGACAGCGGCCCACGCTCGTAGCGGCTACCTCTGCTTGATCCGCAGGAAGGTGATCGAGTTCGCCGGGAAGGTGTACGTGAACCTGGCGGCGACCCCTTCGTGGACGGACGACACCGGCGCCACCGCCGTGTCGGTCTCCGTGTTCACCGCGTCCGGCGCGGCGGCCAGGGTGGTGACCTTCGCCCGGGACGCGACCTTCGCGCCGCCCAGGTCGATGGCCGTACGGGCCGCCGAGGGCTGGGCGTTGACGACCTTGACGATCAGGTCACCGGTCTTCTTGTCCTTGGTGACCACCTGCCGGAACGGCTCGGCCGGCTTGTCGTCGGTGAAGCTGCCCCATTCCTGGCCGTCGAGGTAGAGGGTGACCTGCCGGCCCCGCACCTTGATGTCGATGTCGTAGGCGCGGCCCGTCTCGATCGACCCGGCCTTGGAGACGAGCGTCGACTTGCCGCCGTCCACGGCCTGCTCGACGGCGGACTGGGTGTTGTTCCAGCCGCCCAGGTTCCACCAGTAGTAGTTGCCGGTGTCCTTGACGCCGAAGGCGACGAGGAAGCCCTCCTTGCCGGACTTCTTGGTGGCCTTCACGTGCAGGTCGTAGTCGTGCCAGGACGGGTCGCCGGCCGAGACCATGGTGTTCTCGGCGGCCACGTCGCTCTGCACGTACTGCCCGTCCTGGACGCTCCAGCTGCCGCCGCCGGTGTGGGTCCACTGCGAGGCGTCACCGCCGAAGTCGTCGCCGAGCAGGGGCGAACCGTCCTCGCCGGTGACCTTGACGTCGTCGTACGCCGCCGTGGTCGCCCACGTCGACAGGCCGACCGCGCCGGTGATGGGGGCGAGCAGGGAGGGCGTGCCGGTGGCCGTGGAGGGCACCACGCGATCACCGACGTTGGTCATGAACAGCTTCTGGACCTCGTAGTTGGCGGAGTTCCAGGAGGCGTGGTTGTTGAACCACACCATGTCCGGGCTCCACTGGACGTAGTCCTCGTTGGCGTACAGGGGGGCGTAGGAGGCGAGTTTGACGATGTCGGCGTTGCGCTCCAGGCCGGTCATGAACGCGGCTTCGGCGAGGCCGTTCTTGAAGGCGTTGCCCTGGGAGGCGTATTCGCCGAGGAAGACCTTGGGCCCGTTGCGGTCGTAGGAGTCGTAGCGGTCGTTGTGCTGCAGGAACCACTGCGGGCTGTTGTAGTAGTGCTCGTCGACCATGGCGACGTTCGCGTCGCGGTTGAGCTGCCAGGCCGTGTCGAAGGTCGGACCGGAGTCGTCGGGGCCGGAGTTGGAGACGACGGTGATGTCCGGGTACCTGGCCTCGATCGCCGCCCGGAACTGCTTGAACCGGGCCATGTACTCGACCGGCAGGTTCTCCTCGTTGCCGACCCCGAGGTGCGTGAGACGGAACGGCCTGGGGTGGCCCATCTGTGCGCGCTTCTTGCCCCAGGCCGACGTCACCGGCCCGTTGGCGAACTCGATGAGGTCGAGGGTGTCCTGGATGTGCCGCTTGAGCAGCGCCTCGTCGTCGACGGCCTTGTTCTGGCCGCAGCCGGTCACCAGGGCCGGGACCACGGGCAGGGGCATCGCGCCGATGTCCTCGGCGAAGCGGAAGTACTCGTAGTAGCCGAGGCCGTAACTTTGGTTGTACCCCCAGAAGTTGGAGTTGGTGGCACGCTCCTCGACCGGGCCGATGGTGTCCTTCCACTGGTAGGAGCGCTTGCGCTGGTAGTCGGAGGCCTCGCTGTAGTCCTCCATCGAGCCGGTGTTGACCAGGCAGCCGCCGGGGAAGCGCAGGAAGCCCGGGTGCAGGGCGGCGACCTTCTCGGCGAGGTCCTTGCGCAGGCCGTTGGGCTGGTGCTTGTAGGTGTCGCGCGGGAAGAGGGACACCATGTCGAGGGCGGCCGCGGCGGAGGAGGCGACGGTGAGCCGGCCGTCGCTGCTGGTGCGGGTAGCGGTGAAGGTGGCGGTGTACTTGGCCCAGCCGCTCTTCGACACGGCCACCTTGCGGGCGGTGGCCAGCGCGCCGTCGGCGTCCTGGAGGGCCACGGTGAGGGTGCTGCCGCCGGTGGCGCGAGCCCACACCGAGAAGTCGTACTTCCTGCCCTCGTCCACGTGGATGCCGGTGTTGTAGCCGGCGTTCGTGACGGACGAACCGGCTGCCACGGAGAGGTAGTTGCGGTTGCGCTCGTTGAGCCGGCCGTCGTCGTTCACGACCTGCGCGGTGCCGTCCACCGCCCAGGAGGTGAGGGGCGTGTAGGAGGTGTTGTCGGCGGTGGAGTACTCGAAGGACCGGTTCTGTACGAGCTCGGCGTACAGACCGCCGTCGGCGGCCCGGTTGATGTCCTCGAAGAAGACGCCGTACATCGTGTCGTCGATCTGCGCGCCCCTGGCGGTCGGGGCGACGGTGATCGCGTAGTCGGTGACGTCCTCGGCGTGCGCGGGCGCCGGGACCAGACCGGCCGCCACCAGGAGGGCGGTGGCCGTGAGACCGAGTCTCCAGCGGGTGCGGGTGCGTGACATGGATACTCCGCGGCTCGGGGGTGTGGAGTTGTGGGTTCGCAAGAAGTGACGTTCGACATTTCGGACAATGATCAACACTTCGAACGGCAAGATAGGGAGGGGGCAGGGACGCGTCAATGGGTCGCACAACACCGGATGTGACGGAGGAGCGGACGGGATGGGCGAGTTCTGGCCAGTGCCGGACGTACTGGCGTATCTGGCCGGGAGCTGGCGGGTGACACGATCCGTGCGGGACCTGGCGAGCGGCACCGAGGGCCACTTCGCCGGTACGACGACTTTCAGCCCGCTGGACGACGGCGGACTCCTGCACCACGAATCCGGCACCTTCACCTGGCAGGGCGCCCCTCGCCCCGCCGAACGCACCCTGCGCTTCCTGCCCGGGCCGGGCAGCACACCCGGGTCGGCCGACGTGCGCTTCGCCGACGGGCGCCCCTTCCACGACCTGGACCTGACCTCGGGACGCCACGTCGCCGGCCATCCCTGCTCGGCCGACCTCTATCGGGGGGAGTTCACCGTCCGCGACCAGGACCACTGGCGGACCGTGTGGCGGGTGGGCGGTCCCGCGAAGGACCTGGTCCTGACCACCGACTACGCCCGCGAGGGCTGAGCCGGCACGCCGTCGAGGCGGAGGTTCCAGCGTCCCGCACGGCCGGTGACGACGGTCGTCGACAGCGGGCGTACGTCGATGTTCCAGTACGTCGAGGGCAGCGCCTTCAGGACGTACACCAGGGCGGCGCGCACCACCGAGGGCTCGGCCACGGCGACGATCCGGCCGCCGTCCTCGACGGGGCGGGTGTCCAGCCAGTTCCCGACCCGGGCGATGAACTCCCGCAGCGACTCACCGCCGTGCGGCGTGCTGTTCGGGTCGCCGAGCCAGGCGTCCACCGCCTCCGGCTCGCGGGCCATCGCCTCGCCGAGCGTCAGCCCCCGCCAGCGCCCCATGTCACAGTCGCGCAGGGCGAGTTGCACCAGCGGCGTGTAGCCGAGGGCGTCCCCGGTGGCGCGGCTGCGCGGAGTCGGCGAGCAGTAGCGCAGCTCGGCGACCGCGAGCGGGATCAGGTCGTGGGCGACGCGCTGCACCTCGTCCCAGCCGGCCTGGTCCAGCGGACGGTCGTCCTCGAAGCGCTCGGCGAGCAGCGGGGAGCTGCGCGCGGCGGCGACGAACGTGACCCGTAGTTGCATGCGGCGATGGTGAGTCGCGAAAGTCCGCAGGTCAAGAGGTGTTACCTGGGAGTTATGCGAGCCGGCTGCTCGAATATGAGCGCCATCCACTGGTCCGGCTTCTCCAGCGGCGCGAACCCCAGCCTCTCGTACACCCCGTGGGCGTCGTGCGTGGCGAGCAGGATCCGCCGCAGCCCGTAGGGCCGCAGGTAATCCCGTACGGCCCCGACGAGCGCCGTGCCGATGCCCTCACCGCGCACCGACGGGTCGACGTACACGTCGCACAGCCACGCGAAGGTCGCCTGGTCCGTGATGATCCGGGCATACGCTACCTGTTCACCGGAAACCGTCTCGTACACCCCGAAGTTGAGCGAGCCGTCGATCGCCCGGTCCTGCTTCTGCCGGGTCCGCCCGATCGCCCAGTACGCGTCGGTGGACAGCCAGCGGTGCACGCGCTCGGCGTCGACGCGGTCGGGGTCGGTGGAGATCTCGTAGCCCTCGGCGAGGGGCGGGGTGTCGGTCATGCGGGAAGAATCGCAAGTCACGGGGGTGGACGTCGACCGTTTTCCGCGGGCTGGAGCCGCTGTCGGTGCCGCCTGGCATGCTGCGGACCTGGCCGCGACGACGCCGCCCGCGACGGACTAGGCCTGGCTGCGGGACGCGTACTGCGTCACGCTGGGCGGTCGGCGACTGGTCGCTGATGGTCGAGGTCAACGGCTGCCTGGGCGTCACCTCGTCGGCGCTGCGCCCCTTGTCCCGGGGGCGCACCATCGTCGCCCACCACCGGAACATCGAGGCGCTGGACCACTTCGTCCGGCTGGCGGACGGCGAACTGCTGCTGCACTTCGAGCCGCTCAAAGCCGGACTCCCGCATCTCCACGGGGAATGAGTCGTGCGAGCCCGGACGCGGCACTGGACGACTGGCACACCGAGGCCGCGTTCGCCCTGGCCGAACGGATCACCGGGATACGGCTGACGGCCGAACTGCTGGATTCCCTGGAGTTCACCTGCGGTACGGCACCGGTGCGCTAGAACACCTCCCGACAGGCCGTACGAAGCCGCCGTACCCCTTCCGCGATCTCCCCCGTCCCCGCCACCGCCGCGAAGCTCAACCGCACGTGTCCGGCGGGCGGTTCGGCGCTGAAGTAGGGTCGGCCGGGGGTGATCGCGACGCCCGCGCGCAGGGCGGCCGCCGCCAGGGCGGACTCTCCCCCCGTGCCGTCGGGCAGGCGGAGCCACAGGTGGTAGCCGCCGGACGGGATGTGCGGGAGGGCGAGGTCGGGCAGGCCGAGCCGCAGCGCGGCCGTCATCGTGTCGCGGCGGGTCTTCAACTCGGCGGAGATCGCGCGCAGATGGCGTGGCCAGGCGGGCGAGCCGACCAGTTCGAGGGCCGCCTCCTGCAGGGGCCGCGGCACGAAGAAGGTGTCGACGACCTGGATGGCGCGCAGCCGCTCCAGCACCGGCCCGTGCGCGGCGAGCGCGCTCACCCGGAAGCTGGGCGAGGTCGCCTTGGTCAGAGAGCCGACGTGGACGACGACGCCATCGGGGTCGTCGGCGGCCAGCGGAGGCGGCAGCGGCCCCGCGTCCTCGTGCACGAGCCGCCGCACGAAGTCGTCCTCGACGACGAACGCGCCCGCCTCGCGCGCGATGCGCAGGACCTCACCGCGCCGCTCGGGGGCGAGCACGGCGCCGGTCGGGTTCTGGAACAGCGGCTGGCAGACGAAGACCCGGGCGCCGGTGGCCCGGAACGCGTCGGCGAGCAGGGGCGGCCGTACGCCGTCCGCGTCGACCGGGACGGGGACCGGGCGCAGACCGGCCGCGCGGGCGATCGCCAGCATGCCCGGGTAGGTGGGCGACTCGACGAGTACGGGCGCGCCGGGCGGGACGAGCGCGCGCAGCGCGGTCGTCAGCGCGGACTGGCCGCCGGAGGTGACCAGCACCTGCGCGGCCGTGACGCTCCCGCCGGGACCGCCGATGCTCCGCGCGAACCACTCCCGCAGCTCCGGCAGCCCTTCGACGGGCGGCCTCCCCCACGCGCCGGGGCGCCGGCCCGCACGCGACAGCGCGGCGGCCATCGCCCGCTCCGGCTGAAGGGAGGGGTGCAGATAGCCGCCGTTGAACTCGATCACGCCCGGAGCCGGAGCGGCCAGCGTGACCAGGACGCCGGACGCGTCCACCGAGCGCGGGACGAGGTCGGCGGCGCCGTCCGCACTGAGGGCGACCTCCTGCCAGGAGGTGTCCCCCACGGCAGCGGCCTGCGGGCGCGGCCGGGCCCGGAAGGCGCCGGCGCCGGGCCTGGTGACCACCAGCCCCTCGGCGGCCAGCTGGGCGAGGGCGCGCGAGACGGTCACCGGGCTGACCCGGAAGCGTTCGACCAGGGCACGGCTCGACGGGAGCTTTCCACCGGGCGAGTAGCGGTCGAGCTCCCGACGCAGCCGGTCCGCCAGGTCTGCCACACTGCTACGCTCTTGCATGAGAGTACAGAGTAACGCTACCGCTTCGAACCGGATAGCGGTCACCGCCTCGAACGGGCCGACGGGGACGACCGGGACCAGCGGGACGACCGCCGCCGGCACCCTCCAGG
>NZ_JBVIPA010000056.1:0-43305 GCF_055578365.1 Streptomyces sp. NPDC033131
GGGAACCCGTCCGGGGCGGGCACCGCCACCACGGGGACCACGGCAGTTGCGCAGACAAGCGCGGCCGACCGCACCGATCGCGGGCCGTCCGTACTCTCTGTGAGCCGCACACCCGAGGGCGAGCAGCAGGGCGCCTCGTGCCTGTCGCACAGGACACCAACTGGAGTCCGGCCGACTCCAAGGCGTGCACGGCGACGACATCCGCGTGCAGCGCATGGTCCTGTTCGTTCGCCCAGCGCTACACCGCAATAGACGCCTCGGACCCGTCGACGCCCACCACAACCCTGTTATCGGCGGCCAGTTCGGTCATGGCAGCCCCCTCCGCCGGATGACTTCTCGTCCCGCGGTGCCTCACACCGGGAGGGCGCGGCGGGAGCCGAGAGGCTCAGCACGGATGCCGAACGTTCCCTTGCCACGGCGGGGGCGGAAGCACGGTCTCGCCGGCAGGCGGCAGCGGACACGCGCGGTGACGGATGACGACCATGGCACTTGGGGCCGTCCGGCCCCCGCACAGACCCGGACAGCCCATGGGACCCCGCTGCGAACCGCTGGATGCTCAAGGTGTCGAGAGGTTTGGAGGAGATCCGTGATGTCGGACGACACGCTCAACCGCTCCCCGGTCCACGCCCTGCTCACGGACGGCACCACCGTATGTATCCGTCCCGTGCTGCCCGGCGACCACGATCAGCTGGAGGGGCTGTATCAGGAGATGTCCCCGGAGAACCTGCGCCTGCGGTTCTTCGGCATGAGCCGCCGCTCCGCCACCATGGCCGCCGACCGGGCCTGCGCTCCGCCGCGGACCGGTTACCGGGCCCTGCTGGCCGAGTCGAAGGGGCTGGTGATCGGACTCGCCGAGTACGAGGTCGGGGAGGACGGCACCGCCGAGATCTCCATCGCCGTCGCCGACGGGCTGCACCACCGGGGAGTGGGCACCCTGCTCGTCGAACATCTGGTGTCGGCGGCCAGGGAGGACGGCATCACCACCTTCGCGGCTGACGCACTGAGCGAGAACCGAGAAGTCCTCCAGCTCTTCGCCGACCTCGGTCTGCGCGCCACGCGGCGCTTCGAGGGGCCGGAGGTGCGCTGCACCATCGCCCTCGACGAGGACGACACGTACCTCACGGCCGTGGAGGCCCGTGGCCGGGCGGCCGACGTGGCCAGCCTGGAGCCGCTGCTGCGGCCGAAGTCGGTCGCTGTCGTCGGAGCCGGACGCAAGCCCGGTTCGGTGGGGCGGGCCCTGCTGCACCACCTCGACGCGGGCGGCTACACAGGACGTCTGTTCGCCGTGAACTCGAACGCCTCCGCCATCCTGGGCGTCCATGCATACCCTTCCGTCAGTGCCCTGCCCCTCACCCCTGACCTCGTCGTGATCGCCGCGCCCGCCGCAGCCGTACCGGGCATCGCCGAGGAGTGCGGCAAGGCGGGCGTAAAGGCCCTCGTCGTCGTCTCCGCCGGCCTGAACAGTGCCCAGGCGCGGGCGCTCCTGACCGCATGCCGCACGTACGGCATGCGGCTCGTCGGCCCCAACTGCCTCGGCATCTCCAACACCGAACCGGCGCTGTCCATGGACGCGACCTTCGCCGCCGACCATCCGCGACCCGGTACCGCCGGTGTGGCGGTGCAGTCCGGAGGAGTGGGCATCGCGTTGCTGGACGGGCTGTCCCGGCTCGGCATCGGCGTGTCGTCCTTCGCCTCCCTCGGTGACAAGTACGACGTCAGCGGCAACGACCTGCTCCAGTGGTGGGAGGGAGACGGCCGTACCGACCTCGCCCTGCTGCACGTGGAGTCGTTCGGCAATCCGCGGGCGTTCTCCCGTACCGCCCGTCGTGTCACTCGTCGCATGCCAGTGTTGACCGTCGACGCCGGCCGTACGGACGAGGGGCGGCGGGCCGCCGCCTCGCACACCGCAGCCGCGGCCACCCGCACCATGACCCGGCGGGCCCTGTTCACCCAAGCGGGCATCACCGCCACCCACTCCGTGGGCGAACTCCTGGAGACCGCCGCGCTGCTGCACTCCCAGCCGCTTCCGTCGGGTGCGCATGTCGTGATCGTGACCAACGCGGGCGGCGCGGGAGTCCTGTCCGCCGACGCCTGCGCGGAGGCGGGACTCGTACTGCCACGGCTCGCTCCCGAGCTGGTCGATGATCTACAGGCCGTTCTGCCCGCCGGTGCCACCTTCGGCAACCCCGTGGACGCCACCGCCGCCGTCACGGAGGACGAACTGCGCGCCTGCGTGGACCGTGTCCTTCGCCATCCCGGCGTCGGCGCCGTCCTGGTGGCTCTCGTTCCCACCGCCGTCGCCGCGGCGACCGGCGACGATCTGGTACGGGCGGTCACTCGGGGACCGGGGCGGCGGACGCGGCCGGTCGCCGTCGTACGCCTGGAGCAGGAGGTACCGGTCAGGCTGCTGCCCGCGACGGACGGCGGCACGATCCCCTCGTATGCCGAACCCCGGGCTGCCGCTGGGGCGTTGGCCCACGCCGCGCGTCGGTCGGCCTGGCTCGGCCGACCGATGGGCACCCTGCCGGTTCTGGACGGAGTCGACTCGGCACGCGCTCATGAGGTCGCTGCGAGCTACCTCGCGGCACATCCGGACGGCGGCTGGCTCGAGCCGGACACCTGCGCGGATCTACTGGCCTGCTACGGCATCCCCCAACTGCCCTGGGCGTGGGCCGAGACCGAGGACGAGGCCGTCCTCGCCGCCGAGCGGCTGCGCGGAGCGGACGGACGCGTCGTCATGAAGGCCCACTGGCCGGGGCTCCTGCACAAGAGCGAACAGCACGCGGTCCACCTCGACCTGCGGGGCGAGGCCCAGGTGCGTGCCGCCTTCAGGGATCTGGAGACCCGGTTCGCCGGCGTGATGACCGGGGCAGTCGTGCAGCCGCTGGCCGAGCGCGGCACGGAACTGTTCGCCGGAGTCGTCCAGGACGCCGTGTTCGGGCCGCTGGTCCTGTTCGGGCTGGGCGGTACGGCCACCGAGGTGCTCGCCGATCACGCGGCCCGCCTGGCCCCGCTGACGGATCACGACGTGCACGACCTCATCACCTCCCCCCGCTGCGCGCCGCTCCTGTTCGGGGCGCACGGCAGCGGGCCTGTCGACCTCGAAGGCCTGGAGCAGTTGCTCCTGCGGTTGTCCCGCATCGCGCAGGACCTGCCGCAGCTGGCGGAGGCCGACTTCAACCCGGTCCTCGCGACACCCGGCTCGGTCACCGTGCTCGACGCGCGCATACGTCTGCTGCCGCGCCGGCCGCAGGACCCCTATCTGCGCCGACTCCGCTGAGGAAGGAATCGCCACGAAGCACAACAAGGTCGGGTCCGTGATGACCACCGATGTCGTCCGGGCCGAGTACGGAACCCCGTTCAAGGAGGTCGCACGGCTGCTCGCCGGCCACCGGATCAGCGGACTGCCCGTCGTCGACGATGACGAACGTGTCATCGGCGTCATCTCAGAGACCGACCTGATGATGCACCAGGCGCAGGCTCCCGTCCCGTACGAACCGAAGCGGCGCTTCCGGTTCGCCGCGCTGAGACCAGGCGCGAAGCGCCGGGCGGCGAAGGCGAGGGTTCGCACGGCCGGACAGCTGATGACCGAGCCGCCCGTCACCGCGCACGCCGACGGCTCCATCGTGGAGGCCGCACGGTTCATGGCCGAACGGCACGTGCAACGCCTGCCGGTGCTGGACGCAGAGGAGCGGCTGGTAGGGATCGTCACCCGCCGCGACCTGCTCCAGGTCTTCCTGCGCCCCGACGCGGAGATCCGCAAGGAAGTGATCGAGGAGGTGTTGGTGCGTGCCCTGTGGCTGGCGCCGCGGAGTGTCGACGTGTCGGTGACGGAAGGCGTCGTCACCCTGGACGGCCACATGGAACGAAAGAGCGAGACAGGGATCGCCGTGTCCATGACCCGGCAGATCGACGGTGTGGTCGGCGTGGTCGATCAGCTCGACTATCGGCTGGACGACGCGCGACTCCAGCCCGAGGACCAGGCACTGCACGGCGTGGCCGACGACTGGCTGCGCCGTCTGTGAGAGGGAGGAGAGGACCGGCATGCCGAGGAAAGTGTCGGTCGCCTACGGAACGAAGAACGGGTCGACGGCACAGATCACCGAGACCGTCGCCGAAGTTCTGCGCAAGGCAGGACTCACGGCAGAGGCACTGCCCGCCCGGTCCGTGACGAGCGTGCCGCCCTACGACGCCCGGGTGGTCGGAGGCGGACTGTACGCCGGTCGCCGGCCCAAGGAAGCCCGCCGCTTCGTCCGCCGGCACCGCAGGTCCCGGGCCCGGATTCCGATCTGGCTGTTCAGCAGCGGCCGCTCGACGCCTCCGCCTCGGAGCGGGACATCCCGCCCGTGCCGGGTGTGCGGCGCGTCATGGACAACCTGGAGGTCACCGAGCACATCACCTTCGGAGCCGAAGGGCGCATCGCCCGGATGATCGTGCGTTCCGGCAACCGCGGAGACTTCCGCGACTTCGCCGCGATCGATGCCTGGGCGGCACGCGCGCCGGCCCGCCGACTCGCTGGCTCGCGCTCCCGGGGTGTTTCTGACGGGAACATGGCAGTCAGGATGGTTTCCTCTGCCCGAAGGCGCAGAACACCTGGGGGGAACTCAGTGCTCCGTATCCACTTCACCGATGCCGATCTGGTCAGGACCCGTATCGCGGCCGCGCCGGACCCCTTGTGGGAGATCTGTGTGAGCCTGCACCGCTTCCAGTCCCGCCAAGGGCGTTGGGCCTACGCGGAGTGGCATCGCTCCGCCCGCGCCCGGCTGCACGCGGCGGATTTCGCCCGTACGCTGCGCACCCTGCTCTTGCCCCTGGTCCCGCGCGCCACCTACTTCCCCGACTTTCTCACCCCGCCCGAGGCCGTCGAAGGGCTCGACGCCGGCCTGGAGGCCATCCTGGCCGCCCCGCGGCGCCAGATCCTGGACGAGGTGGGCATCCTCACCCGCACCAGTGGGGCTCCGGCCTGGGCGACACGGCTGGTGGAGAAGGACATGCGCGAGGAACTGGTACAGGCGTTGCGGACCTACTACGACACCGCCATCGCCCCGCACGGCGATCACATCCGGGCCCGTATTGAAGCGGAACGGGCCGCCCGCGCCCGTGCCGTGCTCGACGGAGGGGTCGACGGGATCCTCCAGAACCTGGGACCCACCCTGAGATGGCGGCGCCCCGTCCTGCACACAGACTATCCCGAGGACCGCGACCTGTATCTGAACGGCCGCGGGCTCCTCCTGATCCCGTCGTACTTCTGCTGGGGGAACCCGGTGACCTTAGGCGACACCACGCTCGACCCTGTACTGATCTACTCACTCAGCCACGAGCCCCACCACACCGCTCTCCCCGGCGACCTCGGCTCCGGCGCCCCCCTGGCGGCCCTGCTCGGCCGTACCCGCGCCGCCGTCCTGCGTGCCGTCGCCACCGGCGCCACCACCGGCGAACTCGCCCGTGCCGCCGTGGTCTCCGCGTCGTCGGCCAGCAACCACGCCACCGCCCTGCGGGACGCGGGTCTGATCGTCAGCCACCGGCACGCCGCATCCGTACTGCACACCCTGACCCCCCTCGGGGCCGCGCTGCTCCGTGCCAACACCCCGGGCCGCCCTCAGTGACCACGCCGCCCCGCGGAGGGTTCGGCACTGCCCGCCGCCCCGCCCGGGGCGCCGCCGGTGACGGTCACCCGTCACCGGGCGATCAGCGCGGCGACCTCGTCACGGATCGACGGCATGGCGGTGTACACCGTGCCGGGGCAGTCGGTGGCCGCCCAGTGCCGGTGCCCGCCGATGGCCGGTGCGGGCCGGCTCACTCCGCTCACGGGATTGCGGTAGACCACCTTGCCCAGGGGAGCGAGCGCGTGCCGCTCGGCGAGCTCGGCCAGCAGCTGGACCAGCGCGCCGCGTGCGGCGGATGACGCGGGCTTGGAGGTCAGCGTTCCCAGGAGGGCGATGCCGATGTTCCCGGAGTTGTAGCCCTCGATGTGCGCTCCGGTGACGAGCCGGCCCGCGGCGTCGTGCGCGGCCGTGCCGTCGGTGCCGGACCAGCGTCCCTCGTACACCCGGCCGTTCTCGTCGATCAGGTAGTTGTAGCCCATGTCGCCGTACGCGCCGGCGGCGGTGCGGTAGATCGCGCGGACCCGAGCGGCCGGGTCCGGGTCGTTGCTGCCGTCGGCGGTGTGGTGGACGCTGAGCGTCTGGACGGGGTAGTACTGGGCCGGCCAGCGTTCGGTGCCGCCGGTGGTGAAGCGCAGGGTCTCGTCCGCGCCCCAGTCCCTGCGGGTCAGCAGCGTGTACGTGGCGGGTGTGGCGGCGACGGCCGGGAGCGGACGCGACACCGCGCCGAAGGCGGCGGCGGCTCCGACGGCCGCCAGGAGCGTACGGCGGTGCAGGAGGGGAACCGACTGCCCGGTGCTCCGGGAGCCGGAGAAGTCCGAGAGCCTCATCGTGTGGTCCTTCCTGTGGATCCGTGGACCCGCGGGCTCGGCTGAAGAGCGCACTCGGGCTTGGGGGCGTAGAGGCGGGACCACGTACCGGGGCCGACGATGCCGTCCGGGCCACCCGCGGTACCGTTGCAGGTCTGCACCCAGTGGACGCCCTCCAGGGTCCTCGGGCCGTACCCCCCGTCCTCCTCCAGCCAGTTGTGAAAGCCGCTGTAGAAGTTGACGAGGCACTGCACCTGGCGAACCGCGTCACCCGTCGCGCCGGGGTTGACGGTGGGCCGGGCGGAGTCGTCGATGTGGTTGCAGTGGGTCTCCGCCGCTGTGGCGCTCGATGCGGCGCTCGCCGTGGGGCCGCCGGCGAGGAGACCTCCGGCTGCCAGTACGGCGGTGCCGCAGACGAGGGCCAGGCGGTGGGTGCGGGTGCGCATGGTGTCTCCCCCAGCGTGGGTGGCGGTCGGCAGGTCGAAGGGCAGGGACGGGCGTTGCCCGGTGAACCGCACCTGGACGGGTGACGTGTGCGGGTGACGGGCCCCGGTCGCCGCCCGGGCACCCCCGTGCGCATGCCCGGGCGACCGGGGCCCGTCTGTTCGAGATCGGCTCAACCGCTCATGCGGCGACGGGCCGTCTCAGGACCGCGGCATCAGTAGACGCTGTCGCACCAGTCGGCGAACTTCTTGAGCGCTGCCTGGGTCCCCGGTCCGGCATCTCCGTCGATGTTGCCGGTGTAGCCGTAGTCGGGCTGCGACAGTTTGCGCTGCAGCGCCTTGATCGTGCCGCTTCCGGGGTCTCCGTCGATGTTGCCGTTGTAGTCCCAGGAGGCCTTGAGGTGGCGCTGGAAGGCCTTCCAGCTGTCGGTGCCGAGCTGTCCGTCGATCGGGTCGGTGTAGTTCCAGCGCGCCTTCAACCAGCGCTGGACGGCCTTGGCCCGAGTGGAGTTCAGCCCGAGATTGACCACCGCGAGCGGCGCGGCCTCGGCGGCCACGGCCTGCTGCGGGGCCGAGTCGGATGCAGCGAACCCGGTGCTCGCTCCGGCCAGACTCCCGGCGGCCATGGCGACGACAGCGGTGGCGGTGACGAGCGTCCTGGTGAGGACAGTCGATCGCATTCGTTCCCCTTCGGGTCGTAGGTCGGCACCTCGCGCACGTTCCTCGGTGCCGAGGCCCCGGAACGGTCTCGACCGGTCCGTGCTGGGCTTCGAGATGACCTTTTCAGTTCCTCCACGGCACCGACACACTCTTGCGTCTGGGGGCAAAAGCCCAGCTCAGGGAGGTGAATGGAATGCTCCGGATGCACTTCCGCAGCTACCGTCCCACCGGCGGTTGTGACGGTGGAGCAAGTCGGGTGGGACGTTCGGCATGCGGATTTCTGTCTCCTCGGACATGGACGAGCCCGTGGCCCGCGCGCTCCTCGCCGAGCTGCGCGAGCGGGGCCACGACGTGGTGGCGCACGGCGCGTTGCGGGCCGGCGACGACCCTCAGTGGGCCGTGTGCTCGGAGGTGGCGGCGCGGGATGTCGCCGACGGGCAGGCGGACCAGGCGGTCGTGTGCTGCTGGACCGGGACTCGGCGCGTCGATCGCGGCGAACAAGGTGCCGGGGGTGCGGGCAGGCCTGTGCGCCGACGCGTACACGGCCGAGGGCGCGCAGCCGCCGCCTGCTTGCGCAGCTGCTCCAGCCGCGTCGCCAGCAGGTACTGCGCGGCGCGCTCCCGGGCCGCGTCGGCGGCCTTCGTCGCGGCGGCGACAGCGTCCGCGCCGTTCGGGTTCGCACGGAACCACCTGCGATTCTGCTCGGTCTTGTACACCTGCCGGGCCTCCGCCTCGGCTTCCTCGGTCCGCCCCAGCCGTCCGAGGGCGCTGCTGCGGTACTCCGGCAGGGCCTGCTCCACGGCCTGGAGTGCGGTGAAGGCGAGCGCGGACGCCGCCATGGCCGGGTCCGCGTCCAGCGCGCCAGGCTCCACCAGCTCCAGGAACTCACGCCGGACGCGCTCGATGTCGGCCTCCAGCGATGCACGGACGTGGGCGGAGACCGCGGCGACGTCGTCCGCGTCGTCCTGGGCGGCCGCCCAGGACGCGGCGACCAGACCGGCCTCCACGATCAGGGCCTCGGGTCCGGGGCCGGTAACGGCACGCCTCGCACCCGGCCGACCGGTCCTGCCCGCAGTCCTCGCACGGCAGGGCCTGTCGTACCGCGTCGGCCGCGGCCTGGCGCTGGCGCTCCGCCCGCTCCTCGGCAGCCCCTCGGGCCGCATCCCGGCGGGCCTGCTCGGCACTGGCCTGCTCGCGCCGCCGCGCGAAGTCCTCCGCCTCGATAGCCGCCTGCTCGCGCAGCCGCTCCTCGAGGCCCCTGCGGCGCTCGCCGTCACTCAGACCGGGCAGCTCCCGGTCGACCTCCGACGCGATCTTCGCCCGCCGGGCGCGCCGGATGTGGACCACGTTGTTGCAGTTCTCGCACTCGCAGCCGGCGTCCAGCCGGATCCCGTCGTCGCACCGCCGGTCCGAGCAGGACGGCCGCTGCACCAGCCCCCGGCGGATCAGCCACCCGTACGGGCCGGTGACCAAGGGCTCACCGCCGGTCTCCTCCAGCCGCTCGGTGAGCCGGTCGGCCAGCAGCCGCGGCGCCATCTCCGGCCGGATCAGCATGCCCGCCAGGTGGGCCAACTCCGCCCTCGCCGCCGCCTCGACCTGGTCCTGCTGCCAACCACTCAGCCGCTCCCACAGCCTTGCGAGCGGCCCCAGAGCCACCCGCAGACCAAGATCAGCGGGAAGGCCTGCCCTCCGCCCTTCTTGCCGAGCGACCCCTCAGAGCAGGCAGAACAGGTTTATGCAGCCATCGTCTCCGACTCGGCTTTTGTCGGGCCGGTTCTCGCGGGGGGCACTGAAAGGCTTGGCGGAGTTGCTGGCCTCGCTGAGGGGCGCCGCACATTCCAACGAGACGTCCGCAGAGTTCAGGAACTGGGCCGTACAGGGCGTACAGGGCGTACAACACAACGCGAGCCTGATGCAGATGCTGGTGCAGCGAAGCGCAACGCTGGGCACGGCGGAGGAGTTCTTCGCAGAGGTAGAGTCAGCGCTCGCGAAAGAGCCCGTCCGGCAGGCGAATCAGCGGCAGTACGCGCGTCTTGTGGCACTCCTTCGGGCATCCCACCACACCGTCACTTACCTGTTCGAAGAGTCAGACGACCAGGAGGTGGTGCCCGTGTGAGGCAGCGCGTTGGCCGCGCTGTGGATCCGTCGCAGGTTCAAATTCGCCCCCGTTACGAACATCCCGCCCCGGTGACGTCACGTCGCCGGGGACCGAAGCCGTTCAGGGGTGACGTGAGGCGTGCCATCGTTGCCGCACGGCAGCGGGCCCGGTAGGTGACCGTTGTCGTGGTGCCGTCGGGCTTGGTCATGCCGTGGTACGCCGGCGCGGTGGTCCTAGTTCGTCGCAGTTCACTGCCATGGCGGTGTGGGCAGTCCGTCCGGATCCAGACCAGCCGGCCAGCGTGCACTGAAGGCTTCGTCTGGCATGTCGCGCGCACGGCCGCGATCGGCGACCTGGCGGTAGAGGTTCTCGGCGCCTTCCCGGTCTCCTGCCTTCTCCCGCGACCGGCCCAGCCGGTAGAGGGGGTCGGGACTGCCGAGGTCAGCGGCCAGCTGGGCAAGGGTCTCTGCTTCCCTCAGGTCCCCCGCCTGCTCCCGTAGCCTGGCCAGGGAGCTCAGGGCGAAAGGGCTGCCACGTTCAGCGGCCTGCCGGTAGAGACGTTCAGCGCTCTCCCGGTCCCCGGTCGTTTCCCGCAAGTGGCCCAGGTAGCTCATCCCGTTGGGGTCGCCGGTGTCTGCAAGATGACGTGCAAGGCTTTCAGCCCCTTCCCTGTCTCCCATTCTCTCGCGCAACGTGACCACGCGGCGCAGGCCGTCGGACTTGCCGTTGTCCGCAGCCCGCCGGTAAAGATCCTCCGCTCCTTCCCCATCCCCTGCCCGCTCCCGCAAAACAGCCAACGGGAAGAACGCTTCAGTGATGCCGTGTTCGACGGCCTCCTGGTAACACTTCTCGGCACCCTTCAGATCCCCGGCCTCCTCCCGCAACTGGCCCAGCCGGTAGAGGGCTTCGGTGCTGCCGTGATCGGCGGCCTCTTGATAGAGCCCCTCAGCACCCTTACCGTCCCCTGCTCTTTCCACGGACAGCGCCAGGCTGTGCAAGGCGTCGGGCCTGCCGTGCACTGCGGCCCGCCGGGCGAGGACTTCAGCGCCCTTCCAATCGCCCACCATGTCCCGCACCGTGACCACGCGGCACAAGGCATCCAAGTCGCCGAGGTCGTCGGCGCGCTGATAGAGCGTCTCGGCACCGTCCCGGTCTCCCAGGTCCTCCCGGATCACGGCCAAGCAGTACAGGGCATCAGCGCCGACGTGGTCGACGAGCAGTTCGTAGAGGCTCACGGCACTCGCCCGGTCCCCTGTCTCCTCCCGCATCATGGCCAGGCGGTACAGAGCGCTGGTGCTGCCGTGGTCGGCGGCCAACCGGGCCAGGGCTTCAGCGCCCTCGTGGTCCCCGGCCTCCTCCCGCAACTCCGACAGGTCGGACAGAACGCTGAAGTTGCCCTGTTCGGCGGCCTGCCGTGCGAGGTCGTCAGCGCCTTCCCTGTCATTCGCTCCCAGCCGCAAGACGGCCAGGTAGAAGAGGACGCTGGTTTCGCCAAGGTCGGCTGCCCGCCGATAGAGGTTCTCAGCCTCCTCCTGGTCGTCCACGTCCTCTCGCATCCCGGCCAGGACGCAGAGGGCGTTGATGCTGCCGCGGGAGGCCGCGCGGTGGCGGAGGTGGTGGGCCCATTCCAGGCGGTGTCGGTCCTCGGCGGCCTCGACCAGGACGTCCAGGTCGTCTGGGTCGGAGAGGTGGGTGTACGCGGCATGCCAGAAGGAGGCAGGCGGGCACAGAGGTCGGCGGGTAAGGCGGCCGTGCTGTTCGAGGTAGTCGGCGAGCCGGAACATTGTGCCCACAGGCTGAGGTGAGGGGTGGTCGGCTGGCTGGGGCGGGCCGGGTGTGCGTCGTTGAGGGCGAGGTCGCACCCGGCACAGCGGGGCTTGTTTGCCGTGCCCTGGTGTGGCGAGTTCGGCGTAGGCCTTTTTCGCCCAGTCGTCGGTGAGCTGGTCGTAGTCATCTATTGAGAGGTAGTCGGGGGCCGCGTCGGTCAGGAAGGTCTGAGGAAGGTGGAGGCCGACTTCGAAGCGCCGGGCGTCCATCGCTGCGTGCAGCAGGGCGCGGGCGGCTGGGGTGGCCTGCTCGTAGCGGCGCAGGAGTTCAGGGGCTCCGGCCAGATCCTGTGTGACCCGGCCACCCTCGCGTGTGCGGGCGAGGGTATCGGCCAGCAGGGGGTCACCCCCCTCGGCCAGAACGGTCGCGGCGGCCAAGGCCGCGGCGTCGAAGGTGTCGGGGACGGCAACGGTGCGTCCGGTGAGCAGTTCCCGCACCCGGGTGTGCGGATCGTCCCCGCCCGGGGCGGGGAGAGCGGTGTACTGGGCTGCGTACTCGGGCCACAGCGTGCCCAGCACCAGGACCGGGCCGCGCTCCTCGTCGGTCAGCAGCCGGTGCACGGCCGCCGCGATCCGCTCGCCGGAGGTCCGGTCGCCGAAGTAGTGCTGAGCCTCGTTCAGCCATACCACGGTGCGCGGCCCGACCTGCTGCAACTCTTCGAGCGCGGCCTCGGCGCGGGTCGGGTCGAAGGGGTGCCACAGCCGCCACCGCGTCTTCGCGAGCGGCTGCACGGCCTGCCAGCACGCCCTCGTCTTGCCCGTCGACGAGCTGCCCACCAGGACCACGATCGTGCTGCGGCCGTTGGCCGCCTCCCGTACCGCCTCGGCCAGCACCTCGTCATGCCGGCGCTCCACGTATGCGGGCAGCGCCCGCTCCCCGCCCGCGATGGTGGCCGGACCGGCGGGGTGGACTTCCAGCTCGTGCGGCTCCCACTGCCCGATCGGACGGCCCGGACCCGGCATGTCGGCCGGGTGCCCGTCCGTTTCCTCGACCGCTGTCCGCTGCAACTCCAGCAGCTCGCCCACCGGCAACTTCAACGCGCCTGCCAGACGAGCCACTGTCTGCACCGACGGAATACCGCCCTCAGGGGAGAGCGCCCTGGACACTGTTCCACGGCTCAGCCCGGCCTTCCCGGCCAGCTCCGTCTGGTTCAGCCTGGCCCGGGCCCGTGCGTCTTCCAGTCTTCCGCGCAGCTCAGCAAGTGCCGGACCGCGGCCGTTGTCCGCCTCGTGCATGTGCTAGTCCCCCAGGGTTATGTGTGCGCCCGTGTTCATCTTCGCCCCGCTGAACCATGGCGCACAGGCATTCCGGGAGGTTCATCCCTGTCAACACCCCACCGTCTACAGGGAGCTTGCCGTGACCGTCGCCGTCGTCCTCCTCGCCATCGCAGTCGTCACCGTCCTAGCACTGCTGGCCGCCGCCGGCGCCGCAACACTGGCCCGCCTCGACGGCGCCACCTGGCCCACCGCCCTCACCCGTGCCGCCATCACCTTCACCACAGTGATCACCCTCGCCGCCGCCGTCACCGCAGCCCTCACCCCCTTCCTCACCTGACGGTGCGTCTCCTGTAGCGCGGACAGCGTGCCGAGGCCGCCGGCGGCCTGCTGACGTGCCACGGGTCCCGCGCACGTGGGAGTCGCTGCGCGTCGCACATCCCGGCGATATCGCCGAGGTCGACAGCCTCCTTCTCTACCTCTCCGATGACCAGTTGGCCGCGCAGGGCAGCACACCGGCCGAATGGCAGGCAGCCTTGTTGGAAACGCATGATGCGTGGGCGCAGTTCAGTACGGCCTCGTCAGCTGTGGCCGTGGCGGGACCGCAATCGGCTGCCGTGGCTGCGGCAGAACTGCACAGGGCGATGCGCGCGTGGGAGATGATCGGGGTGGAGTGGGCGCGCGCGGCGATCCGAGATGGCACGGCGCACGTCGACGTCTGTCTCGCTCGCTTCGACACTGCCGCCTCTGCCGAGGAGACCCCGGTGATCGCCTTCCAGCAAGCCGCCCGCGAAGCACTGCAAACAGAGCACTAACCCACGTGGGGGTATGAAACGCCCGCCGGTCAATCCGTTACTGGGAGCGTGTTCCGGACCTCGAGCCATGCCGCGCCCGCTGTCCTTCCGCAGCCTCTCCCCGGCTCCCGGACCGCGCCCCGCACCCTGCTCCTCGGCCGGCACGACCACGACGGACGCCCGCCGTACGTGGGCCGCACCACCACCCTCCCCCCACACGGCCAGCAGCGCGGTTGCCGGCCTGCTCACCCTGGCCGACCGCGCGCAATCAGTCGACGGGCTGGACGCTCTCCGCCGGACGGGGCACGAAGGAGACTTTGAGCGTCACTCTCGAGCAACCCGAGCTGGCGGTGGAGGCCGGCGTCGACGTCGCCCGGGACAGTGCCGGGCGCTGGCGGCACCCAGCCCGCTGGTGCCGCGCCCGACCTGAACTCTGCCCCCGTGACGTCGAACTGTTCGTCGGCGGGCCAACCGGGCGCTGACCTGCTGTGGTCGGGCTCATGGTCAGGGTGCTCACCAGGAAGAGGAGTCAGGGCGGATGCTCTATCGGCGGCGTCCGGACAGGCGCCGGTTCTTCTTCGCCTCCGCTTCGGCCGCCTCGCGTGCGGCTGCCTCTTCCGCCTGGCGGCGCGCGACGCATTCAGTTGCGGCGCGGTCGGCGTCTTCCTGTGCGCACGGCCCGCACAGGTCGTCTTCCTCGCCGCGCCACGAGTACTGTCGGATCGAATCCCAGCGGTCGTCGGTGAACTTCGCCCCGCAACGCGTGCACACCGGCCGCTGCGCCTCCCGCTTCGCAGCCTCGCGTTCCGCCTGACGTTGGCGAGACTGCTCCCGCTGCACGGCGTACAGCCGGTCACCGCGGGGTTGTCCAAGGCCTCGCGCAGCGTCTGCCACTCATCGCGCCCCAGCCGCCGCCACACCTTCCCGGCGGCACCGGCCGGGTCAGCGGTGATCCGCTCCAGCTCGGTGACGACCACGGGCACCGCCTGGTGGTAGTCGACGGCCGTGATCCCCGCGGCCTGGCCCGGAACGGCTCGCCGGCGAAGTAACGGCGGGCGGCCTGCTCCAGGCGCTGCATCCGGCTCTCGCGCTGCGCCACCGTCTTGCCGGTGAACACGAACGCCACCGGCACGTAGCCCTCCCGGCCAGCGGGCGGGTAGAGGCGCGACCACAGCCGGAAGTCGTGCACCGCCGCGCCCGGGGTCATCCGCGCCTTGTCCTTGTCGGCCTTCGGCGCCAGGAGCTCGAACCACTCGTGGTAGCGGCGCAGCTTGTCCACGAGTTCGTCGACGGGCTCGGTGACGCGGTCGACCTCCAGGAGCATCGCGGGCACTCCGTCCGGGGCGCGCATCGTCAGGTCGGCGTACTGGGTGTAGCAGTAGGGCAGCTTGTGGGCGATCTCTGTCTGCCAGGACAGCGGGGTGCCGTACCCGGCGCCGGTGAGCACGGCGGCGGACGTCGTGACGGCGGCGGCGTGTTCGTCGTAGCCGTCGGCTTGCACCGGCCGGCCTTCGTCGTCGAAATCGAGCTTGCCCAGCGCGGAGATCCGTACGTTCTTCGGCAGCAGCAGCTTGGCTTCCTTGTGGCCCTTCTCGGTGAGCACCCACAGCTGGTGTCCCGACTCCAGTCGCGTCTCCACCCGGACCAGGCCCGAGTCCTTCAACGCGTTCAGGGTGTCCCTGGTGATCCGGTCGTGCCGGTCTTGGGGGCGCAGCATCCGCCAGAGCTGATCAGCGGTAGCTCGCTGGAAGATCCCCAGAGCCCTCGGTACTTCCTTCCTTCGCGGTCCGGTCGGCTTCCAGACCTGTGTCGGCCTAGGAGGGTTGTTGAACGCGTCACGGGACCTTGAATTCCGGGGCTGACCTGCACCGACGCGTCCGGCGGGCGAAGTGGCCGGGAGGGGCGATGGAGGGGCCCATGGAGTGGAGCTCCGGGGCCTGGTCCGCCTCGCCGGGGGGCGTGTGGTCGTCGGTGGCGTGCGCGTGGTCGTTGGTGGCGTGCGGCTCGTGGGCGGGGTCGGGGGTGAGTTCGGCGGGCACGGTGTCCTCGGTTTCTCCGGCCTACGGCCCGGGTCGGCGGTCCTCCGGCCCGCGCGGATCTGCGCACGGGCCGGGGCCACCGTGAGGAAGCACCCCTTGTCCGCGGTCTGTTCGTCCCGGACCGCAGTGTCCGTTTTACCCCTTGACCACCCCTTGACCGGATGGTTCGTCCGTGGCCGATGCCACATCGCCGCAGCCTCGGGGCTGTCGGGAAGGGCACAGTGCTCAGGGGCTGCCCGACTGGGTAACGCCCTGCGCGAGTTGGCCGACGACGTCGAGGATCGTCTGGCCGAACGCGGTAGGGGCGATCAGCACGCCGAAGACCAACACGATCACGACGGTCAGCTTCTCGTCGTTCCGGCTCCGGGCCTGCGTACGCCGCCGCAGCCGCACGACGATGATGACCGCCAGCAGAACCGCAACATTGATCGACAGAACCACCGGCCAGCCCTCCATCTCCGCATGAACGTCCCAGCCCACAAGTAGCTCGAACCACTCCACGCGGTGGGTTGATTACTGATCGTTGGCGGCAAAACGCTTCTGCCCGGCTGGATTTCCGGCCTTGACCGGCCCGTGCACCGCCCACACGCAGCGCTGGGGCAGTAGTGCACGTGATCCGGGCGGGCGCCGCCCACCACCAGCCGGGCCTCCTTCTTGCCGATCTCGACGTAGTTCAGGACGCGCTCGTAGTGCTCCGTGTGGACCAGCGCCCCCACCTCGGTGGCGGGGTCGGAGGGCAGGCCGACCCTGACCCGCTCGGTCGCTCCGCGAGGCGGCGGGTGAACTCCTCGTGACGAGTGCCCGGGAGCCCGCCGTGCAGCGTTCGCCGATGGCCAAGCGTCTGCCGGACGGGAACATGCAGGCCCTGCGGCAGTTCGTGAACCAGTCGCCGTGGGATCCGCTGCCGGTCAGGCAGCGGATCGCTGAGCGGCTGTCCAAAGTTGTCCGGCCCGAGGTATGGGTGATCGACGACGTGTGTTCCCCAAGTGCCGAGCGTCCGTCGTTGGGTGGAGGAGCCACTCTTGCCCGTTGTGAGGTGTGTACGCAGGTCGCGCCCTACCAATCTGCGCCCTGCCTTCCCCACGTGCAGGGGAAGGTCAGCCGCACCTGCCTACTTGTTCTACGACCGCCAGCACTAGAGTGCCGACATGCGCAACGCTGGCCCTCTCGACGAGCTGCCCGACACCAATCTATGTCTGGCGGTGGTCAGTCAGCTGATGGAAGCGGGCACAGTGCCGCCCTTCCCACCCCCGGCAGCTGAGGGCACCCACGTCTGCACAGACGCCTGTGACGCTGAGTGCGAGGAGTGGCTCGACGGCCTCGAGAGTTTCGACTACCGACAGGACGTGGCCGATGCCCTGCTCGGACTGCCCGTCACCGAAGCCCAGTGCGCCACCGTACGCGAGCTGAGGTGGCACACCTCCTCGAAGGCGATTGCCCTGGTCTGGAGCGAGTGGGGCGGTGAGTGCGAGGAGTTCCACATTCGCGCACTCGACGGCATAGGCGCGGCCCTTCCCGGCCTGGAGGCACTGCATCTGGAACTCACCGAGGTCACCGACCTGACGCCTCTGACCTCCTGCGGCCGGCTCCGAACCCTTACCCTGGCCGGGGGTTACGACGACGAGACCGACCTCGCGCCTCTCTCCGCCACCCGCATGCTGACCTCGCTCGCACTGCACTCCAAACGCGTGGAGGAACTGCGCCCTCTGAGTGGCCTTCCGCTGGAGCATCTCTCCCTCGACGGTTGTCACGACGGCGCCGGCCACGACGTGATCGACCTCGCGCCACTGGAGCACATCGCCTCGCTGCGCACGCTCCAGTACCGCCGCTTCGCCCGCATCCGCGGGGACGAGCACCCGGTCCTCTCCGCATTCGACAACGCCCGGGTCATCGACAGCCTCGCCGCACGTGGTGTCACCCTCACCTTCGACTTTTGACACCGCAGAGCCGTCTGACCGGATCGGGGTGCGCTGGCCCCGTTTCCCGCACGGCCCGGAGCGGCGCTGCGCCCCGAGAGGATCTCCGGCGCCAAGAAGCCGGTACTGCCGACGGACGTCGCCTTCCTGGACGCGTTCTACGCCCAGTGCGTCGCTTCCCAACTCGGTCTACCGAACCTGATCAACCTCCAGCGCGCCCCCGTACCAGTAGAACGTTCCGTCGAGGTACGTGATCGACCCGAAATAGACGTCGCGAAGCGCGGTGTAGGAGTGGGTTGTTCGCCCACACCAGCGCCACACCGCGGCCGCCAGCAGGACCAGCCCGCCGGCCGTCTCCGTGCGCAACGCCCGGGCGACAACCTGGCGTTCGGGCCAGGGCAAAAGACCGAGGAAGGGGGAGCGGGAGCGCGGGACACCAACGGCGTTCCCGTAGGCCCGCCCATCATCCTGGACGAGAACCTCAACCCCTAACCGATGGAAATCCAGCCCGCCCCCGGCCGCTTCGTCCCGGAGGTCGCCGACGTGTGGCCCGGCACCACCTCAGCTTCCGGATGCAGCGGCACGGCCTCGCCAGGGGCGACATGCCGACGGCCCCACCGTCTTGGTGCGGTCATAGACGATCGACATCGGCACCCCGCCGAAGTGGGCAAATGCCTGGCGGTGGCAGTCGAAGAAGGCACCATGTCCTGGCTCGTGGTGAAGCCGCAGAACGGGTCGCGCGAGTAGGACAAGACCATGTGGAACGAGTAGACCTTCGGGATCCCGACGTGGGCGAGGATCCTGCCCTCGTGTCGGGTAGCGGGGACGCATTGCTGCGTCCCCGCCCCCTCAGAACCGGGCGAGCGGGTTTCCCTGCACCTCGGCTCAAGCAAGCCCCATGGACTTCACGAAGGTGCAGCAACTGCTGGTCTCCTGCGGCTGCGAGGCCGAAGCCTGCGGTGACAGGAGGCGTGCACGAGGCGAGTTCGGTCCGTGCTCGGCGCGTCAGGCCGTCCGTGGTGAGTGAGATGGTCGGCGGCTATCGCCCTCTTGACGACGTTCAACCACCACCGCTCCCATTCCTAGGATGATTGCGGCGGCTGATCGGCGGTGAGAAAGTGTTCCCCGCAGAGCGGACAGCGGCCGTCCTGTTTGGCGAGCAGGCGCAAGTTGTAGCTGTCCAGCGGGTGTTGACCTTTCGTCGCCGCTGGGCCCGGTAGTCCGTCAGGCCGGGGTCGTCGGGTGACGCCCCGCCTGCGATCGACTGGTGCCGAACAATGCTCGTCCAGGAGAACTTGAGGAGAATCGGGATCTCCGCGGTCGTTGAGCACGTTGGCGCGATCTCCGAACACCCATCGGTCGTTCCGGAACTTGTTGAACCTGCCGAAGTAGTGTCGAACGATCCACTTCTTCGACTTGTTGGGGTGCATGCGTCTGGCCCACTGGTAGGTGAGCCACCACACGTAGTGAGCCAGCGCCGTGAAGACCCTGCTGGACACCACCCCCCGGTAATAGGCCGCCCAGCCCCGAAACCGCGATGAAACGTCCTCATCGGCGCTCGTCCGGAAACTTCGTGGCCCCTAAGGATCACTTTCGGTGTTCGGTCTGGAGGAGATGCACTCCGTGCTCGGGAGCAGGTGGTGGCGCAGCAGCATCGCCACATCGGGTACGAGGAACCGATCGAGCACGGCCAGGGCCCCGGTGAAGTCCTGGCCCCTGGTGTAGTGGTTGGTCACCACCAGGCAGCGGAGCCCGGCTCCCTGCGCCGCGCGCAGCCCGTTGACCGAGTCCTCCACGGCGATCGCCCGGTTCGGGGGCAGACCTATCCCGTCCAGCACCCGCAGGTAGGCGCCCGGGTCGGGTTTGAGCGTGGGGACCTCGGTGCCGGTGACCACACAGGCGAACCGCCCCCTGCCGAAGAGGTTGTCCAGCAGGGGTTCGACCCATATCCGGGTGCCGGTAGTGGCCACGGCCAGCGTCGTTCCCGTGGCCGAAAGCTCGCTCAGCAGCGCGCGGATCCCTGGGCGCGGCGGGATCGCGCCCTGTTCGACCATCGTGCGGAAGCGGGCGGTCTTGTCGGCGTGCAGGATCGCGGCGAGTTCCTCCGCCTCGTCGTGACTGTGGCTTTGGCGCCGCAGGAACGTCGCGATGCGCCGACGTCCCCCGGTCATCTGCAGGAGAAGGCCGTAGGTTTCGACGTCCCAGTGGTAGGGCAAGCCGGCTGCGGAGAAAGCTGCGTTGAAGGCGATGCGGTGGCCGTCCCGCTCGCTGTCGACGAGTGTGCCATCGACGTCGAAGACAATGGCGCCGTTCCGGTTCGGACTTGTCATCCCGGTGCTTCCGCCGGGTCTTCATGCTGACGGTAGTCGACGGCGCTGTAGACGCCGAGTCGGTCGAGTCGGTGCTCGCTGTGCACGAAGCGAACGGTGCCGCTCCGGGCGCGCATGACCAGCGACTCGGTGGCCGCTCGCTCCGGGCCATAGCGCACTCCACGCAGCAGCTCGCCGTCGGTGATTCCGGTGGCCACGAAGAACGCGTCCTCGCTGGCGATGAGATCCTCGACTGTCAGTACTTGGTCCAGGTCGTGTCCCGCCTCCAGAGCGAGACGGCGCTCGGTGTCGTCGCGCGGGCACAGCCTGCCTTGGAGCGCACCGCCGAGGCACTTGATCGCGCAGGCGGCGATGATGCCTTCCGGGGTGCCACCGATGCCCAGCAGCAGGTCCACGCCGGTGTCGTCGCGGGCCGCCGCTATCGCGCCCGCCACGTCGCCGTCGGAGATGAACTTGATCCGGGCGCCGGCCCTGCGGACCTGCTCCGCCAGTTCCTTGTGTCGCGGCCGCTCCAGGATGCACACGGTGATGTCCTCCACGGCGCAGCCCTTGGCCTTCGCGACAGCGCGCACGTTGTCCAGGACCGGGGCGCGGATGTCCACGGCGTCGGCGGCGGCGGGTCCCGTGACCAGCTTGTCCATGTAGAACACAGCGGACGGATCGAACATCGACCCGCGCGGGCCTACAGCGAGCACCGACAGCGCGTTGCCCATGCCCTTGGCCGCCAGCGTGGTCCCGTCGATCGGGTCGACCGCCACGTCGCACGCCGGACCGCTGCCGTCACCGACGCGTTCACCGTTGTAGAGCATCGGTGCGGCGTCCTTCTCACCCTCGCCGATGATCACAGTGCCGTCGATCGGCAACGTGCCGATCATCGCCCTCATGGCGTCGACGGCCGCCTGGTCGGCGCCGTTCTTCTCGCCCCGGCCGACCCAGCGGCCGGCTGCCATGGCCGCGGCCTCGGTCACTCGCACCAGATCCATTGCCAGGTTGCGGTCTGGTGCCGAGACCGCGACGTCACCGCCTTCGATACCTGCGTCGGCGGGCACCGTCGTCATATCCCTCTCCCTTCCGGGGAGCCCCTGTCTGCTGTCACACGGGGCGGTATCCGATGAGGGGGCAACCGCCCGTACGCACAGTGGTCGGGGATTTCATATGTGATACGGACGGTGCCCTGTGTCGGAGACTAGGAGCGCAGCCCGTCGGCTCCCACCCCCCGGCGGGTGGAGCGCCGGGGGAAGCCGCCCGGCGGGGGGCGACGCCATCCGGTGGTGTGCTCGCTGTCCAGCAGATACTCCAGCAGCAACGACGTGCTCGCCGAGGTCCGTTTGTGGGTGGCCGCATGCCAAGGCCGGAGCAGCGGCGTGCCCGGCACCTTCACCTCGGTCAATTCTCCGGTGGCCAACTCCCGGGCGACCGCGTCGCGGGAGACCATGGTGACTCCGACTCCGGCCACCGCCCCCGCGACGACCGCGCCGTTGGACCCCAAGGTCAGCCTGGGCGGGTCCACCTGCAGACCGGCCAGCAGGGCCTCGCATGTGACATGCGTGCCGGAGCCCGCCTCACGGAGCAGCCAGGTGGTGCGCCCCAGATCGAATCGCTCGGCCAGCTTGGGCACGGCCACCACCACCAGCTCGTTGGGGCGGATGGCGTGCACGGTGGTGTCGATGCCGGCCGGTGGCCGCCCGGCGATGACAAGGTCGGCCTCGTGGCTGGACAGCAGGGCCCACACCCGCTCGCTGGTGCCGACTTCGAGCCCGAGGTCCACTCCGGGATGGCGCTGGAGGAACCCGGCCAGGACCGAGGGAAGCACGTGCTCCGCGGCCGATGTCACCGAAGCAAGCCGCACCTGCCCGTGTTCAGGGTCGATGTCGCCACGCGCGGCGGCCAGCGCCTCGTCATGCAGGCCGAGGATGGTGCGGGCGTAGTCGGCGTAGGTCTGCCCCGAGCGGGTGAGGCGTACGCTCCGTCCCTCCCGCTCCATCAGGGGAACGCCGACCTCTCGAGTCAGTGCGGTGATGGCCGCCGAGACCGCCGACTCTGTCAGCGACAGCCGCTGTGCCGCGCCCCGGACAGACCCCGCATCGGCGACAGCGACGAAGGCACGCAAGCGGGAGGTCGTTGTCATCCCCATACCTCCATCGATCTGAAGCATTACTCAGACGTCAGTGATAACACCTGAGTGAACCTTTCGGTGTGCGGGCCGATCCTAAGGGTCCCTGCAGGACCTTGTGGTGGCACGGTGGAGTTGCAGGTGAGCAGCCCGTGTTCGTGGAGTGACCATGACACAGCGGAGCCGAGGGGGGCCGGCGACGAGTTGTGAGCGATGATCGAGCCTCGGCCACCGAAGCATCAGCGGCGCTTCCGTAACCCGTGCCGCAGACGGGTCGATGACCGCAAGACGCTGCATTCCCCGCGGGCCGGCGTCACTCGCTGCCTCGGCCGGCGTCCAGCCGTTCTTCCGCTCGGCCTCGCTGAGCAGTCCCGCGGGTAGGAACGCATCCGACGCCGAGGTTCAACACGACCGAACCCCCAGCAAACCCTCCCCGAACTCACCACACAACCCTGACCGACCGTCAGCTCCCCCCAAACTCCACCCCCTGGCCCACCGTCACATCGACGGCGTCTTCTGACAGCTCGGGCCACCCGGCCCGGCACCCGCGGCGGGGCGCGCAAGACCAAGGGGGCAGGACGTCCCGGCCGCCAACCGGTCCCCGCCTGCGGCGCACGAGGACAACCTCGCCGTGAGCAGGTCACCGCCCGTGCCGAGCCGCACCGTAGAGCGCACCGGTACCCGCAACGGACTGGGCCCAGCGCTCCGGCCGCGTCGGCAGTGCGCTTGTCCAGGTCGCTCCTCCGCCTCGGAGGACGCTTGCGGTCGTACACATGGCGAACACGGAAGCGACAGAACGGCACATTCGGCCAAAATCGGCGCACAGCCCCCTCGAAGCCCCGGAGCGCGGCTTCTCCCCTGCCTGGTCCACCTCGCGGGGGAGGCAGGGCGGGCCGCTGATTCCTAGGGTCGTTGCGCCGGCGTCGCCTGCTTGAGCGGATTCGGTGCGGCACACCCTCGGTGCCCGGCGGCGCCAGGCAGTAAGCCATCGATCGAAGGAGTGGGTACCGGATGAGTGTTCTGACCGAGACAGCAGCCGCGTTGGTCAGCGGTGGCAAGGGAATCCTCGCAGCGGACGAGAGCATCGGCACCATGTCGTCGCGTCTGGAGGCGGCCGGGGTCGCACCGACCGAGGAGAACCGCCGGGCCTACCGGGAGATGCTGGTCATGACGCCTGATCTGGCCGACGGAGTGAGCGGGGTCATTTTCTGCGACGAGACGCTGCGGCAGCGGCTCTCCGATGACCGCCCGTTCCCCCAGGCCATGCAAGACCTGGGGATTCTGCCCGGGATCAAGGTGGACACCGGTGCCAAGCCGCTCCCAGGATCGCCCGGCGATACCGTCACCGAGGGTTTGGACGGGCTGTTTCCGAGGCTGCAGGAGTACGTCACGCTGGGCGCACGATTCGCCAAGTGGCGTGGGGTCATCACCATCGATCGGACACGGCCTTCCGTTGCCGCGGTGCGCAGCAACGCGCACGCCCTGGCCCGCTACGCCAGTGCCTGTCACCAGGCCGGGCTGGTGCCGATCGTGGAGCCCGAAGTGCTGATGACCGGTTCTCACTCCATGGCTCGCTGCCAAGAGGTGACCGCACGTGTGCTTCAGGCGGTCGCCCAAGAACTTCGCTCCTTCGGAGTCGACCTCGCCGCCACGGTACTGAAGCCCAACATGGTGCTGCCGGGTTCCTCCTCCGGTGAGCATGCCTCGCCGGACGTTGTGGCACAGGCCACCGTGGGAGTACTGATCGAGCAGATGCCCGCCGAACTGGCCGGTGTCGCCTTCTTGTCCGGCGGGCAGAGCCCGCGGAGGGCCACCGCGAACCTGGCTGCGATGCAGCCGCTGCCTTCGCCGTGGCCGTTGACGTTCTCCTTCGGCCGGGCGCTGGTCGATCCGGCACTGGCGGCCTGGCGCGGCGAAGCGGACCTCATCGAGGCCGGGCAGCAGGCGCTGTCGGAGCGGACGTCGGCCAACTCCGCGGTGCTCACCGGTTCGGCTGTGGTGTAGTGGCAGGTCCGCGTGCGGCGTTGCGCATGAAGCTCGGCCGCGGTCGTCGGGGGCGGGCGGCCTCTGCCCGCTCCCGTGACCTCTCTGCGGTCGCGCGGTCGGCGTCGCGCTCGCGGGGGACCGGATCTGCCCGGGTTCGGCCTCGGTCCCACCGATGAGGGGCGCTGCAGGGATGCGGCGAGGAGAAGACCGCCGGGATACGTAGCCGAGGCCGCACGACCGGGGTGGGCTGCATAGGGCGCGAGTAAGCTCCCTCGAATGAGAGATCGACCGATGCGGATCGTACTCGTCGACGACCACGAGATGGTGCTCGAAGGGCTCAAAGCGCTGCTGGCACGTTTCCCCCGACGGGTCCGCGTAGTCGGGCAGGCGGTGAACTCGGAGGAAGCGGAACGCCAGGTCGCGACATACAGTCCCGACCTCGTGGTGTCCGATGTGCGGCTGCGTGGAGCCCACAGCGGCTTGGATCTGTGCCGGCGGCTCGTCGAGGCGGACCCCGAGACGAAAGTTGTGCTGCTCAGCGCATACGACGACGAGCAGTATCTGTTCCAGGCGCTGCGCGCCGGGGCGGTCGGCTATCTGCTCAAATGGATGGGGGGCGAAGAACTGCTCCGCCACTTCGAGCGGGCCGCCGCAGGCGAGACGGTCATCGACCCGACCATGGCCGGCCGGGCCGCTGCCTCCGCCGCGCGACTGCAGGCCGGGGAGTTCTGGCCTGGGGCGGCTGTGGGCCTGACCCAGCGAGAGAGCGAGGTCCTTTCGCTCATGGTGACCGGCCTGTCGAACCGGGCGATCGCCACCGAACTCGTCCTGGGCACCGAGACGGTGAAGAGCCACATGAGTTCCATCTACCGCAAGCTCGAGGTGCACGACCGGGCCGGCGCGATCACCGTCGCGCTCCGGGAAGGAATCTTCCGTTGAGCAGGCAGGGTCTCGGACTGGCTGATCCGGAGCGGGAGAACGCGCTGCTCGTGGGGATCATCGAAGCGATATCGGCCGGCCCCGAGCTGGGGCCGCTGGCCGCGAACGTCGCCAGGCTCATCTCCGAGGCAACGGCGACCGACCTCTGTTTCGTGCATGTGCTCGATGACACCGGGGAGACCCTGACGCTCACGGGCGCGACTCGGCCGTTCGACCGGGAAGTGGGCCGGATCAGGCTGCCGCTGGGCCAGGGGGTGAGCGGGTGGGTGGCACGCCATCAGCAGCCCGTGGTGATCGTCGAGCGGAAAGAGGACGATCCGAGATACCTGCACTTCCCACAGCTCCGCGGCCAGGACTTCACGTCCATGGCCTCAGTGCCCATGATCAGCCATCCCGGTGGGTTCGTCGGAGTCCTCAACGTGCACACCCGTGATCGCCGCGAGTTCTCCGGCCGGGACGTCCGGCTGCTCACCTCGATCGGCAGCCTTGTCGCGGGAGCGATGCATCAGGCGCGGTCCCACCGCCGGCTCGCCGCACGCGAGCGTGCGCTGGAACGGTTCGCCGAGCAGGTCATCGCCGCGCAGGAGGCGGAGCGACGCCGGCTGGCCGCCGACATCCACGATGGCATCACCCAGCGGCTGATCAGCCTGCGCTTCCATCTCGACGCCGCGACCGACGCCCTGGCTGAGGACCCGGACTTCACAGCCAAGCAGCTCGTGCAGGCACTTCGGCTCACGCGCCTCACCCTGGACGAGGCCCACGCGGCGATCAACGGCCTGCGCCCCCCAGTTCTCGACGACCTCGGGCTCGCCCACGCCCTGGCCAGCCTGGCCCGCTCCACCCCCGGCATCGAGGTGGCCTTCGAACTCGATGAGTGCCGGCTGCCCGAACACGTGGAGATCGCGCTCTACCGCATCGCGCAGGAGGCACTGCACAACGTCGTCAAGCACGCGCAGGCGGACCTGGCCCAGCTTGATCTGCGCTACAGCGACAACGAGGTGTCGCTTCGGGTGACGGACGACGGGTGCGGCTTCGATGCCGGTTCGTTGCCGCCCGGGAACCTCGGCGGCGACGGGTACGGCATGAGCAGCATGACCGAGCGCGCCGAACTCGTCGGCGGCCGACTCGAAGTCACGTCCCAACCCGACCACGGCACGACTGTCATGGCCAAGGTCCCCTTGCGTTGACAACCTCTCTGCTCGGAAAGGGCGGAGGTTCACCGGCGTCGGCTGCACTTGTGGGCGAATCTCGCCGCGCCGCGTCGTACCGGGACCATGGTCCCCGGTCTTCCCTCCGGTCCGGTCTCCGGGCTGTGTGCCGCCGCCGACCGGCGCGTTCACGCCTCGATCCAGTAGGCGGCCTCCGCACAGTATCGCCGCGGCCTCGGCGAGCGCGGCCGCGCCACAGGCTGGTGACGGCTGTACGCCGGACCGGCCGTGTGACCAGCGTGTTCGCCATGATCGCGGCTGCACGTCCGGCGGGAGGCAGGCACAACACTTGACTGTTCATTCAAGTGATTCCGAAAAGACTTGATGGATATGCAGGGCTTCCGAGGTGATGATGAGAGACATCCCGATCGAGCAGGAGGACCCATGACGGAGCGCTGGGGTGCCGGAGTCATTCCGTACGCGGAGATGGGCTACTGGCAGCCCGACTACGAGCCGAAACCGACGGACATACTCGCGGCCTTCCGTATCACGCCGCAGCCGGGCGTGCCCCCGGAGGAGGCCGGTGCCGCGGTGGCAGGTGAGTCCTCGACGGCCACTTGGACGGTGGTGTGGACGGACCGTCTCACCGCGTACGACCACTACCAGGCCAAGTGCTACCGGGTGGAGCCGGTGCCGGGCGCCGACGACCAGTACATCGCCTACATCGCGTACGAACTCGACCTGTTCGAGGAAGGCTCGATCGCGAACCTCACCTCCTCCATCATCGGCAACGTCTTCGGGTTCAAGCCGCTCAAGGCGCTGCGACTCGAGGACATGCGGATCCCACCGCACTACACCAAGACCTTCCAAGGTCCCCCCCACGGCATCGTGATGGAGCGGGAGTACCTCGGAAAGTACGGGCGTCCGCTACTGGGTGCCACCACGAAGCCGAAGCTGGGGTTGTCCGCCCGCAACTACGGCCGGGTGGTGTATGAGGCACTGCGCGGCGGGCTGGACTTCACCAAGGACGACGAGAACATCAACTCGCAGCCGTTCATGCGCTGGCGGGACCGGTCCGTGTTCTGCATGGAGGCGGTCAACCGGGCGCAAGCTGAGACCGGTGAGGTCAAGGGCCACTATCTCAACGTCACCGCGGCGACGATGGAGGACATGTACGAGCGGGCCGACTTCGCCAAGGAACTCGGCAGCCTCGTGGTGATGGTCGACCTGACGGTGGGCTACACGGCGATCCAGTCCATGGCCCAATGGGCCCGCCGCAACGGGGTCCTGCTGCATCTTCACCGTGCGGGTCACGGGACCTACACCCGGCAGAAGAGCCATGGCGTCAGCTTCCGGGTCATCGCCAAGTGGATGCGCCTCGCCGGTGTCGACCACATCCACGCGGGCACCGTCGTCGGCAAACTCGAGGGCGACCCCAACTCGGTGCGCGGCTTCTACGACACGCTGCGCCTCGACAAGGTCGACGCCGACCCGGTCAAGGGCCTGTACTTCGAGCAGGACTGGGCCTCCATGGCCGGCGTCATGCCGGTCGCATCCGGCGGCATCCACGCCGGTCAGATGCACCAACTGCTGCACTACCTCGGCGAGGACGTCATCCTGCAGTTCGGCGGCGGCACGATCGGCCACCCCATGGGCATCGCCGCGGGCGCCACGGCCAACCGCGTCGCACTCGAGGCGATGATCAAGGCGCGCAACGAGGGCCGGGACTTCCTCGCCGAGGGGCCGGACATCCTGCGGGCCGCTGCGAGGCGAAACCGCGAGCTCGATGTCGCACTGTCCACGTGGGGCGACATCACCTTCACCTACGAGTCCACCGACACACCGGACGTCATCGCGACTCCGACGACAGCCTGACGGCCGGGAGAAACCATGCGAATCACCCAAGGCGCCTTCTCCTATCTCGCCGACCTGAGCGACGAGGAGATCGAGAAGCAGATCCAGTACGCGCTGGACAACGACTGGCCCCTGTCGGTGGAGTTCACCGACGACCCTCACCCGCGCAACACCTACTGGGACATGTGGGGCCTGCCGATGTTCGAGCTGCGGGATGCCGCAGGCGTGCTGCTCGAGGTCAACGAATGCCGAAAGGCGTACCCCAACCACTACGTGCGCATCAACGCGTACGACGCGCGGCTGGGCCGACAGACCACCGCCCTGTCGTTCATCGTGAACCGCCCCGCCGAGGAGCCCGGGTTCCGGCTCACCCGGCACGAGACGAGCGACCGCCGGATTCAGTACACCACGCACGCGTACGCCACCGACAACCCGGCCGGCCGGCGTTACGTCTCCAACCAGTGAGGCGATATCAGCATGACTGTTGAGGAAGGCGATCGCCCGGTGTTCGGGATGCGCCCGTCCGCGTCCGGTCCGGTACCGGGCGCGGACGGACCCCCGGAACTGCCGGATCCGGCCGAGCCGCTTCTGACCGACGACGCGACCGTCGACCTCGAGGCGGAGCGTCGGCACTCGGGTATCGACACGGTGCTGGAGGCTCTGGAACGCCAACTGGTCGGGCTCACCCCGGTGAAGACACGCATCCGGGAGATTGCGGCGCTGCTGCTGGTCGACCGGCAACGGGCGCGGTTCGGCCTCTCGGCCAGTCGGCCCAATCTCCACATGTGCTTCACCGGCAGTCCCGGCACCGGGAAGACCACGGTGGCACTGCGCATGGCCGAACTCCTCAAGCAGTTGGGCTACCTCAAGCGTGGTCACCTGGTCTCGGTCACCCGCGACGACCTCGTCGGGCAGTACGTCGGGCACACAGCCCCGAAGACCAAGGAGGTCCTCAAAAGGGCGATGGGCGGCCTGCTGTTCATCGACGAGGCCTACTACCTGTACCGAGCGGAGAACGAGCGCGACTACGGACAGGAGGCCATCGAGATCCTGCTGCAGGTGATGGAGAACCAGCGCGACGACCTCGTGGTCATCCTCGCCGGGTACGGGGACCGGATGGACACCTTCTTCCAGTCCAACCCAGGAATGAGCTCGCGTATCGCGCACCACATCGACTTCCCCGACTACACACTCGACGAGCTGACGCAGATCGGCGAGCTCATCGTGGGCGAGCAGCTCTACGCTCTCTCCCCACAGGCGCACACCACGTTCCGGGAGTACCTCGCGCGACGCCGCGAACAGCCCCGGTTCGCCAACGCGCGCAGCGTCCGCAACGCCCTGGAGCGGGCGCGGCTGCGGCACGCCAACCGGCTGGTGGACCGCGGCGGCGCACCGCTGTCGAAAGGCGACCTCATGCGGCTGGAGCCGGAGGACTTCCTCTCCAGCAGGGTGTTCTCGGCCGAGCCCTCGGCCCAGGCGGCCGAGGCGGACTCCCGCTGATGGCATCCCAGGGGTACGCCGGGCACGGCAAGGTGATACCCCGCCGACAACTGCTGTGGCAGGTCGGTGAGTTGTTTCCGTGGCCCTGATGCCGCGCGGGGAACAGCGAGCGTTCGGGCGGCAGGGGTCGGGCGGTCCGGCCACCGCAGGCGGGGAGACGCACCCGCTCGCGGTCCTGTCCCGGCGTCGCCCGGCCCGATCGTGCGATCCCGTCCACCCTGGCGCCACCCACCTTCGAGCGAACCGGTGGGTGGCGCCCTTGTCGGTCCGTGGCTGGTCGTCCGGCGCGGAAGTCCGCCGGGATGCGCTGACCACGGTGCCGGAACCGTAGGAGCCGCGCCCGCCGGCCGCATCCCGTGTCAGGTGGGCGCCGCGCGTGAAGCCGGTGGCGGAGGCGGTCCCGCACGGACCCTCCTGGAACCGGCGAGTCCCTGCTCGGCGTTGCGTCGACGCCACCGAAGACTCGATGCCGAGGCGTCGGTGACAGCGAAGACACGGTCCGCGGGCTGCTTGAGGATGTCGCGGTGCTTCTGGTCCTCCGGCGAACGGATTCTGACCGCTGCTCCCCCTGCTCGTCGCCCCGCCGGTCGGCGGCGACAGGTCCCCGAATCCCCCGGAAGTCTCCCCCGCTCGGGGGGAGTCGCTTGCACCATCCGAACGTAGCTTCTTCCGCAACGCCAACGACAGGAGGCTTCATGGCGCCGACCGCATTGCCGCCACGCATCGTCCCTTCCGTGCTGCCGGCGGATTTCTCGCGACTGGGGGAAGAGTGCCGGTTGCTGGAAGAGGCGGGCGTGGACCGCATTCAGTGGGACGTCATGGATGGCGTCTTCGTGCCCAACATGACCATGGGCCCCGACGTGATCGCGTCGGTGCGCCCGCTGGTGAGCCTGGGGTTCGAGGCCCATCTGATGGTCGAGGAGCCGGATCGCATGCTGCCGCACTGGGTGCAGGCCGGCTGCGAGATCGTCATCGTCCACGCCGAGGCGACCCGTCACCTGCACCGCACGCTCGGCGCCATAGGGGAGCTGGGGGCGCGTGCCGGGGTGGCGCTGAATCCGGCGACACCGCTGAGCGAGGTGGAGCATGTGCTCGACCTTGTCGACCTGCTGCTCGTCATGACGGTCGACCCGGGGTGGGGTGGTCAGTCCTACCTGACGTCCATGGAGCCCAAGATCGCCCAGGCCCGCGCGATGATCGCGCGCACCGGGCGGGAGATCGAGCTGGAGGTGGACGGAGGCATCGGGCGCAGCACCATCGCCGGTGCCGCGCGGGCCGGCGCCACGACCTTCTGCGCCGGCAGCGCGCTGTTCTCCGAGCGGCACCGGATGAGTGAGGAGGTGACGACGCTGCGCTCGCTCGCCGCGGCGGCACCGCACGACGCGCAGGCGTACGGCCTGCAGGAGAACATCGAGGAGGCAGCATGAGCAGGCCCGGAGACCGGGGGGTGCTCACCGCGCCGACCGTCCCCGTGACGGCTGACCTGGTGCCGCTCCCTGACGACCTGGACGCCCAGGCGGTCGCCACGATCCGGCTGCTCGCGGCCGACGCGGTGGAGGCCGCACAGAGCGGGCACCCTGGCCTGCCCATGGGTGCCGCGGTTCCGGCATGGGTGCTGTGGTCACGCTTTCTGCGGCACGACCCGACCGAGCCCGGCTGGCCGGACCGCGACAGGTTCGTGCTGTCCGCCGGGCACGGGTCGATGCTGCTGTACTCGCTGCTCCACCTGTTCGGCTACGACCTGCCGCTCGATGAGCTGCGCCGGTTCCGGCAGTGGGGGTCGGCGACCCCGGGGCACCCGGAGTACGGGCATACGCCCGGGGTGGAGACCACTACCGGCCCGCTGGGGCAGGGGCTGGCCAACGGAGTGGGCATCGCCCTCGCCGAGCGGATGCTCGCCGCCCGCTGCAACACCGGCGAACACACCGTCGTCGACCACCGCACATGGGTGCTGGCCGGCGACGGCGATCTGATGGAGGGCATCAGCCACGAGGCGGCCTCGCTCGCCGGGCACCTCGGGCTGGGCCGTCTGATCGTCATCTACGACGACAACGACATCACCATCGACGGCCCGGCCTCCCAGTCCTGCCGGGACGACGTCCTGGCACGGTTCGCCGCCTATGGCTGGCAGGCGCTGCGGGTCGACGACGGCAACGACGTGGCCTCGATGGCGGCTGCGCTCACCGAGGCGGTCGCCGACGAGACCCGGCCCACCCTCGTCGCGGTGCGCACCACGATCGGGTTCGGTGCGCCGACGCTGGCCGGCACCAGCACGGCACACGGTGCCCCGCTGGGGCAGCAGGAACTGGCGGCGACCCGGGCACGGTGCGGCTGGCCGGACGAACCGTTCCATGTGCCCGCACAGGTGGCGGAGCACTGTCGGCAGCTGGCCGCACAAGGGCAGGCCGACCGGCTCTCCTGGGAGCAGGAACGGGCGCGGTGGGCCGAGGCCCACCCCGAGCTCGCCGCGGAGTGGGATGCCGAAGCGTGCCGGCAGCCACCACGCGACCTCGGCGACCTGCTGCCGCGGTTCGAGCCTGGTACGGCGATGGCCACCCGCAAGGCCTCCGGAGCGGTACTGGCCGCGGTGGGCCCTCAGTATTCGGCGCTGGTGGGCGGGTCGGCCGACCTGGCGGCCTCGACGAACACCACGATCCCCGGCGCGGGTGATGTCGGGCCCGGGGCCTACGGTGGCCGCACGCTGCACTTCGGTATTCGCGAACACGCCATGGGGGCTGCGCTCAACGGCATGGCGCTGCACGGGGGGCTGCGGCCATACGGGAGCACGTTCCTGGTGTTCTCCGACTACATGCGACCCGCGGTGCGGCTGGCCGCGCTCATGGGGCTGCCGGTGGTGTTCGTGTTCACCCATGACTCCATCGCCGTCGGGGAGGACGGGCCCACTCACCAGCCGATCGAGCAGTTGGAGTCGCTGCGGCTGATTCCAGGACTGACGGTGCTTCGGCCGGGTGACGCCAACGAGACCGTGGCCTGCTGGCAACTGGCGTTGGAACGCCTCGACGGGCCGACGGTACTGGTGCTCACCCGCCAGGACCTGCCGGTGCTTGAGCCAGTGCCCGCCGACCTGCTCCGCCGAGAGGGATCCCAGGTGGTTCGTCGTTCTTCCGGGGAGCCCGACGTGGTGCTGATAGCGACCGGGTCGGAGGTCGGGCTGGCGTGTGCCGCTTCCGACGAGCTGGCCGATCAGGGCGTTGTCGCCCGGGTGGTGTCGGTGCCCTGGCGCGAGCGGCTCGAGGAGGCACTGGACTCCGACCCGGAGCTCCTGCCGCGGTGCCCGGCGGTGTGGGTGGAGGCCGGCGTGCCGCATGGGTGGCAGGCCCTGGCCAGGGCCGGCGACCAGGTCATCGGGCTGCGGAGGTTCGGCGCCAGCGCCCCGGGCCCGGTGGTCTACAGCGAACTCGGTTTCACGGTTTCAGCGGTCGTCCAGGCCGCGCTGAGCAGCATCCGTAGCGAGACGAAGCGGGAGACGCAATGCCGCACAAGCTGATGCAGATGCAGCGCGCCGTCAATCAGGGCTCTCGGAGACGACCGGTCATGCTCGCCATCGCGGGCGACAGCGCGACGGGCAAGACCACCCTCACCAAGGGGCTGGTCGAGGCACTGGGACCGGAGCGCAGCACATCGATCTGCGTGGATGACTACCACCGCTACGACCGCCAGGAGCGTAAGGAGCTGCCGTTCACCGCGCTGCACCCGGACTGCAACTACGTCGGGATCATCGAGCAGCACCTGCAGCTGCTTGCCACCGGCCAGCCGATCCTGAAGCCGGTGTACGACCATGCCACCGGGCAGTTGACACGGCCTCAGCTGATCGAGCCGCGGGACTTCGTCATCGTCGAGGGCCTGCTGCCGCTGCACACCACGCTGACCCGAGCGTGCTTCGATGTGACCGTCTATCTCAACCCCCCGGAGGAAGTCCGCCGGGAGTGGAAGATCAAGCGGGACACCCAGAAGCGCGGCTACACCGTTGACCAGGTGCTCGCCGAGCTGAACCGCCGCGAGCCGGAGTCGGAGGCGTTCATACGCCCCCAACGGAAGTCCGCCGACATCGTCGTACGGTTCGCGCCGATCGCAGGCAGGGACGACCCGCCCGGCACGCCCCTGTCCGCCGAGCTGCTGCTGCGGCCGACCATCCGGCACCCGGAACTCAACGGCGTACTGTCCAAGGGCGACCGACGTGCGATCCACCTGAAGCTGGCCCGGGACGAGGACGGCCGTCCCGTCGACGCCCTGCACGTGCACGGCTACGCGCCGCGCGAGGAGAGCGAAGTCGTGGAGAAGTCCATCTGGTCCCAGCTCGGCGTAGACGCCGGCGATCCTCCCGGCACCCTGGGCAAACTCGAGGGCACCGACCGCAGCGAGCCGCTGGCCATCACCCAGCTGCTCCTGCTGTACCACCTGTTGGAAGCCACCCGCTGACCGGCCTGCCGACCGCGGCCGAGGCGGTCCTGCCACCGGCACCGCCGACATCGAGGTCCGACCGGTCACCGGGGGCTCCTCGCGGTCCGCGAGACTCTCTCGTGATCACACGGAAGGTCGCACATGGGCACCGTCTTGATCGCGGCCGGCTGCGCGGCGGCGGTGCTTCCCCTCGAGTTCTGCATCGGAATCCTGGCCGTCAGGCAGGCGCGGTGCGTGACTGCGAGGCCGAGCTCGACGTCCTCCTCGCACACTGGGTCGACTCCCGCCTGGCCGATGGGCCCTGGGACGAGGACTGACGGGGAGGACGGGAGGCCGCTTCTCCGCCGGATCCCCGAAGCGCACCAAGGAGGCGGACCGTTCCGCGTTCCTCGGCGAGGTCCCGCTCGCCCGCAGCGTTTCGTCACCGCCCCCACCACCCGCAGCTCAGCTGCCAGGGCCGCGAGAATGGCGTCGCACGTCTACGCATCGCATCCGCGCCGCGCGGGGGCGGACGATTCACGCCGAACACCTCGGTCACCGACTCGCCGACGGCTTCCGGAAAGGCAGCGGCGCCGACGCCGTAGTGCAACCGCGCGTGTGAACTGGTACGTCCGTGGTCTTCAGGCCGGCCCCGATGGGGCTGACAGCACCTACGGCGAGCGGGTCGCGCCAGGCGTCGACGCCGGCGGCGCCGGCGGCGCCGCCGGCGTACTCCGCAGGCATGGTCAGCCGCTCGTTCACCTCCAGGCGGACAGCGTCGTCCATGTCGGCCCGGATGGAGTCACCACGTGGCGGAACAGGGGGAATCACTCCTTGAGGCGGCCAGGCTGCTGATCCGTGAACATCTCGGCGGCGAGTACGGTGCCCACCATCGCCGACCTGCGCGCCGGGCACAGCCGGCCTCGCCGAGTCCGCTGCGGAGTGCAGGTGGGGCAAGTCGGTGGCGCGGACCGTGATGATTCAGTCGGTGTGCTTGGCGTCGTTGCCCTCCGCCGTGGTCAGCAGTTGAGCGGACCCGCCGGTGAGGCGGGCGATTTCGGTCATCTCGGGGCAGGCTTCGGTCAGTTCCGGCAGGAATGCGGTGTCCTTGTCGCGCAGGTTCTCGGGGCGGGTGAGCAGGAGGCGGGGCGAATCGCTGCGGGGTGGTGACCGGCTTGTCGACGCCCTCGGCGCGGCCCTGGGTGATGTGGCGGTGGAGCAGGTTGAGGCTACCGGTGCAGCCCAGCTCCTTGATCTCCCGGAAAAGCCGGAGGACGGGGACGACCGGGTCTTCCGCACGGCGGGTGCGCAGGTGGTCGGGGTAGGGGTCGACGAGCGTGGGCCTGTGGCGGGGTGCGCGGCGGTCGCCGGGTGCGCTCTTTCGTACGGGCGTATCGCTTGACGGTGTTCAGGGCGACATCAAGGCGGCGGGCGCATTAGAGCAGGCCGACTCCTTGGTCGAGCAGATGGTGGACCCGCTGCCGGCGCTCGCGGGTGGTCTGCTCGCGCACGCCCCCGGGCCGGGCGGGGTTCACGGCCGTGGCCCAGCTTGCGGTGTGGGAGCGGACCTCGGCCAGGACCTTGCCGCACAGGTTGCTCCACAGGTGCCACCCGTCGCTGACCTGTACCGCTTCGGGGAGGGCCTGGCGGATCGCCTCGCCGTAGGAGCCGGAGCCGTCGCGGCAGACGTATGCGGCGCCGGGGTGCTCGCGCAGCCACGCGCCCAGGTTCTGGGCAGTGCGGTCGGGCAGGACGTTGATCCGCTCGCCGGTCTCGGCGTCGAAGATCACGCTGGTAGCGGTGCCGGCGCTTGAGGGCGAAGTCATCGATGCCGAGCACAGGCGGGACCGCAGCGGCGCTGCCGCCCTGCGCAGGAGCATGCGCCGGTCGAGCGGGAGATCGCGCAGGCCAGCACGCGGGAGAGGCGGGTGCCCGCCCGGCCCGCTAACTCCTTGACACAGAGCCGAGTTGGCCGGCCAGGCGGTTGTTGCGACGCTGGTAGCGCTCCACGACGCCGGGAACCTGCTCACAGAACGTCTGCCGCGGACAGTCGAGCACCGGGCACGTCAGCCGCCGCAACCTCACCGAGACGACCACCCGCCGTCCATCCACCGGAACGTCCGCGAACCTCCGTCCGTGCAAGCCATGCACCCGCCCCGCCGCACAGCCGAACGCCGCGCCCAAGCGGTCGTCGTAGATCACCGCACACCGGGTCTTGGCCGGCGAGATCCTTGCAGCGAGACCGGGCGGGCTCGGTCACCGGCCGGTTCGAATGAGCACCTCATCGATCCGGTGCTCAGTGTCGCCCGCCCGCCAGGCCCTGGGTGACACTCCCCCGTTCGATCGGGACCGCCGACTGGTCCGAGCGGCGCTTCCAGCCGAACAGCCCGGATCAGTCGGGCCAGGTGCTGCCCCACCGCAGAAGCATCCGGAGCCGACCGCTCGCTCCAGGCCGTGTCCTGCGCGCGGTCCGGCCGACAGCGCACCCGCGCGGTCCGGGCCGGAGCGGGCGTTGGGGGCGCGCACTGCCCGGTACATTCGTTGCCGCTCACGGGCGGCCCCAACTCCTCACAGCGTCGCAGCAACCACTTCGCGGCGTCCTGCCCTCACGGCCACCCCCGCTCAAGCCGCCCGCTCTGTCCGCGGTCGGCACGATGACTCTTCACCCGTCAGGCGTCAGCGGGTCGGAGATCACGGTCGCTCCCCCTCGGAGGGGCGGGCAGCTTCCCTCTCAGGGGACGAACGCCGAGGCCGTGTCGACCAGGTCGAGGAAGTACTGCGGGAGCAGACCCAGTGCCAAAGTGACCAGCACCCCGAAGCCGATGGAGATGATCGTCAGCGCGCTGGGGACGGCGACGGACGGGCCGTCGGGCTGCGGCTTGGAGAAGAACATCAGGACGATGATCCGGACGTAGGCGAATGCCGCGACCACCGAGGACAGCACACCCACGATCACCAGCGGGACCGCGCCGCTCATCAGTGCCGCCTGGAAGACGGCGAACTTCCCGGTGAACCCCGATGTGAGCGGGATGCCGGCGAAAGCCAGGAGGAAGAGGGAGAAAACCGTGGCCAGCAGCGGGGAACGGCGGCCCAGGCCGGCCCAGTCGGGCAGGCGGGAGGCCTCCCCACCCGCATCACGGACGAGGGTGACGGTGGTGAAGGCAGCGAAGGTCACCAAGGAATAGGCAGCCAGATAGAAGAGGACCGAGGACACTCCCGCCTGGCTGGCGGAGAGCACACCCATGAGGAGAAAGCCGGCGTGGGCGATGGAGGAGTAGGCCAGCAGCCGCTTGACATCGGTTTGGCTGACGGCCAGCACCGCGCCGACGACCATGGTGAGCACGGCGACGCCGGACAGCACCGGACGCCATTCCCGCACGAGGTCAGGGAGTGCGACGTACAGCAGCCGCAGCAGCGCTCCGAAGGCTGCCACCTTGGTCGTGGCGGCCATGAATCCGGTGACCGGTGTCGGGGCTCCTTGGTAGACGTCCGGCGTCCAGGAGTGGAAGGGGACGGCGCCGATCTTGAACAGCAGGCCGACTCCCAGCAGGGCCAGACCGGTCAGCAGCAGGGTGTAGTTCGCGGTGGTACTGCCCAGCGCAGGCCCGACCGCGGACCGGCCGGCGATGGCATCGGCGATGCCGCCGAGTGAGACGGTGCCGGCGTAGCCGTACATCAGGGCCGTGCCGAACAGGAAGAACGCCGAGGCGAAGGCGCCGAGCAGGAAGTACTTCAGTGCGGCCTCCTGGGACAACAGCCGACGGCGTCGGGCCAGGGCGCACAGCAGGTACAGCGGCAGGGAGAAGACCTCCAGCGCGACGAACATCGTCAGCAGGTCGGCCGCCGCCGGGAAGAGCAGCATGCCACCGACCGCGACCATGGTCAGCGGGAAGACCTCGGTGGTGGCGAACTCCGCTCGGGCTGCGGCGGTTTCTGCCTCACTGCCGGGCACCGCGGCCGGTTGGGGGGCGAACGCGCCCACGGGCGAGCCGTCCGCTCCGCGCGGCTCCAGTCGCCGTTCGGCGAACGAGAGGACCGCGACCATGGAGGTCATCAGGATGACGCCCTGCAGGAACAGCGCCGGACCGTCCACGGCGACCGCTCCCATGGCGGCCAGGCCGGCCTTGTCGGTGGCGTATCGGCCGTCGGCGAAGAGAGCGATGACGGCGCCGAGGGCAGCCGCCAATCCCAGCACGGCGACCGACACCTGGGCCCGGTGACGACTGCGACGCGGCAGGAACGCCTCGGCGAGGATGCCGACGACGGCGGAGCCGAGGACGATGAGCAGGGGCGCCAGCTGGCCGTACTCGATCTGCGGAACAGGAATGCCGACACTGCCGGACGCCGCCGTCCAAACGGTGCGGGCGGTTTCCGGTGCGACGAAGGCGCTCACTTCACTTCACCTCTGACGGTCCGATGGTGGGAGAAGGACGACATCAGCCGCGGTCTTCGGCAGCCGGGTGGACGGGCTTCGAGTCCGTGCGGTGGACCTCGGAGAGTGTGGCGTCGACTGCCGGGGCGACGATGTCCGTGACGGGCTTGGGATAGACGCCGAGCGCGATCAGCAGGAACACGAGCGGGCCCACCACGAGCAGTTCCCTGGCCCTGAGGTCGGCCATGGCGGCCACGCTCTTCGCCACCGGGCCGGTCATGGTGCGCTGGTAGAGCACCAGCACGTACAACGCGGACAGCACGATGCCGAGGGTGGCGATGGCGCCCAGCGCCTGGTGGCGGGTGAAGGTGCCGACCAGGACCAGGAATTCGCTGACGAACGGTGCCAGACCCGGCAACGAGAGGTTGGCCAGGCCGCCGATGAGGAAGGCTCCGGCGAGCACCGGGGCGATCTTCTGCACGCCGCCGTAGTGGGCGATCAGGCGACTGCCGCGTCGGGAGATCAGAAACCCGGCGACCAGCATCAGCGTGGCGGTGGATATGCCGTGACTGACCATGTAGAAGCTCGCGCCGACCTGGCTCTGCGGGGTCATCGCGAAGATGCCCAGGATGATGAAGCCGTAGTGGGAGATCGAGGCATAGGCGATGAGGCGTTTGATGTCCTCCTGAGCGACTGCCACCAGTGCGCCGTAGATGATTCCGGTCACGGCGAGCACCATGATCGCGGGCGCGAAGAACCTTGAGGCACCAGGGAACAGCTCCAGGCACAACCGCAGCATCGCAAAGGTCCCGACCTTGTCGACGACCCCCGTGATCAGGGCCGCGGTACCGGCGGTGGCCTCCCCCATGGCGCCCGGCAGCCAGGTGTGCAGCGGCCACAGCGGGGCTTTGACGGCAAAGGCGAAGAAGAAGCCCAGGAACAGTACCCGCTCCGCCACCGGGTCGATGGACAGTCGACCATCGCGGAGAGCACCGATGAGGGTGGTCAGGTCCAGCGTGCCGTCAGCCCCGCTGCCGATCCCGGCCCGGGCGGAGAGCGTGTACAGCCCGATCACGGCGGCCAGCATGACCAGGCCGCCCAGCAGGTTGTACAGCAGGAACTTCAGGGCCGAATGGGAGCGCCGTGCGGCCGCCTCGCCGTCGCCGCCGTCAGCCCGGTCGCCGAAGCCCCCGATGAGGAAGTACACCGGGATGAGCATGGCTTCGAAAACGACGTAGAACAAAAAGACGTCGGTCGCCAGGAAGGACAACACCACCATCGCCTCGACGGCGAGGATGAGGGCGAAGAAGACCTGGGTGCGGCGGCGGTTCCCGAACGGCGCCTCGGCGAGAGGATCCGCGTCGGCGTCATGCCACGAAGCGAGCATCACCAGCGGCACCAGCACCGTGGTGAGCAACACCATCATCGCGGCGATGCCGTCCACCCCAAGTGAGAAGCCCACCCCGAAGCTCTTGATCCAGGGGTATGACTCGGTCAGCTGGTAGCGGGCGCCACCCGGATCGAAACGCCCGGCCACGGCGACGGCCAGGGCGAGGGTGGCGCATGCGAAGACCAGAGCGACGGTCTTGGCTGTGCGCCGCCGAGCATCCGTCGTGGCGGCGGGCAGCGCGGCCGTCACCACCGCGCCGACCGCGGGTACCGCCACGGTAAGGGTCAGCAGCGGGAAGGGGCTCATCACAGCGACCTCATCTGGAGAATGGCGGCGCCCAGCACCGCGGCACCACCGAACATGGAAAGTGCGTACGACCGGACCTGCCCGGTCTGAAGGCGGCGCAGTTGCCGGGAAAAACCGCCGACCGCGGAGGCAGTGCCTTGGACAGCACCGTCGACGACAGAGTGGTCGAGGCGGACCAGTCGGCGGGTGAGATACCCACCGGCCTTGACGAACACCACGTGGGTGACGTCGTCCTGGAACAGATCACGCCGGACGGCCCGTGTCAGCGGCGATCCGTGAGGCGTTGTGACGGGGACCGGACGCCGGCCGTACTGCGCCCAGGCCGCAGCCAGGCCGGTCACCAGCGCGACCATGGTGGCCGCGGTCACGGTGGGCGCGCTCACGGGCGGGTGACCGTGGTCGTGGCCGGTGACCGGCTCCAGCCAGTGCAGGAACGCGTCGTTCACGCTGAACAGGCCGCCTGCGAAGACCGACCCGAAGGCCAGCAGGATCATCGGGACGGTCATCGACGCCGGGGACTCGTGCGGCTGCGGCTTCTTCTCTGGCCGCACCCCGATGCCGGGCTCGACGCTGGATGTCTCGTCCGGGCGGACGGTCGGCTGCCAGCGCTTTTCACCGAAGAAGGTCATCAGCATCACGCGCGTCATGTAGTACGCCGTGATGGCCGCGCCCAGCAGGGCCACGCCGCCGAGGATCCAGCCCTCGGTGCCGCCCTTGGCGAAGGCCGCCTCGATAATCTTGTCCTTGGAGAAGAAGCCGGACAGGCCGGGGAAGCCGATGATGGCGAGGTAGCCGAGGCCGAAGGTGACGAAGGTGACCGGCATGTACTTCCGCAGGCCGCCGTACTTGCGCATGTCGACCTCGTCGTTCATGCCGTGCATGACCGAGCCGGCGCCGAGGAACAGGCCGGCCTTGAAGAAGCCGTGCGTCACCAGGTGCATGATCGCGAAGACGTAGCCGATGGGGCCGAGGCCCGCGGCCAGCACCATGTACCCGATCTGGGACATCGTCGAGCCGGCCAGCGCCTTCTTGATGTCGTCCTTCGCGCAACCGACGATCGCACCGAAGAGGAGCGTGACCGCGCCGACGACGGTGGTGACGAGCTGTGCCTCCGGGGCGCCGTCGAAGATGTCGGCGGAGCGGACGATCAGGTAGACGCCGGCGGTGACCATGGTCGCGGCGTGGATGAGGGCCGAGACGGGGGTCGGGCCCTCCATGGCGTCCCCGAGCCAGGACTGCAGCGGCACCTGGGCGGACTTGCCGCAGGCCGCGAGCAGCAGCATCAGGGCGATCGCGGTGAGCTTGCCCTCACTGGTCTCACCGGTGGCCTCCAGGACCGGCCCGAAGGCGAAGGTCCCGAAGGTGGTGAACATCAGCATGATGGCGATGGACAGGCCCACGTCGCCGACGCGGTTGACCAGGAAGGCCTTCTTCGCGGCGGTGGCGGCACTGGGCTTGTGCTGCCAGAAGCCGATCAGCAGATACGAGGCGAGGCCGACGCCCTCCCAGCCGACGTACAGCAGCAGGTAGTTGTCGGCGAGGACGAGCAGCAGCATCGCCGCGAGGAACAGGTTGAGATAGCCGAAGAAGCGGCGCCGGCGCTCGTCGTGCTCCATGTACCCGGTGGAGTACACGTGGATGAGCGAGCCGACTCCGGTGATCAGCAGGACGAACGTCATCGACAGCTGGTCGAGCTGGAAGGCGACGTCCGCCGTGAAGCCCTCGACGGGGATCCAGCTGAACAGGTACTGGCCCATCTCCCGGTGTTCGGCCTCCTTGCCGAGCATGTCGGCGAACAGGACGACACCGATGACGAAGGAGGCGGCGGCCAGGGCCGTGCCGATCCAGTGGCCGACGGCATCGAGCCGCCGGCCGCCGCACAGCAGGACGGCCGCTCCGAGCAGGGGCGCCGCGACCAGCAGCACAATCAGGTTCTCAGCGTTCACGGTTCAGCGACCCCTTACAGCTTCATCAGGCCGGCGTCGTCGACCGAGACCGAGTGGCGGGTGCGGAAGATCGTCACGATGATCGCTAGTCCGACCACCGCCTCGGCCGCGGCGACGACCATCGTGAAGAAGGCGATGACCTGGCCGTCGAGATTCCCGTGCATGCGCGAGAAGGCGACGAGCGTCAGGTTGGAGGCGTTGAGCATCAGCTCCACACACATGAACACCACGATCGCGTTCCGCCTGACCAGCACTCCGGTCGCGCCGATACTGAACAGCAAGGCGGCGAGGTACAGGTAGTTGACAGGGTTCACCGTTGTTCCGCCTCCGCTGGGGTGGAGGTCGTGGCAGAGGGCTGCCCTGCCGGCGACGGCCGGGACTGCGACTCGGTCCGGGCCGCCTCACTCGCCGTGTCGGAGGCGCCCGCAATGAGCGGAGCGCGTAGGGAGCCGTCCGCGCGGCGACGCGGGGGCGTACGGCCCAGCCAGTCGGCGCTGGAGGTTTCCCACCGCTCGATCCCACGCAGTAGGTCGCGGCTTACGTGGCGCATCTGGCCACGGGCGCGCAAGGTGGGATTGACGGTGAGCTCGGACGGTGTGCCGTCGGGCAGTAGTCCGGGGATGTCCACCGCGTTGTGCCGGGCGTAGACGCCGGGGGCCGGCAGCGGCGCAAGGTGCCCGCTATGCACCCGTGCCTCGGACCACTGGCGCTGCGTCTTGGCCCGCCCGATGCGCTCTCGGTGAGTGAGCATCACCGCCCCGACAGTGGCGGTGATCAGGAGAGCACTGGTGATCTCGAAGGCAAGGACGTACTTGGTGAACAGCAGCACGGCGAGGCCCTCCACGTTGCCGTTCGCGTTGGCCTGGCCGATGCCGGTGAACTCCTTCAGGGAGGCGTTCCCGATGCCCGCGAACAGCAGGACCCCGAAGCCGAGCCCGCACATCAGAGCCAGCCAGCGCTGGCCCTTGATGGTCTCCTTCAGGGAGTCCGCCGCGGTGACGCCGACGAGCATCACCACGAACAGGAACAGCATCATGATCGCGCCGGTGTAGACGACGATCTGCACGACGCCCAGGAAGTAGGCCCCGTTGGCGAGGTAGAACACAGCCAGGATGATCATCGTTGCGGCGAGGCAGAGCGCGCTGTGCACGGCCCGCTTCATGAAAACGGTGCACAGGGCGCCGATCACGGCGACCGTGCCGAGCACCCAGAACTGGACGGCCTCACCGGTGGAGGCGCCGGCAGAAAGAGTGACTGTGGCGGCGAGCTGCGCGCTCATGCCCCCGCCCCCTCGTCCTCGGGCTTCTCGCCCTGGGAGACGGCGACCTGGCGCACCGTGCCGGGCGCGGCCTCGGTGACCAGGCCCCGGTAGTAGTCCTGCTCGTCGGTGCCGGGGAAGATCGAGTGGGGCGAGTCGACCATGCCCTCCTCCAGCCCCGCGAGCAGTTGCTCCTTGGTGTAGATGAGGTTGGCGCGGCTGGAGTCGGCGAGCTCGAACTCGTTGGTCATCGTGAGCGCGCGGGTGGGGCACGCCTCGATGCACAGGCCGCACAGGATGCAGCGGGCGTAGTTGATCTGGTAGACGCGGCCGTACCGCTCGCCCGGCGAGTAACGCTC
>NZ_JBVIPA010000057.1:0-43174 GCF_055578365.1 Streptomyces sp. NPDC033131
GTGGGGGAGGAGCCACGTGGGCGTTTCGGCAACGCGGCGAGGTGCGGTGCCAGGCCGCGCGACCCGGACGGGCATAGTGAAAGGACCCCTTACAGTGCCGCCGCCAGCTCGGTGCCCTGCTTGATGGCCCGCTTGGCGTCCAGTTCGGCGGCCAGGTCGGCACCGCCGATGAGGTGGACGCTGCGGCCCGCGGCGAGCAGTGCCTCATACAGGTCGCGGCGCGGATCCTGCCCCGTGCACAGCACGACGGTGTCGACCTCCAGCACGGTGCTCGCGTCACCGACGGTGACGTGCAGGCCGGCGTCGTCGATACGGTCGTAGCGCACACCCGGGACCATCGTGACGCCGCGGTGCTTGAGTTCGGTGCGGTGGATCCAGCCGGTGGTCTTGCCGAGGCCCGCGCCGACCTTGGTGGTCTTGCGCTGGAGGAGGTGGACGGTGCGCGGCGGGGCGGGACGCTCGGGGGCGGTGAGTCCGCCGGGTGCCGCGTACTCCATGTCCACACCCCACTGGCGGAAGTACGTCGCCGGGTCCTCGCTCGTCTTGTCGCCGCCGTCGGTGAGGTATTCGGCGACGTCGAAGCCGATGCCGCCCGCGCCGAGGATGGCGACGCGGTCGCCGACGCGGGCGCCGTCGCGCAGGACGTCGAGATAACCGACGACGCTGGGGTGGTCGACACCGGGGATGTCGGGGGTGCGCGGGGTGACGCCGGTGGCGACCACGACCTCGTCGTAGTCGGCGAGGTCCTCGGCGGCCACCCAGGTGTTGAGCCGTACGTCGACACCGTGGGCGTCGAGCTGGTGGCGGAAGTAACGCAGGGTCTCGTCGAACTCCTGCTTGCCGGGGACCTTGCGGGCGACGTTGAGCTGGCCGCCGATCTCGCTCGCGGCGTCGAAGAGGGTCACCGCGTGGCCGCGCTCGGCCGTGCTGACGGCACAGGCGAGACCGGCCGGTCCCGCGCCGACGACGGCCACCCGCCTGCGCAGCCGGGTCGGGGCGAGGACCAGCTCGGTCTCGTGACAGGCGCGCGGGTTGACCAGGCAGGAGGTGATCCGGCCGCTGAAGGTGTGGTCGAGGCACGCCTGGTTGCAGCCGATGCAGGTGTTGATCGCCTCGGGGCGGCCGGCCGCGGCCTTCGCCACGAAGTCGGGGTCGGCGAGCATCGGGCGGGCCATGGACACCATGTCCGCGCAGCCGTCGGCGAGCAGTTCCTCGGCGACTTCGGGGGTGTTGATGCGGTTGGTGGTCACGAGCGGGACGGACACCTGGCCCATCAGCCGCTTGGTCACCCAGGTGTAGGCGCCGCGGGGCACCGAGGTGGCGATGGTGGGGATACGGGCCTCGTGCCAGCCGATGCCGGTGTTGATGATGGTCGCCCCGGCGGCCTCGACGGCCCTGGCGAGGGTGATCACCTCGTCGAGCGTCGAGCCGCCCGGGACCAGGTCCAGCATGGACAGCCGGTAGATGACGATGAAGTCCTCGCCGACGGCCTCGCGCACCCGCCGGACGATCTCGACGGGGAAGCGCATGCGGTTCTCGTACGAGCCGCCCCAGCGGTCGGTGCGGTGGTTGGCCTGCGCGGCGATGAACTCGTTGATCAGGTAGCCCTCGGAGCCCATGATCTCGACGCCGTCGTACCCGGCCTGCCGGGCCAGGCGGGCGGCACGGACGTAGTCGTCGATGGTCTTCTCGACGTCGGCGTCCGTGAGCTCGCGCGGCACGAAGGGGCTGATCGGCGCCTGGAGGGGGCTCGGGGCGACGAGGTCCCGGTGGTAGGCGTACCGGCCGAAGTGCAGGATCTGCATCGCGATCCGGCCGCCCTCGCGGTGCACGGCCTCGGTGATGAGCGTGTGCTCCTCGGCCTCGGCGTCCGTGGTGAGTTTCGCGCCGCCCTCGGCAGGCCGTCCCTCGTCGTTGGGCGCGATGCCGCCGGTGACGATGAGCCCCACTCCCCCGCGTGCCCGGGTCGCGTAGAACTCCGCCATCCGCTCGAAGCCGCGCTCGGCCTCTTCCAGGCCGACGTGCATCGAGCCCATGAGGACGCGGTTGGGCAGCGTGGTGAAGCCCAGGTCGAGCGGGGACAACAGGTGCGGGTAACGGCTCATCAGGGCCCTCCGTGCGCGGCGGTGTCGTGCCCTCTTGTTCTAGAGGACCGGACCCGCTTTATGCAACTAGTTGCACAATCGGGGAGGGGTGATGCCGACCACGTCGGGCGCCGGGGAAGCCGGCACGGAGGATGCCGTGCGGGGCGCGGCCGACTCGACGGCATCGACCGCGCGCTCGCGACCTGAGAGCATCGGGCGGGAGGCCCACGCGTCCCGCGCGCCGGCCGTGCCCGGTCTAGTGGCTCTCCAGCCGCACGTGCAGTTCCCTCTCCTGGTCTCCGGAGACCGTGGTGAGGTCGTGTACGGTGAAGAGGGAGTCGAGAGTGGTACGGAACCGGTCGACGGCCCAGTAGCCGCCCTGCACGTCGGCCATGACGGACGAGCCGAGACTGGCCGGCGGGCAGCCCTCGTGCTCGTCGGCCACGTCGAAGGTGCCGAGCCACACGGTCGGACGTACCTCGTGGTGGTCCCGGGGTACGTCCTCCGCGCACCGGTCGGACCCGAAGCACGCGCAGAGGCTGTCGAACACGATCCGGGCGTCCTCCTTGCTGCCGCTCAGTTCCACGGAGACGGATTCCGGGTGCGGTCGCTCGCTGTCCATCGTGATCGCTCCTCTCGTGGCCGCGCTGCGGTGCCGCGGGGCGAACCCTGCGGTACCGCACCCCACCCCCAGATAAGCACCACCGCGGGCAGAGCACTACCGGCGCCGCCCCACAGCCTCGGCCGGCGCGGTCAGCCCCGAGTGAAGCGGTAGGTCCTGCTGTCGGTCAGGACGCAGAACCCCGGCGACACGACGATCACCCGCAGGGTGCCGGTACGGCGGTCGTAGTCGATGCCCTCCGCCTCGAAGGTGCCCGAGCAGGAACTGCGCAGGGGCAGCTGACGCAGCGCGGTGACATGGCCGGTGACGTCGGACGTGCCGTTGGGTTCGGCCGTCAGGTCGATCTGGAGCAGCGGCTTGGTGATGCCGAAGAGCGTGCCCGCGGGATCGTCCGAGGAGCACAGCAGCTGGGTCGCGGTGAGGAAGTCGCAGCCCTGTACGTCGCGTACGGCGTGGTCGAGGCGGACGGTGGCGGCCTGCGGGAGGTTCGCCGAGGGCGAGGTGGCCGGGTTGACGCCCGGGGTGGGGAAGACCAGCAGCCGGCTCATGGTGCCGTACTCCCCCGCCAGCATCCACTGGCCGCCGGGCGAGACGGCGACCCAGGAGTTGTTCAGCGCCTCCCCGGAGCCCAGCGTGTGGACGTACTCCGACCAGGTCCCGTCCGGCGACTGCACGCGGAACATCTTGGTGGTGCCGGAGTCCCGCTGGTAGGGCTCGACATAGTGGCCGTCGTAGGAGGTGTCGGGGTCGCCCACGTGGTTCCAGCCGCGGCTGCTGAGGCCGACGGGGATGGTGCCGATCCCCGTGTACCGGTTGGCCGCCCCGGCCGGGACCTCGACGGAGGTGAGCCCCTGGCTCTCGGTCAGCGGGTCGGCCCGGTCGGAGCCCGCCTCGGTCCAGGTGTCGGCCGCGAAGGCGGGTGGGGCGGTTCCCAGGACAGTGGCGGCGGTGAGGGCGACGGCGGCCACGAGGACCGCCCGACAACGTTGCCGGGCGCGCAGGGGCATGGAAGGGCTCCTCCGGGGGGGTGGGAGTACTCGGCGGACAGTGTGGCCCGCCCGAATGGTCATGTACAGACCAATGCGTGAACGGGGGTGTTCGGCTCGGTCACTACGCCGTGATCCGGCTTCGCCGGACGGCCACCGCCGTGTTGCGGGATGGTGGAAGAAGCTCCCGGTGACGTCACAGAGACGGCTGGACGCGGTAGAACAGGGGAGTCATACGGGGGAACGGCGTGCCGCGAGGGCGGCCGAAGGCGGTGCGTGCAATGAGAGCAGCCGGGAGGGCCCGGTGACCGAGGGCGGCGAGCAGCAGGTACGGTCCGGCGACCTGGCCGCGCGGCCGGTGCGTGGTCCGGTGCAGCCGAGCGGGCTCCTCGACGTGCTCGGGGTGGCATCGATCGTCCTGGACACCGAAGGGCGCATCGTGCTGTGGAGCCCGCAGGCCGAGGAGCTGTTCGGCTACCCGGCCCGGGAGGCGCTCGGGCACTACGCGGCGCACCTGATGATCCACGAGCAGCATGTCGACCTGGTCGCCAAGCTGTTCGCCGACGTCATGGAGACCGGTCAGGGCTGGGCCGGCGCGTTCCCCGTGCGGCACAAGGACGGCACCACGAAACTGGTGGAGTTCCGCAACATGCGGCTGCTCGACGACCGGGGCGACATCTACGCCCTGGGCCTCGCCGCCGACCAGTCGACCGTACGGCGGCTGGAGCGGGACGTTGCGCTGTCCACGCGGATGGTCGCGCAGTCCCCGACCGGGCTGGCCGTCCTCGACACCGACCTGCGGTATGTCTCCGTCAACCCGGCCCTGGAGCGGATCAACGGCATCCCGGCCGAGGACCACGTCGGACGTGCCATCGGCGACGTCCTGCCGGACATCGACGCCGAGGCCCTCGAGTCCGCGGCCCGCGGGGTGCTGGAGACCGGACGGCCGCTGCTCGACCAGCGCAGCGTGGGCCGGACACCGGCCGATCCCGCGGAGGAGCATGCCTGGTCGGTCTCGCTCTACCGGCTGGAGGACGCGGCCGGGACCGTACTGGGTGTGGCCTGCTCGGTGGCGGACGTCACCGAGGAGCACCGGGCGGCCGTCGAGGCCGAGGCCGCGCGGCGGCGTCTGGCCCTCGTCGCCGACGCCTCCGCCCGGATCGGCACCACCCTGGACCTGGACCGCACCGCCCGGGAGCTGGCCGAGGTCGCCGTGCCCGACCTCGCCGACATCGCGGCCGTGGATCTGCTGGAAGCGGTGGTGCAGGGCAGGCCCAGCACGCTCGGCCCGGCGGAACCGGCCGTCATCCGGGCCCTGGCCGTCGAGGCGGACCGCGCCCCGGACGCCCTGCGTGCCGCCGACCCGCCCGGACACGTGGCCCGTTACGCCCCCGACCGCCACGTCACCGAATGCGTGCGCACCGGACAGCCGGTCCTGGTCGCGCAGGTCACGGCCGGGGACCTGCCCCGCATCGCCCGCTCCCCCGAGGCGGTCGAGCTGCTGGCCCGGGCGGGCGTGCACTCCTATCTGGCGGTGCCGCTGATCGCGCGCGGCGAGGTGCTCGGCGCCCTCGATCTCAAGCGCACCCGCAACCCGCTGCCGTTCACCGGGGACGACGTGCTGCTCGCGCGGGAACTGGCGTCCCGCGCGGCCGTGCAGATCGACAACGCGCGCTGGTACCAGAACGCCCGCGACACCGCCCTCACCCTCCAGCGCAGCCTGCTGCCCAGCCATCCGGCCGTGACGGGCGGCCTGGAGGTCGCCTCGCGCTACCAGCCCGCCGGCGCCACCGCCGAGGTCGGGGGCGACTGGTTCGACGTGATCCCGCTGGACGGCGGCAAGACCGCGCTCGTGGTGGGCGACGTGATGGGCAGCGGTCTCAACGCGGCGGCCACCATGGGCCGACTGCGCACGGCGACGAACACGCTGGCCTCCCTCGACCTGGACCCGGCCCGGCTCCTGGAGCACCTGGACCGGATCACCGACGGCCCTGACCAGTCGATCGCGACCTGTGTGTACGTCGTCCACGACCCGGAGCTGCGGCAGTGCCGGATCGCCAACGCCGGGCACCTGCCACCCGCCCGGCTGCGTCCGGGCCGCGCCCCGGAGCTGCTCGAACTGCCCACCGGGGCCCCGCTGGGCGTGGGCGGCGTCGCCTTCTCCACCACGACCGTCGACCTCGAACCCGGTGACCGGCTGGTGCTCTACACCGACGGCCTCGTCGAGACCCGGCAACACCCGCTCGACGAACGCCTGGACGCCCTGCTGGCCCTGCTCGACGGCCCGGACCGCCCGCTGGAGGAGGTCTGCGACCTCCTGCTGCGCACCCTGCACCAGCCCGACAACTCCGACGACGTGGCACTGCTCATCGCCCGGGTGCAGACCACCCCCTGACCTGATGTGGCAGGCGCGACCGGGGGCGCGGCCGAAGGCTCCGCCCGGCAACACCCGTGCGGGCGCCACGCCGCCGGCCCACGGTCTCGCTACGGCCGGGTTCCGACCACCACGTTGGCGTACATCTCCTCGGACACGGCCAGGCGCGTCTTGAGACCGCTGCGCAGGAAGGCCTCGACGGCCGCCGTCGCCTGGCGTTCGCTCGTCTCGACCAGGAGACAGCCACCGGGGGCGAGCCATCGGGGAGCCTCGGCCGCGACCCGGCGCAGGACGTCCAGGCCGTCCGCACCGCCGTCGAGGGCGACCAGCGGCTCGTGGTCGCGCGCCTCGGCGGGCAGGAGGGCGACCTCGCCGGTGGGGACGTACGGCACGTTGGCCGCCAGGATGTCGACGCGGCCGCGCAGTGTTGTGGGCAGGGCGTCGAAGAGGTCGCCCGCGTGGACGTGACCGCCGACGGCGGCGACGTTGCGGCCGGCGCAGCGCACCGCGGCGGGTTCGATGTCGGCGGCGTGCAGTTCGACGTGGCCGAGCGCGGTGGCGAGGGCGGCGCCGACGGCACCCGAGCCGCAGCACAGGTCCACCACGACGGACGCGTCGGGGACCTGGGCGAGGGCCTGCCCGACGAGGAACTCGGTACGGCGGCGGGGCACGAAGACGCCGGGCTCCACGGTGATCCGCAGCCCCCGGAACTCGGCCCAGCCCAGGACGAGTTCGAGGGGCCGGCCCAGGACGCGGCCGTCGACCATGGCGGCCAGCTCGGCCGGGGTGCGGGCGGCGGCGAGGATCAACCGCGCCTCGTCCTCGGCGAAGACACAGCCGGCGGCGCGGAGCGCGGCCACGACGGCGTCCTGGGACGAGCGGCAGGACTGCGGCGAAGAAGGAGAAGCGGGTGACGACGGAGAGGCAGGAGACGAGGGTGAAAGTGGAGGCATGGAAGCCGAGAGCCTTTCGGAAGCCGAAGGGTGCTCTCGCGGCCGCCTACTGGCGGTGATCCGCGCCGGTTCGAGGAGAGAGCACCCGACCTGACACAGCGGTAATGGGTCTCACCTCCTTGGTCGTTGACGACGGGCACAGCGCGGACACACTACCCCAACGATCACGAGTTGTATTATGCAACCTGTGGCGTGAGGGAGGAACCGTGAAAGCACCCGCACCAAGTGCCCATGACGCGGCCGTGGAGACCATCCATCGCGAGATGACGTCCTTCGCCCGCCGGGCCCGGGCCTCCGCCGGACGGATGCATCCCGAGCTGTCGCTGGTCTCGTACACCCTGCTCGGCCACCTGGAGGAGAGCGGCGGCTGCCGCGCCACCGACCTGGCCGCGCACTACGCCCTCGACAAGTCCACGGTCAGCCGCCAGGTGAGCGCCCTGGAGCGAGCCGGGCTCGTCGAGCGGCGCCAGGACCCTGAGGACCACCGCGTCCAGGTCCTGGACCTCACGGAGGCGGGCCGCCGCATCCTGGCCCAGGTCACCGAGAGCCGCCGCGCGGCCTTCCGGGAACGGCTCGCGCACTGGCCGGCGGACGACCTGGAGCGGTTCGCCCGGTACCTCGTGCGGTACAACGCCTGGCCGGCGGTCGGCTCCGGGGATGACTGACTCCCCTGCCCCTTCGCTGCGGCTACGACACCGGTAGGGCCGTACGTCCCTCGGGCAGCCGTTCCGGCACCCGGGCGGACATGAAGGCGGTGGTACGGCGCAGGCCGAAGCCCAGGGACTCGTAGAGCCGGATGGCATCGGTGTTGCCGGCGCCGGTGTGCAGGAACGGGGTTTCGCCGCGCTCGCGGATGCCGTGGGCGACGGCGAGGATCAGCCGGGTCGCCAGGCCTTCGCCGCGGAAGGCGGGGTCCGTGCAGACCGCGCTGATCTCGGTCCAGCCCGGCGGGTGCAGCCGCTCGCCGGCCATGGCCACGAGGGCTCCGTCCCGCCGGATGCCGAGGTAGGTGCCGAGTTCGATGGTGCGGGACAGGAAGGGGCCGGGCCGGGTGCGGGCGACCAGGTCGAGGATCTCGGGCACGTCGTCGGGGCCGAGGCGGACCGCCTCGGGTTCCGGGGCGGTGCTCAGACCGTCGTCCACGAACTGGACGCCCTCCATGCGGAAGGTGATCTCCCAGCCGTCGGGGACCCGCCCTCGGAACCCGAGCAGCGGCACCTCGGCGCCGGGGCCCGCGAGGGCCGCTAGGTCGGCCCAGTCGTCGGCGTCGGGCTCGTCGGAGAGGGCCAGCCACGGCGTGACGTCCACGGGGTAGCGCAGGATCCGGCCGTGCCGCTCGGCGAAGTGGGCATGCGGTCCGGTCAGCGCGGTGCGGGCGGGGTTGTCGAGGACGTGGGCGGCCCCGCCGATCCGCGGGCGGTCGGCGGTCTGCGCGGCGGGCCGGGGACCGTCCGTGGCCTGTACGGCGTCGGTGCTCATCCGGCGACCCCGATCACGACCTTGCCGCGGGCGTGGCCGCCCTCGACCGTGCGCAGGGCCTCGCCGGCCCGGTCGAGCGGAAACGTTTCGGTGATGTGCGGGTTCAGGTCGCCGTTCACCACGAGGTGCGCCACCGCCTCCAGGACGGCCGCGTTGCGGGCTCGGGCCACCCGGGCGCCGCCCAGCCGCTCCACGTCCTCGGGCGGGGCACCGGCGGTGATCAACTTCGACCGGTCGGTGAGCAGTCGGGCCGCCTCGGACAGCACGTCGCCGCCCACGAGGTCGTAGACCCCGTCGATGCCCTGGGGCGCGGCGGCCCGTGCCCGCTCGGCCCAGTCCGGCCCGGAGGGAACATGCACGGCGCCGAGCGACTCGACGAAGTCCTTCTTGCCCACGCTCGCGACACCGACGGCGCCCAGCCCGAAGGCGCGGGCGAGCTGCAGGGCCGCGGCGCCGACTCCGCCGCCCGCGCCGGTGACGAGCAGGGTCGTGCCGGACGGCAGACCGAGCTGGCGGATCCCGTCGTACGCGGTCGCGGCGGCGACGGGCAGGGTCGCGGCGTCGGCGAACGACAACGCGGCGGGCTTGTGCGCGGCCACCGCGGCGGGCAGCACGGCGTACTCGGCGTAGGCGCCGGCGGCCGTGTTGCCGAAGACCGCGTCTCCGACGGTGAATCCCTCGACGCCCTCGCCGACCTCCTCGACGACCCCGGAGGCCTCGCTGCCGAGGACGGCGGGGAACTCGCGGTCGCCGGTCTCTCCGGGACGGCGGTAGCCGGTGCGCAGCTTCCAGTCGACGGGGTTGACGCCGGCGGCTCGTACCGCGATCAGGAGTTGGCCGGGGGACGGCACGGGCCGGGCCACCTCGACGAGGGCCTCGGTCTCCGGACCGCCGTACCGCGTGAAGACGTACGCCTTGGGCACTGCCGCCACTCTCCTTCGCTGTCGCCGCCGCTCAGGCGGATGTATGAGACACGGGTTGCGACACCAGTCGGCAAGGAGGAGCGGCGGTCCGCTATTCCCGGGGCGCCGGACAGTTCACGCGGCCTTAATGATCGCGGCCGCCCCCAGGCCGGGGCAGGTCTGACGTGCGCGTACGGTTGAGCGCGTAAGGAACTGCCGTCGCTGACACGCTGGACCCATATGAACGTCACCCGAGGCTTCACCGGACGCGCCCGCCTCCACAACCCGGGACTGCCGCCCGGCCAGTACGATGCCGGCGACGACTGGCCCGTCCTGTCCGCGGAGGTCACGCCCGACCTGACGCCCGCCGACTGGACGCTGCGTGTCGACGGGCTGGTCGAGGCGCCCCGCACCTGGGACTGGGCGCAGGCGCACGAGCTGCCCGCGTCCGCCTACGAGGGCGACATCCACTGCGTGACGAGCTGGTCGAAGTTCGGGGTGCGGTTCGGCGGGGTGTCGCTGGACGCGTTCCTCGACGTGGTTCGGCCATATGACTCCGCGACCCATGCCGTCGCCTACTCCCACACCGGCTACACCACGAACCTTCCGCTCGCCGACCTGACCGGCGGGCGTGCCTGGATCGCGTGGGAGTACGACGGGAAGCCACTGGCCGCCGAGCACGGCGGGCCGGCACGGCTGCTGGTGCCGCACCTGTACTTCTGGAAGAGCGCCAAGTGGATCGCGGGCCTGCGGATCCTCGACCACGACGAGCCGGGTTTCTGGGAGCAGAACGGCTATCACGAGCGGGGCAACCCCTGGGAGGAGCAGCGGTACTCCGGTGACTGAGACGTCCGCTTCCCCCGGTCCCCCTGCCTCCACCACCGTCGGCTCCGTGACCCCCGACTCCGTTCCTTCCGGCTTCACGCCTGCGACGCGGTTCGCCGTGCCCGGGCGGATCGCCGTGAGCAACCGGGCCGCCTCCATGTGGCAGACCGCCACGCTCACCGAGATCCGCCGCGAGACCCGGCGCGCCTCCACCTACCGCTTCGCGGTGCCCGCCTGGGCGGGACATCTGCCCGGCCAGCACCTGATGCTGCGGCTGACCGCCGAGGACGGCTACGCGGCGCAGCGCCACTACTCGATCGCGTCCGCCCCCGACGACTCCGGGCACATCGAGCTGACCCTGGACCACGTGGAGGGCGGCGAGGTCTCGGGCTGGTTCCACACGGTGGCGGGACTCGGCGACGAGGTCCAGGTACGCGGCCCGTTGAGCGGCTTCTTCGCCTGGCCCGGCGACCGGCCGGCGCTGCTGATCGGCGCCGGCTCCGGTGTCGTACCGCTGATGTCGATGGTGCGCCACCACCGGGCGCGGGGCCTGTCCGTGCCGTTGCGGATGCTGGTGTCGGCGCGCGGCCCCGAAGAGCTCATCTACGCGCGGGAGTTGGGCGCCGAGACCACGCCGGTGTTCACGCGGAGCGCGCCGGAGGGCGTGCCGGTGGGACGTGTGTCCGCCGCACATGTGGCGCCGCTCCTGGCCGAGCAGCCTCCGGGTGGGTGGGAGGCCTATGTGTGCGGCTCCAACGCCTTCGCCGAGCACGCCTCGCGCCTGCTGGTCGAGGCGGGTCAGCCGGTGGACCGTATCCGGATCGAACGCTTCGGCTGACGGGCGGGGACCGACCGCGCCGCGGGCAGAGCCCTTCGCGTCACCGGACGGGACCGCCGTGCCCTCGTGGCCGGCTCACCCGGCCCCCGGAGCCCCTTGGCGTTTCGGCACCCCCCTGCTGGGCACTCCTGTCCGGCGGCCCGAATGCGGGGCCGCCGGTGAACGATGCCGGTGAAACGGGTACTAGATGCTTGGGGGCACTCGCAGGCGTGCGCGGTGCGGAGGTCGACATGCGAACCCGGGTGCGCGGCTGGCGCTGGCGGCGCAGTCCGCTGCGGCGCCGGTCGGACGTCGTCGAGGCGTGGACGGTGCTGGCCGTCGCGGTGCTGATCTGTGTGGGAGCCCCCCTGGTCGGGGCGTTCGCCGCCTCCTGGGCCCACTCCGAGGCACGCGCGACCGCGGTGGAACAGCGCGCCGAGCGCCATCGCGTCCGCGCGGAGGTCATCGGCAGGACGGCCGGCTCACTGCCCTCGGTGCAGGGCGGCCGGGAACACGCGTACCGGGCCACCGTGCGCTGGACGGAGCCGGGAGCCGGCCCGCGGACGGCCACCGCACGGGTCCCGGCGGGGTCGCAACGGGGTGAGGTGGTGGACGTGTGGTTCGACGGCAAGGGCCGCAGCGTGCTCCCGCCGCCGGACGAGAGCGCGGTCTGGCAGCACACGCTCTCCATCGGCGCGTGCGCGGCCGGCGGCGCTGCCGCGGTGGTGCTCCTCGGCCACTCCGTCGTACGCGGGGCGGCCAGCCGTCGCCGGATGGCCGAGTGGGAACGGGACTGGGCCCTCACCGAGCCGCAGTGGACGCGCCGCAGGGCGTGACCGGGCCGGCGGCCAGTTCTGCTGCCGCATACCCCGCGCGATTCCGCCACGGTCCGCAGAGCGTCCGCCAGTCCCGGCAGCACCGGTTCGCCCCGGTCGTCCCGTACCTTCTTGGCGACCGCCGTCGTCCACGCCCGAGCGGGCCCGCAGCGCGGCCACGCCGCCACCGGGTCTCACCGCGCCGGCCGGCGCGACTTCGTCCGCGCGTCCCAGTCAGCGGGACCGGTGACCCGACCACCCGTGACCGCACGCAGCCGCCCGGGATACCCCGCCCCCGTCGACGATGAGCAGTTCGGCGTCCCTGACCAGCACTTCCACCAGCTCGACCGGCGCTTCGACGGCAGACGTCATGGGGCCGTGCAGTCGCGTGCGAGGCAAAAGACCTGGCGAGTCGTCCGATCATCACCGTACGGTGTGATCATCCGCACGCTCTCTCCGCAAAGGCGGTTCCAGATGGCCCTGTTCGACCTTCCGCTCGACGAGCTCCGCGAGTACCGCAGCGCGTCGACCGAGCCCGAGGACTTCGACGCGTTCTGGTCCAAGACGCTCGAGGAGGCACGCGAGCACGATCTGGACGCCCGTTTCGAACTCGTCGACACGGGTCTGTCCACCGTCAAGGTGTACGACGTGACGTTCTCCGGGTTCGGCGGCCACCCGGTGAAGGGCTGGTTCACGATCCCCGCCGAGGTCTCCGCGCCGGTCCCGCTGGTGGTGGAGTTCGTCGGGTACGGCGGCGGGCGGGGTCTGCCGCACGAGCATCTGCTGTGGGCGTCCACGGGCCGGGCGCACTTCGTGATGGACACCCGCGGTCAGGGCAGCGCCTGGGGCGGCGGCGGGGGCACCGCCGACCCGGTGGGCGGCGCGCCCGCGTACCCCGGGTTCATGACGCGGGGCATCGACGCCCCGGAGAACTACTACTACCGCCGGGTGTTCACGGACGCGGTGCGTGCCGTCGAGGCCGCCCGCTCGCATCCTCTGGCCGATCCCGCGCGCACCGTGGCGATCGGTGCCAGCCAGGGCGGCGGCATCACGATCGCGGTGGGCGGTCTCGTCCCGGACCTGGCGGCCGTCGCGCCGGACGTGCCGTTCCTGTGCGACTACCCGCGCGCGGCGACGCTCACGGACCGCCACCCGTACCGGGAGATCGGCCTCTACCTCAAGACGCACCGCGGTCGCAGCGAGGACGCCCTGCGCACCCTCTCCTACTTCGACAGCGTGCACTTCGCGTCCCGCGGCCGGGCCCCCGCCCTGTTCTCTGTGGCCCTGGAGGACCAGACCTGCCCGCCCTCCACCGTCTTCGCGGCCTTCAACGGCTGGGCGCACGACGAGAAGACGATCGAGGTGTACGACTTCAACGACCACGAGGGCGGCGGGCCCTACCACGAGGCGGCCAAGGTGCGCTGGCTGCGGTCGTACGCCTGAGAGGCCGCGCCTGGAGCCGGACGAGGCCGCGGAGCGGTTCGTGCGCGGGTGGGAGCGGTCCTGGGCCCGGCACGACGTGGAGGGGCTGCTGGAGCTGTACGCCGAGGACTGCGTGCACCGTTCCATGCCGTTCCGCGCGCCGCACCACGGCCGGGCCGGGCCGGCGGAGTACCTGCGCTGGTCGTTCGCCCAGGAGCAGGTGACGGATGTCCGGTTCTCGCCGCCGGTCGTCGGCGGGGACAGGGTCGCGGTGGCCGAGTTCCGGGTGTTCTCCCGGGAGGCCGGCGAGGCGTCCACGCCGGCCGGCTGCGTCTTCGTGCGGTTCGACGCAGCCGGACTGGCGGTCGAGACCCGCGACTACTGGCACACGATCGCGGGCCACCGCGAGCCGGAAGGGGCGCTCTTCTTTCTCTGAGGCCTTCCGCCTTCGGGTACGACATCTTCCGTCCGGTCCGACCAGTCGGTATGTTCATGGCGCCCGGGTCGCGGCACCGCGGCCCGGACTTCCGGAAGGCGACGGAGGGTCCATGTCCCAGAACGAGCCGGCGGTCCACGGCCACAGCGACGAGCGCTTCGGCGCGGTGCGCACGGCGTTCGAGGAGAACTTCCGGGACCGCGGGGAGCTGGGTGCCGCGGTCACCGTGGTGGCCGACGGCGAGACGGTGGTGGACCTGTGGGGCGGCTGGTCCGACGCGGCGGGCACCCGCCCGTGGGAGCGCGACACTCTGGTCAACGTGTGGTCGACGACGAAGGGCCCGGTCGCCCTGTGCGCGCACATCCTCGCCGACCGTGGGCTGCTCGACTTCGACGCGCCGGTGGCCCTGTACTGGCCGGAGTTCGCCGCGGCCGGCAAGGAGCAGGTCCTCGTACGGCAGCTGCTCTCGCACCGGGCCGGGCTGGCGGGGCTGCGCGAGCCGCACACCCTCGCCCAGCTCTGCGACTGGGAGCTGACCGTGGAGCGGCTCGCCGCGACGGAGCCCTGGTGGGAGCCGGGGACCCGGTCCGGGTATCACGCGCTGACGTACGGCTTCCTGGTCGGGGAGGTCGTACGACGCGTGTCGGGGCTGCTGCCGGGTGCGTTCCTGGAGCGGGAGGTGACCGCTCCGCTCGGGATCGACTTCACCGTCGGGCTGCCGGAGAAGGAGGCCGGGCGGGCCGCCGAGCTGGTGCACCCGCCGGCCGCGTCGAGCAGTGAACAGGCCGCGGTGTTCAGTCAGTTGGCGCCCGCCGCGATCGCCGCGCTGGCCAACCCTCCGGTGGGCGCGGCCGAGGCCAACACGCCCGCGTGGCGGGCGGCCGAGGTTCCCGCCGCGAACGGCCACGGCACCGCGCGGGCCGTCGCCGCGCTCTACGGCGTCTTCGCGGGCCGGGGCACGTACGACGGGCACCGGGTCCTCTCCCCCGAGGCCGCCGAGCGGGTGCGCGAGGGGCAGGGCAGCTGCCGCGACCTGGTGCTGGGCGCCGGTTTCGAGCACGACACGGAGATAGGCCTGGGCCTGTGGCTCAGTGGGCCGAACGGGTCGTACGGCCCCAATCCCCGGGCTTTCGGGCACGACGGCTTCGGCGGCTCGTGCGGACTGGCCGACCCGGAGGCCGGAGTGTCACTGGGGTACGTGATGAACCGCATGGGGCCGCACATCGCCGACGACCCGCGGAAGATGGCACTGATCGACGCCCTGTACGGGGCGTTGTGACACCACTGGCCTCGGTGCGGATGCCGTAAGTACGGCTGCACCACGGAAACCCCCGGCGTCCAGGCGATCGACGCCCGGATCGCTCAACTGCCGTGGCGGGCAGCCGCATCCCATGGCGTCTGCCCACCGGCCGCGGCTGGGGCGGCAGGTGCCGGGGAGGGCAGCCGGGTGCACGCGGGCAAGACGGGCAGCCTGTGGCACACCGGGGCCCGCCACACCCGGGCGGCTGCGACAAGCCCGCCTCCAACCGGTGGTCCGACACCGGAAGTTCGAGCGTCGGCCGCCTGCCCGTCCGGGGGACGCCCGCCGCGCCGAAGCAGTCCACAACGGCCGCGAGTTGGGCACCGAGCCGGCGATCGGGCCGCGCAGGGCGACGGGTCTGTGGAGGCGGCTTCGATCAGCCCGGGCTGGGGTCGGCGAAGCCCCGGCCACGCGCGACCGAGGCCGGCATGTGGGCGCGCAGAGCGAGAACTCCCGCCGTTCGTACGCCGCTTCGTCTGGCCCCCGAGTCAGACGTCCGCGCCCGGTTACGGCAGCCGACGGGCGACGACCATCCGGACCCGTGGGCTGCCGTCCCGCCGGCGCCCGAACTCGGGGAGGGTGTGCAGGTCCACCTCGAATCCGGTGCGCTCCAACTCCCGGCGTACCTCCGAGAGCCGGAAGGCCCGGTAGTACATGACGAACGGCGGCCGCCACACGGCGTTGCGCACCCGCATCACCGCGTCGAAGCCCAGCAGCATCCAGTAGGCGCGGGACGTGGGGCGCGGCGGGGCGAGCACGGGGAAGGCGAAGCTCCCGCCGGGGCGCAGGACGGCGTGGACCTGTGCGAACAGTCCGGGCAGTTCGCGCGGCAGGAAGTGCCCGAAGGCCCCGAAGCTGACGACGAGATCGAAGGCGGGGCCGAACGGCAGGGCACGGGCGTCCGCGCGCACCCAGGACACGTGCGGCCCGGCGGGCCTGGTGCGCTCCCGTGCGACGTCGAGCATGCCCGCGCTGAAGTCGACCCCGGTGACGCTCTGCCGGCACACCTGTGCCAGCACGGGCACGCCGGCGCCGGTCCCGCAGCACAGGTCGAGCCCGGCGTCGAAGGGGCCCATGCGCCGCAGCGCCGAGGCGACGGCGTCGAGCACCGGCTCGGGCGTGCGGAAGGGCGTGTGGTCGAACTTCGGGGCGAGCAGGTCGTAGCCGCGTTCGACGGACGACAGCGCCTGAACGGCGAGTTCGCGGAGACTGGGGCCTTCGGGGCTGAACATCCGCATCAGCTTAGGCGCACCGGGAGGCGGAAGCACGGTTCGGGTGAGCACAGCCGGCCCGCCTGGCCGGTGCGCGAGGAGGCGCCGCTGACCGACCTCGACGCTTCCGCGAGATGACGCACGACGAACAGACAAGCCGTGTCCCGGCGAGGAACACGCGCGTCGAGAATCGGGCGACTTGACCATTTGACCCCATATGCAGAAAAAGCGAAACCGCTATGGCGCACATCACAACACGGGGCTCGATTCCCTCAACCGACCCCCGACACATACACATTTGGAACGGGAGGATTCAACGACCCCGTCCCGCGGTGCGCACGGTGGTTGCGGACCGGAATTGACTCCCGCAAAGTCCAGTGCGTTCGAGTCACTCCGTCGCGAACTCACAGGCGGACACGCGGGGGGAAAGGTCGACCACCACATGCACATGACCAAAAGCAAAAAACAAGGACAGCATCCCCGGCTCACCATGGTCCACACATTGTCGCCGCTGCTCCTCGCCGCGGCAGTTGTCGCCGCGGGCACCACGGCGCGAGCGAGTCAACCCGCATCGACATCGGCCGCCGTGACCGTCGACTCCCTGTCGGTCGCGGCGACACCCGGCGGACAATTCGCGGCCACCGCGACACTCCATTCCAACCGCACGACAAAGGTGCAGGAACTGACGGTCGCCGCGCGCTCAGGAAACGGTGCGCACTTCGACTTTCCTGGTGTGACCGCAGCGAGACTGGGCACCTCCGGGACGACCTACACGTCGGGCAGCCGCACGTTTCCCGCAGGTTCATACACCTATTTCGTCACCTATAAGATTCAGGGCAAACGGTACCAACTACCCCCGGCGAAGACGTTCACCTCCGACAGCTCGGGCACCTCTGCGAGCCCCACCGCGAGTGCGAGCCCGGCCCCTTCCACGGCACCCGGCCCGAGCACCAGCCCGAGCCCGACCGTCACCCCCGGCACCACCGCGACCCCCACGCCCACCCAGACCCCAGCGACCGGCTCGGCCCTTCCGGTGGGCATACCCGGCACCTGGCGGAAGGTGTTCGGTGACGAGTTCAGCGGCACCGCGCTCGACTCCACCAAGTGGAACCCCAACTGGCTGGGCTGCCCCACCTGCACCACAAAGCCGGTCAATTCCGCCGAACTCGGCGCCTACGCCCCGTCCCAGGTCAGTGTCAGCGGCGGCTCGCTGCACCTGACGGCAGTTCAGCAGCAGACCACGGTCAACGGCACGACGTACCCGTACCGTTCCGGCCTGGTCGAGAGCAACGACAAAGCCCAGTTCACCTATGGCGCTTTCGAGGCCAGAATCTACTCACCGGGGTCCGACTCACAGATCGCCAACTGGCCCGCTTTCTGGACCGACGGGCAGAACTGGCCGACCGACGGTGAAATGGACGTCATGGAAGGACTGAGCGGCCGCGCGTGCTACCACTTCCATTCCGACGCGGGCGGCCCCGGCGGCTGCGCGTCCGGTGACTTCACCGGATGGCACACGTACGGCGCCGAATGGAAATCCGGTTCCGTCACCTACTACTACGACGGAAAGCAGGTCGGACAGATCACGTCCGGAATCACGTCACAACCGATGTACCTGATCCTCAACAACGGGGTCAGCGATCAGCACGGCGGTCCAAGGCTGACTCCCGCCGACATGATGGTCGACTATGTGAGGGTCTGGCAGCACTGACCCTGTCGAATCTCCCGACCAACGCGCTGGTCGCCTCATGAGGTGTGCGGCAGGGGCTGCTCGGTCCAGATGATCTTGGCGTTCGGGGTGTAGCGGGTTCCCCAGCGTTCGGTGAGCTGGGCGACGAGGAAGAGGCCGCGTCCGCCCTCGTCCTCGGTGCGGGCGCGGCGCAGCCGGGGTGAGGTGCTGCTGCCGTCGGAGACCTCGCAGATGAGTGCGCGGTCGCGGAGCAGCCGGAGCTGGACCGGGCCGGCGGCATGGCGGATGGCGTTGGTGACCAGTTCGCTGGCGATGAGTTCGGTGCAGAAGGCGAGGTCCTCCAGGCCCCAGGCGGCCAGCTGCTCGGTGACCGCCGCGCGGGCACGGGAGACGACCGCCGGATCGCTGGGCAGGTCCCACTGGGCGACCCGGTCGGGCCCCAGGACGTGCGTGCGGGCGACGAGGAGGGCCACGTCGTCGCTGGGCCGCTCCGGCAGCAGGGCGTCGAGGACCGCCTCGCAGGTGTCCTCCGGTGCCCGGTCGGCGTGGGCCAGGACGGTCCGCAGCAGGTCGAGGCCGGAGTCGATGTCCCGGTGCCGGTCCTCGATCAGGCCGTCGGTGTAGAGGACGAGTTGGCTGCCTTCGGCCAGCTCCAGTTCGACGGTCTCGAAGGGCATCCCGCCGAGTCCGAGCGGCGGCGCCGAGGGCAGGTCGACGAACTCCACCGTGCCATCGGGGGCGACGACGGCGGGGAAGGGGTGCCCGGCGCGGGTGAGGGTGCAGCGCCGGGACACCGGATCGTAGACGGCGTACAGACAGGTCGCTCCGACGATTCCGCAGTCGGCCTGGCTGTTGTCCACCGCCCAGCCCTCGCCCCGGTCGAGACGTCCGACCAGGTCGTCGAGGTGGGTGAGGAGGTCGTCGGGCGGCAGGTCCAGGGAGCAGAAGTTGTGTACGGCGGTCCGCAGCCGGCCCATGGTGGCGGCGGCGTGCAGTCCGTGGCCGACGACGTCGCCGACGACGAGGGCGACCCTGGCCCCGGAGAGCGGGATGACGTCGAACCAGTCGCCGCCCACCCCGGCCTGCGCGGGCAGATAGCGGTAGGCGACGTCGACAGCGCTCTGCTCGGGCCGGCCCCGGGGCAGCAGGCTGCGCTGCAGGGCAAGGGCCGTGTTGTGCTCGCGGGTGTAGCGGCGGGCGTTGTCGATGCAGATCGCCGCGCGGCCGGCCAGCTCCTGGGCCAGGGAGAGGTCGTCCTCCTCGAAGGGGGCGGGCTCCTCGGAGCGGTAGAAGCTGACCACGCCGAGGGTCGCGCCGCGTGCCCGGAGCGGCACGGTGATCAGGGAGTGGATGCCGGCCGCGAGGACCTGTTCGAGCCGTGCCGGGTCCTGGGCCAGCCAGCCCTCGGCCTCGACGAGCACGGGTTCGAGTACGGACTGCCTGCTCTCCAGGCTGCGGGCCTGTGGGGTGGACGGCACGTAGTGGACCGGGTCGCCGACGCCGTACAGGTGGGGCACCTTCTGGACGGAGCCCAACGCGATCCGGCGCAACTGGCCACCGGATCCGAGCGGGCCCGGCTCGTCGCCCTGCAGCACCGCGTCCGGGAGATCCACGGCCGTGAAGTCGGCGAACCGCGAGACGGCCACCTCCGTCAGCTCCTCGGCGGTGCGCGTGACGTCGAGGGTGGTGCCGATGCGGACGCCGGCGTCGTGCAACAGCTCCAGGCGCCTGCGGGCCAGCACGGCGAGCCGACCGACCCCCGGCTCGCCGACGAGCAGCAGGCGGTCGTCGCTCCCGCCGTCGTCCTCACCGGGCCGGGTCCGGGGCGACGAGGAGTCGGGGTCCGCGGCGGGCGCGGGTTGTGGTGCGGCGGGGACGGCCACGGACGGCACGGCGACGAGCGGGCGCAGGGTCGGCATGGACGGCTTGGCGGACGGGGCGGGCAGGAGTGTGCCGGCGCCGGAGGTCGGCGCGGTCACGGGTACCGGCGCGGCCGACGCCTCCGCGAGGGCCCGGGCAGCCGCCGGCGCGGGTGCGGGCGGCACGTGCGTCACGCTGTCGGACGAGGGCGTCCCGGCGGCGGTCGTCCCGGCCTCTGCCGGTCCCGCCGAAGACGCCCCGACCTCCGCGGGTCCGGCCGGGGCCACCTCGGCCACGGGCGGGCCCGCCGCCGATCCGGCCCCGGTCACCCCGAGAGCCGTCACCTCGGCAGCTGCCACCCCGGCCCCCGGCAGTCCCGCCGCAGCCACCCCCGCCACCATCGATCCAGCACCGGTCACCCCGGCCTCCGGCAGACTCGTCGAGGCCGTCCCCGCCGCCGCTGATCCGGCCTGGCGCAGTCGTGGTCCGCCGAGGATCCGGGCCTCGACCACCACGCCGGTCTCGCCCGCCGCACCCATGACCGGGCGGCGCAGCAAGGTGGCGACGCGGCCGCCCGACAGGACGACCTCGTCGAGGGTCCGCTGGGGCGAGGCGAGGAGTTCCTCGGCCTTTTCCCGCAGTACGGCCAGGTCGATGCGGCCGAGGCCGCCGTCGCCGTGACCGTGTCCCAGGCCGGGTGCCGCGATTCGGGGCTGACGCGGCCACCCGCCCGCGTCGGGGCCCGCTCGCCGGTACGCCGCGAGCAGCGCCCGTTCGCGCTGCGTGGACTGCTCCAGCAGCCGTGCCTCGATGCCGCGGGCGGCCTCGCGGACCAGCCGCAGCATGGTGGGGTCGCTGTCGGTGCGCAGGCAGGTCAGGTCGAGGACGGCCTCGATGCGTCCGCTGAAGGGGTCGCGGACGGGCGCTCCGGCGCAGGCGAAGGGCTGGAGGCAGTCGGCGAAGTGCTCACGGCCGACGACGTAGACGGGGCTTCGCTCGGCGAGCGCGGTGCCGACGCCGTTGGTGCCGACGACCCGCTCGGAAGCGTCGAAGCCAGGCGCGAACCGCACCTCGTCGAGGCGGTCGCGGAGCTTCCGGTCGCCGCCGAGCCGCTGGACCATGCGGCCTCTCGCGTCGCAGAGAGCGATGGTCATGCCGACCTCGGTGAGCGACGCGCTCAGATCCGCCAGAACCGGGTCGGCGGCGCGCAGGAACCGGTCCTCCAGCATCAGGTCCGGGGCGTACGGGACCAGCAGCTGGTCCGGCTCGAGCCCCGCCGACCTGCATCGTTTCCAGGAGTCGAGCACCGAGTCCCGGACCGTGGCGTCGACGAGCGCACCGGCCAGGAAACGTTCGTGGGCATCGACGAGTCCGCCGATGTCGTCCCAGGCGACGGACAAGGGGATCACTTCCCTCACCCGGAGACGGGCCAGGTGGCGCACCGCGGTTCGACACGCCGCCCGTACTCCGAGCGACTTCACCCTAGCCCTTCTGTGACTGGCATCACAATGCCGGTCAACCGCCTGGGCGGAGCGTCGTCGGCCAGACGTCGGGGGCGCCCCGGCCCGTCGTACGCGTGGGGTGCGGCCGGTGCCGTCGGTCGGTGAGCTGTCGTGACTCCGCCGACGAACGGCCGCTCCGCGGATCGGCACTCCGCGAGCCGCCACTCCAGGAAGCGCCGCTCCGCGTCGTTCTCCACGAGCTCCAGCGCCCGCTCGTACGCCTGGGCCGCCTCCCCCGGACGCCCGGCGCGGCCGGCAGGCCGGCGCGGGTGGCGGGCAGCAGGTGGCAGTCGGCCGGCTCACCTCCGTATTCCAGCTCCGCCACCAGCGCGAGGCCCGCTGGGACCCCCTTGGACATGCCGACGGCCTCTGCGCGGTTGAGGCGGACCACGGCCGACGGCACGAGCCGCTCCAGTTCGCCGTACAGCCCGGCGATGTCGGCCCAGTCGGTCTCCGCCGCCGTGGGTGCCGTGGTGGGGGAGGCGGCGACGGCGCCTGGATCTGGTAGGGCCGGGGCGGCCCCGCCGCAGTGCGTTCTCCAGCAGGGCGGCGCCCTCCTCGGCCTCCGCCCCGTCCCACGCCGTACGGTCCTGGTCCTCCAGGCTCACCGGACCGCCGGCCGCGTTCCACCCGCGCGACCCGGCGGGCGTCGTGCAGCAGCAGGAGGGCGAGCAGACCGAGCACCTCGGGCTCGTCCGGCATGAGGTGGGGCCAGGACTCGGGCCAGCCGGACGGCCTCGGCGCAGAGGTTAGCCCGGACGCGATCGGCGCCGGACGTGGCCGCGTATGGGGCGGGCGGCACGCGGTACGGGATGCCGGCGTTGCGGATCCTCCGCTCGGCCCGCACCAGGCGTTGCGCCCTGGTCGCCTCGGGGACGAGGAAGGCGCGGGCGCGGCGCACCCCCATGGCCCCCATGGCCCCCATGGCCCCGATGGCCGCCACCGGGTGCTCGGCGGCCGCCTCGATCGCCTCCTGAAGACTGTCGCACTCCAGCACGTCGAATCCGGCGACACACTCCTTGGTCTCCGCGAACGGCCCCTCGCCGCGCAGCACTTCGCCTCGCGCACCCGGACGGTGACAGCGTCGGTGGCCAGGGCCGGCCGGTGGCGGCTGCCGCTTCCCTCCGGCTGGTGGTCCGGGACCGTTCAGGGTTGGATGCCGTCATGACCACCGACGAGCACGAGCGGCTGATGCGGGTCAACCGGGCGAACTGGGACGCCCGCACCCCCGTCCACCTCGCCAGCCGGTTCTACGGACTCGACCAGGACCTCGACCCCGAGCGCTGGTTCGGCGCCTTCGAGTGGGACGACCTGGGTGACCTCGCCGGCCGCGACGTGCTCCATCTGCAGTGCCACCTCGGCACCGAGACGCTCGCCTTCGCCCGGCGCGGGGCCCGGGCCGTCGGCCTCGATTTCTCCGAGGCGTCCGTGGCGGCGGCGAACGACATCGCGGCCAAGGCGGGGCTCGACGTCGGGTACGTGTGCGCGAACGTCTACGACGCCGTCGAGGCGCTGGAAGGACGGCGGTTCGACGTCGTCTACACCGGCAAGGGCGCCCTGTGCTACCTGCCCGACCTGGAGCGCTGGGCGGGCGTCGTGGCCCAACTCCTGCGTCCCGGAGGCCGGTTGTACATCGTCGAGTTCCATCCGCTGCTCAACTCGCTGGGCCCCAAGCCCGCCCCCGGCGAGGGACCCGAGCTGCTGCTGCGCCACGACTACCTGGGCGGCGAGGGCCCCGTGCGCCGGGACGCGACCCACACCTACACCGACGGCCCGCCCGTCGAGGGCGCCACCGACAGCTACGAGTGGATGCACGGAACAGGAGAGGTCGTCGGCGCGTTGACGGGAGCGGGACTGACCGTCCGGCGACTGCGGGAGAGCGACGAACTGCCCTGGCAGCGCTGGCCGCAGATGGTCCGTACGCCGTCCGGCTGGTGGCGGCTTCCCGAGCCGCGCATCCCGCTCCTGTACGGCCTGCTGGCCCAACGCTGAGTCCCGCGTCACAGATCTGACCACGCACCGCGTGGTACAGTGCTGTCAGCACTTGTGTACGCCCGTTCCGGGCGCCGGTGCCAGTTCCTCTCAACCAGCCGCACCGCCCGCCGTTCCACGGCCGGCACATCGGCTTCCCAGCACCACCTCGTCGCAGGCCTCATACGCCGTACCCGAGGTGCGTTCCCGCCGCCGAGGCGCGTCTTCGCTCCGCCTCCTTCCGCGGCTTCACCCCTTCCTTCTTCCGCATGCCTCAAACACTTCCGTCCGTGAAAGGACCACCCCTCATGACCACCACACTCGAACACCCTCCTGTCCAGCAGCAGGCCCCGGCCCGGGTCGCCACCGGCGTCCTCGACACCGACGCGCACGGGAAGGGGCACCTGCGCCCCCTGGACCTCCACCCCACGCCCTCCGACCTCCAGGTCCCTCCCCAGCTGATCCGCCGGTACGGCCTGCGCAAGGGCGACCACATCGACGGCGTACGCGGCGCCCAGCGGGTCCTCACCGAGGTCGCCCGGGTCAACGGGCGCAGCCCCGAGGAGCAGCGGGGCCGTCGCCACTTCCGGGACCTGACACCGCTGCACCCGCGGGAGCGGCTGCGTCTCGAACACCCGGCGGCCGGGCTCACCGGCCGCGTCGCCGACCTGCTCGCCCCCGTCGGCAAGGGACAGCGCGGGCTCATCGTGGCCCCGCCCAAGACCGGCAAGACCGTCCTCCTGCAGCAGATCGCAGCCGCCGTCGCCGGCAACCATCCCGAGGCCCGGCTGATGGTGGTGCTGCTCGACGAACGCCCCGAGGAGGTCACCGACATGCGGCGCTCCGTGCGCGGCGAGGTGTACGCCTCGACCTTCGACAAGGCGCCCAGGCAGCACATCGCCCTCGCCGAACTCGTCATCGAGCGGGCCAAGCGGCTCGTCGAGGAGGGCGAGGACGTCGTCATCCTGCTCGACTCCCTGACCCGGCTGTGCCGGGCCCACAACAACGCGGCCGCCGCCGGTGGCCGCACCCTCAGCGGCGGTGTCGACGCGACCGCGCTGATCGGCCCCAAGAGGTTCTTCGGTGCCGCCCGCCTGGCCGAGGAGGGCGGCTCGCTCACCATCCTCGCCACCGCCCTGGTGGAGACCGGTTCGCGCGCCGACGACTTCTTCTTCGAGGAGCTCAAGAGCACCGGCAACATGGAGCTGCGCCTGAGCCGCGACCTCGCGGGCCGCCGCGTCTTCCCGGCCGTCGACATCAACCCCTCCGGCACCCGCCGCGAGGAACTCCTCCTGCCCCCGGCCGAGTTGACCGCCGTACGCGGTCTGCGCCGGGCCCTGCAGACCCGCGACGGCCAGTCGGGCACGGAGACCCTGCTGGAGCGGATGCGCGAAACCCCGGACAACGCGACGTTCCTGCGCCGCATCCGGCCGACGCTGCCCGCCGACTGAACGAACCGCCCGGGAACGGCGACCCGGCATGCGGCATCCGGGTGCTCGCCGGCCCCGCTCGGCCCGGGCAGCGCCCTGCGCGACGACTTCATTCCTACGTTTGCGGTATGACGATCGGATTTACTTCCCGGGTTGCCCTGGCTGCCTCTGCGCTCTGCGCGGTGGGCCTGCTCGCGTTCGCGCCCGCTGCCGCGGCGGCGCACACGGGGGCCGACCCCGCCGCGCCCGGCGTGCCGCGGGCGGCGACCCCGCAGCCCGCCCTGCTGTACCGCTCCGGAACCCAGATCCGGGCGCGCACCGGGGTGCCCGGGGTACCGGACGTCTCCGCGCTCTCGTGGCTGGTGGCCGACGCCCGCACCGGCGAGGTGCTCGCCGCACACAACGCGCACCGCCGGCTGCCTCCCGCCAGCACCCTGAAGACCCTGTTCGCCCTCACCGTGCTGCCGGCCCTCCCGCGTGGCATCCGGCACACGGTCCGCGCGGCGGAACTGACCGGGATCGGCTCCGGCAGCAGCCTGGTCGGAGTGGCCGAGGGCCGCACCTACCGGGTCGCCGACCTGTGGCGCGGGGTGTTCCTCAACTCCGGCAACGACGCCGTGCACGTGCTGGCCGGACTCGGCGGCGGCTGGCGCTCCACGGCCGCGCGGATGCAGGCCAAGGCGCGTGCCCTCGGCGCCCGGGACACGCGGGTGGTGTCACCGGACGGGTACGACATGCCGGGCCAGGTGTCCTCGGCCTACGACCTCGCGGTGTTCGGCCGGGCAGGGCTGCGCAACGCGGAGTTCACGCGGTACTGCGGCACCGTCGACGCCAGGTTCCCGGGCCGCCGCGGACGGTCCTACCCGATCCGGAACACCAACCGGCTGCTGACCGGAGACGACGGCGTGCGGCGGTACCGGGGGCTGATCGGCATCAAGAACGGCTACACCAGCAACGCCGGCAACACGCTCGTCGCCGCCGCCCGCCGGGACGGGCGCACGCTCGTCGTGACGGTGATGAACCCTCAGGCGGGCGGCGGCTTCGCCGTGTACGAGGAAGCCCGGGAACTGCTCGACTGGGGCTTCGCCGCGGCCGGGCGCGTGGAGCCGGTGGGCTCGCTCGACGCACTCCGGGCGAAGCCGCGCTCCGGACCGGCCGCACGGCCGGCGACCACACCGCCCGCGACCGCGCCGTCCGCGGCTGCGCTGCCCGCCACCGACACCGGGCCTCGTTGGCCCTGGACGGGGGCGATCGCCGGTGCCGCCGCGCTCGGTGCCGGGGCCGTCGCGCTGGTGCTGCGGGGCAAGACCGTTGCCGCGGAGCGGAGTTGACCGACGGGCAGCCACAGCAGCAGTCCGAGCGTGATCCAGGTGTAGGCGTTGCCACCGAGGAATCCGCCGACGCCGGACGCGTCGTCGAACCACAGCCAGACCACACTGGTGCACAGCACCGCGTACAGGGCGCCCGCGGTCCGCGGGTGCCCGGCGCGGACCAGAACCGCGAAGGACGGCAGCAGCCAGACCAGGTGGTGCACCCAGGTGATCGGGCTGACCAGGCAGGCGGTCAGGCCGGTGAGGGCGAACGCGGTGGTCCACTCCCCCGCGGCGACCGCCCGGTGGGCGCGGAACGCCCACACGCACAGCACCAGGAGGACCGCCACGGCCCACACCGCGCGCTCCGGTTCACCCAGCCTGGCCAGGACCCCTTGCAGTGACTGGTTGGAGACGTAGTCCAGTCGGCCCACCCGGGTGGTGTCCCACATCGCCTCGGTCCAGTAGAAGCGCGAGGCGTCGGGCGCCACGCAGGCCGCGAGCACCGTCGCCGCGGCGGTGACGGCACTCGCCACCGCGGCGGCCCGCGGGCGCCGGGCGAGCAGCAGCAGCCCGATGAAGAGCACCGGCGTGAGCTTCACCGCGGCCGCGAGACCGATCCCGGCCCCCGCCCAGCGGTCCCGGCCGGCGGTGAGCAGCCGGGCGTCGGCGAGTACGAGTGCCAGCAGCAGGAGGTTCACCTGGCCGAAGCTGATGGTGTCGCGCAACGGTTCGAACAGCGCGAGTGCACAGGCGCCCAGGGCGCAGCCGTACCAGCCGTAGCGCCGCCAGGCCGGTCCGGTGAGGATGCGCAGCACCACGGCCAGGGCGGCGAGGTTGAGCAGCAGCGCGACGGCGATCGCGGCGCGCAGGTCGAGCATCGCCATCGGCAGCATGGCGACGGCCGCGAACGGCGGATAGGTGAAGCCGTACGGCGTCCCGGGCACCCGGTAGTCGTAGATCCGCCCGCCGTGGTGGACCCAGCTGTCCACGGCCCCGTGGTAGACGCGCAGGTCGAACCAGTCGCGCAGCAGCGGCACGGTCGCGGTGAACACGGTCACGACGGCGGCTAGCGCGAGCACGAACAGCAGCCTCGCGCGGTCGGTGCGGGCCGGCGTCATGCCGCCCGCCCCGGCGCCGGAGCGGGCGCCGAAGCCGCCTGGTGGACGTGCCACAGGACGACCACGGCGAGCAGACCGCCGCAGACCGCCAGGACCAGTTGCCCCGTGTCGGCCGGGCCGCCGCTGGGCAGGGTGGCCAGCGCGAGCACACCCGTCACGGCGGCCACCCGGTGCCGCACCGGGGCGCTGGGCGCCGCGGCGGCGATGAGGAACAGGGCCCACAGGGCGTACCAGGGGCGGATCGCCGGGCCGAGGGCGGCCACGGCCGCCAGGCTCAGACCCAGCGCGTACACCGGCCGGGGACGCAGCCGCAGCCAGATGACGAGGACGCCGACCACGGCCGCGACGATCCCGAAGGCGTGCCACGCCGGGACCGCGAGGGGCGCCAGATCGCTGCCGACCCGCTCCAGAAGCGCCCGCGTCGCCCGGCCGAGCAGGCTGGTCAGGGCCCAGTTCCGCGGCGAGACGGGGGTGTCGAGGGCGCCCACCCAGCCGTATCCCGTGCCGGCGACGGCGGTCGCGGCGACCGTGGTGGCCGACGCGGCGAGCGCGGTGGTGACGACGGCCTTCGTACGGCCGTGGCCCGCGCGCACCTGGAGGACGACGACCGCGGCGAGCCCGAGTACGGCGGGCGCCTTGACCAGCGCGGCAAGGGTGACGAGGACGGCGCCCAGCGCCGGCCACCTGCCCAGGGCCGCGACCAGGCCGGCGCCGAGCAGGCCGAGCATGATGGCGTCGTTGTGGGCGCCGGCGACCAGGTGGAGCAGGACCAGCGGATTCAGGGCGCCGAGCCAGAGCGCGGCGGCCGGGTCGACGCCGCTGTGCCGGGCGAGCCGGGGCAGCGCGGCGGCCATCAGTCCGACGCCGAGCAGCGCGACGAGCCGCATCCCGAGGACACCGGCGGGGAGTTCGCCCCGCGTCAGTCCGGACAGCGCGGAGGCCATGCCGATGAAGACCGGGCCGTACGGGGCTCCGGTGTGCCGCCACAGCGGGGAGACCTCGGCGGCGAGCGGGCCGCCGAGCCGGGCGGGGCCGTGCGCGTAGACGTCCAGGTGGGCGTCGACCATGGCGCCCTGCGCGAGGTAGCTGTACACGTCCCGGCTGAACAGCGGGGGCGCGAGCAGCAGCGGTGCCGCCCAGAGCACCAGGACCCCCGTCACGGCGCGCGGGCCGGGCGGCTCGGATCCGTGGATCAGCCGCCCGAGCAGGATCCAGGCCGCGATCAGCAGGACGACACCGAAGTACGCGCCGACCAGACCGAGCACGGCGTGCGCGGAGGCCGGAGCCAGGAGTTCACGCACCGGAAGGGCTCCCGCGGTCTCACCTCCCGCTGCGAGAAAGGCGGTTCCGGCGAGGCCCAGTACCTGGCAGCGGCGGAGATCGACGGGGAAAGCCATGGCCAACACTCGGGAAGCGTGTCAACGTCGGGTGGCCGGAAAGCGACGTACCCGTCTCCGGGCGGGGGCCCGTGTGTGACCGGCAGGTGAGGAGACGTTGCCGGACCGGTTCCGGGGCCGCAGGCCGGTCAGAAGACCGAGACGCCCGTCAGGGTCGTGAAGCGGTCCAGGGCTTCGACCCCGGCCACCGAGTTGCCTCGCTCGTCCAGCCCCGGGCTCCACACGCACAGCGTGCAACGCCCCGGAACCACCGCGATGATGCCGCCGCCCACCCCGCTCTTGCCGGGCAGGCCCACCCGGTAGGCGAAGTCACCCGCCGCGTCGTACGTCCCGCAGGTCAGCAGCACCGCGTTGACCTGCTTGGCCTGGCTCTGGGTGAGCAGCCGCGTGCCGTCGGCGCGCACGCCGTGCCGGGCGAGGAACGTGGTGGCCAGGGCGAGGTCCGCGCAGGAGGCCCTGAGGGAGCACTGCCGGAAGTACTGGTCGAGCAGGACCGGGACCGGGTTGCCGACGTTGCCGTACGACGCCATGAAGTGGGCCAGGGCGGCGTTGCGGTCGCCGTGCGCGGACTCGGAGGCGGCGACCTCCTTGTCGAAGTCCAGGGCGGGGTTGCCGGACTCCGAGCGGAGGAAGGCGAGCAGTTCGCCGGACGCGTCGCCGGTACGGGTGTGGAGGCGGTCGGTGACCACCAGCGCGCCCGCGTTGATGAACGGGTTGCGGGGGATGCCGTTCTCGTACTCCAGCTGGACCAGGGAGTTGAAGGGGTTGCCGGAGGGCTCGCGGCCGACGTGCTCCCAGAGTTGGTCGCCCTCGCGGGCCAGGTCGAGGGCGAGGGTGAAGACCTTGGTGATGGACTGCGTGGAGAACGGCTCCCGCCAGTCGCCCACCCCGTACACGGTGCCGTCCAGTTCGGCCACGGCCATGCCGAAACTGCGCGGGTCGCAGGCCGCGAGCGCCGGGATGTAGTCGGCGGGCCGGCCGCGGCCGGGGGTCCGTTCGATCTCGGCGGCGATGCGCTCAAGGACCGGTTGGAACTGCGGGGACATGAGCGTCATCATGCCGCACGCCTGTCCTTGGAGTGTCCCCGGGTCGCCGTGGGACCCGCGCCGGCCGTGGGGACCCGGTCCGGTCTCGTGTGCGGCAGCCGTGGCGGTACGGCAGGAGGCCAATCAGGCATGTCTTGGTCCGCACCGCGCGTGCTGGCCCGCCGATCCCGGGCTCGCACGTCAGGGTGAAAGTCTGCGGCCTCCACGAGTCGGGGTCCGCGCGGCCATCGAGCAGACAGGAGCGATGTTGCGCCAGCGGAACGAAGGCGACGGAGCCACCGGCTTGCAGCGGCAGGCCGACAGGAAGAGCACCGGGTGGTTCGCCGGTCTGCTGCGGCGAAGTACCGCAGGCGGCCTGTGCGCGACGGCGGTGCTACTGGCCGGGTGCGGCATGCCCACCCCGTACGTGCCCCTGCTGGAGAACCCGAAGGACGGACGAACGTTCTATCTCAGTCCTCGGGGAGACGACAGCGACGACGGCCGGACGCCGAAGACCGCCTGGCGCACGCTCCGGCGTGCCGATGCCTTGCGGTTCAAGCCGGGCGACCGGCTGCGGCTGGAGGCAGGCGCACGCTTCCCCGGCGGGTTGAGCATCGGCCAGGGGGACGCCGGCAACACCCGCAAGCCTGTCGTGATCGAGTCCTACGGAGAGGGTCGTGCCACGATCACGGCCCGCGGCACGCGCGCCATCGAGGTGCACAACACGAGCGGAGTCGTCGTCCGTGACCTGGTTCTCGTCGGCGACGCCGCGTCCTACAGGTCGCGCGACGGCATCGCCTTCGTCAGCGACCTGCCCGGCGAGCGGAAACTGCCGTACGTCCGGGTCTCGGGTGTCGAGGTGTCGGGCTTCCGCAACGGCATCCGGCTGCACGGCGGCACCGAGGCATCCGGCTTTCGCAACGTGGTGATCAGCGACTGCGCGCTGCACGACAACCAGGACGCCGGTCTCGTGGCGGACGGCCCTCCTTTCTCCGCCGACGCGCCCGCCTACGCGCACGACGAGGTGACGGTGTCGAGGGTGACGGCGTACCGGAATCTCGGGGACCCCCGGGCGTCCGACCGCAACACCGGCAGCGGCATCGTCCTCGGCAGCGTCCGCCGGGGCACGGTGGAGCGGTCCGTCACCCACGACAACGGGAGCTCGTCCTCGCCGGAGGCCGTCGAGGGTCCCGAGGGCATCTGGACGTACGACTCGACGCGGATGACGCTGCAGCGGAACGTCTCCTACCGGAATCACAGCGGCTCCCGGGTGGACGGCGGCGGGTTCGGCCTCGACAACAACGTGTCCCACTCGGTGATGCAGTACAACCTGGCCTACGGGAACGACGGTTCGGGCTTTCTGGCGTACTCCGCCGCCCCGAACGCGGCACACACGGGCAACATGATCCGGTACAACATCAGCCACAACGACAGCCGCGAGCTCCAGCAGTACGGCGGCATCGTCGCGCTCGGTACGCGGGTCAGCGATCTCGCGATCTACCAGAACACGGTGCTGATCACGGCCAACGGCCCGGTCCGCGCCCCGGCGCTCCGGCTCGAGCCCAGCCTGCGCGACGTCACCGTGCGCAACAACGTGTTCGTCACGGACGGCTCGCCCGTCGTCGCGGCACAGGGGACCTTCGACGCGTCGGCCGTGCTGATGCAGGGCAACGACTACCACAGCTCGGGAGACTGGGCCCTGCTGTGGGGCGGGCGCGAGTACAGCGACATGGTCGCCTGGCGCCAGGAGACGAGTCAGGAGACGCTGGGGGCGCAGGTCACCGGCACCGACCGCGACCCCTGCCTCGCCCCCGTCCCGCTGCCCGCGGCCGGCCCGGACCTGCGCGGCAGCGGACCGACGCGCGGCGCACTCGCGGGGCGGTGCGTCCACACGCTGGCCGCTGCCGCCGTGGACCTGCGTGCCATGGGGGTCGACCCCGGGCAGGTGGACTACTTCGGCACGCCGCTGAGCGGATCGCCCGGCGTGGGAGCCGTGCAGAGCGGTCCGACCGCCTGAGGGATGGTCACCCGCAGGGCATCGCCCGGGCCCGGCGGGGGAACGTGGACCGGACGTCCCAGGGCGCGGACGTGCCAGCCGGCCTCCCGCCAGAGGGCCGGGTCCAGGGCGTTGCGCGCGTCGACCATCCGCGGTGCGCGGACCACCTCGGACAGCTTCACCGGGTCGAGTGCGCGGTACTGGCGCCACTCGGTCAGGTGCAGCACCAGATCCGCGTCCCGGCAGGCCTCCATGACGTCCGTGCAGTAGGCGGGCCCGGGCAGCGCCGCGCGCGCGTTGTCGATGCCCTCCGGATCGTGCACGCGCACGTCGGCGCCCTGGGCGACGATCTCGGCGGCGACGGCCAGTGCCGGTGAGTCCCGCACGTCGTCGCTGTCGGGCTTGAAGGTGGCGCCCAGCACCGCGACCCGCCGTCCGGTGAACTCGCCGCACAGGACATGGCGGGCCAGGTCGACCGTCCGCCGACGCTGCCGGTGGTTGATCCCGTCGACCTGGCGCAGGAAGGACACCGCCTCCCCCACCTGCAGTTCCTCGGCCCGAGCGAGGAACGCGCGGATGTCCTTGGGCAGACACCCGCCGCCGAAACCGAGGCCGGCGGACAGGAACGCCCGCCCGATGCGCGCGTCGCGGCCGAGGGCGTCGGCCAGGGTCACCACGTCGGCACCCGAGGCATCACACACCTCCGCCATGGCGTTGATGAACGAGATCTTCGTCGCCAGGAAGGAGTTGGCGGCGACCTTCACCAGTTCCGCGGTGGCGGGATCGGTGCTGACGTAGGCGACACCGGCCCGCAGCATCGGTTCGTAGACGCCGCGCAGGGTCTGGTCGGCACGGGGCGAGGTGACGCCTACGACCAGCCGGTCGGGGCGCAGGGTGTCCTGGACGGCGAATCCCTCGCGCAGGAACTCCGGGTTCCAGGCGACCTCGGCGTCGACGCCGGGACGGATTCGTGCTGTCACCCTGCGGGTGAGGGCCCGGGTGGTGCCCACCGGCACGGTCGATTTCCCGGCGATCAGGCTGTCGCGGGTGAGGAGGGGGGCCAGCCCGTCGACGACCGCCTCGACGTGGCGCAGGTCGGCGGCGAGACCGTCGGCGCGTTGCGGTGTGCCGACGCACACGAAGTGCACGTCGGCGAAGTCGGCCGCCTCCTTCAGGGAGGTGGTGAAACGCAGCCGCCCGGCACGGGTGTTCCTGATGAGGATGTCCGGCAGGCCGGGTTCGAAGAAGGGCGCCCGGCCTGCCGCGAGCGCCGCGATCTTCTCGCTGTCGGTGTCGACGCCCAGGACGTCGTGTCCGATGTCCGCCATGCACGCGGCGTGCACGGCTCCGAGGTACCCCGTACCGATGACGGTCAACCGCATGGAGGTTCTCCTGTCTTGGGCCGCCGACGTCGACGGGTCAGCGGGCGTAGCCGTGAGGGTTGAGTTCCTGGAACCGCCAGGCGTCACGGCACATGGCGGCGAGGTCACGCGTGGTGGTCCAGTCCCAGGCCTCGGCCACCGCGCTCGCGTCGGCGACGAGCTCGGCGACGTCGCCGGGTCTGCGGTCGACGACCTGGTAGGGAACGGGCCGGCCGCTCGCCTCGCCGAAGGCCGCGACCAGTTGCAGCACGGAGGTGCCGGTGCCCGTGCCCAGGTTGAACACCCGCATGCCGGTGCGGTCGTCCAGGTGCTCGAGGGCCACCCGGTGTCCCTCGGCGACGTCCACGACGTGGATGTAGTCCCGCACTCCGGTGCCGTCCGGCGTGGGGTAGTCGTCCCCGAAGACGCTCAGCTTCTCCCGTCGGCCCACGGCGACCTGGGCGACGTAGGGCATGACGTTGTCGGGAACGCCCTGCGGGTCCTCGCCGAGCAGGCCGCCGGGGTGGGCTCCGACCGGGTTGAAGTAGCGCAGGGCGAGCACCTTCATGTCCGTCAGGTGGGTGCAGACGTCCTCCAGGATCCGCTCGCACATCAGCTTGGTGCGGGCGTAGGGGTTCGTGGGCGCCACCGGGCTCCGCTCGGTCAGGGGCACCGTCCGTGCGTCGCCGTAGACGGAGCACGACGAGGAGAAGACCAGCCGGCGGACGGCGTGCTCGTACATGACCGACAGCAGTGCGCAGGTGCCGCCCACGTTGGTGTCGTAGTACTCGACCGGCAGCGCCACCGACTCCCCGACCGCCTTGTGGGCGGCGAAATGGATGACGGCGTCCACCTTGTGGGTGGCGAACACCTGCGCGAGGGCTTGCCGGTCGCGCACGTCGACCCGGTAGGCGGCGGCGAGCGGCCGGCCCGCGGTCTTGGCGATGCGGTCCAGCGCGTGGGGGGAGCTGTTGACGTGGTTGTCGACGACGACGACTTCGTGACCGTGGGCGAGCAGTTCGACGCAGGTGTGGCTGCCGATGAAGCCGGCGCCACCGGTCACCAGGACCGTTTCGGGCATCGGGTACCTCGTTTTCGTCAGGGAGGGGTGGGGCGTCCCGGGCGGGTGCTCCGGGCGGTCACCCGGCATCAGCCCGGGAGGAAGCCGCGCACATAGGTGGGGAACAACAGCAGGGCGAAGGCCAGCGGTACGAGCGCGACGACCCCCAGGGTCAGCGGAAGGAGGGCCGTCCGCAGCGCCCGGTGCACGCCGACACCCGCGGACCTCGCGGTCTCACGGATGTGCAGCAGGCTGACGGTGAGGGTCACCAGCGCGTAGGCGAGGGAGCCGAGGAGACACAGGAACACGTAGCCGAGCGCGGGGCCGGTCAGCTGCCCGATCACGGCCGCGCCGGACAGGACGGTGGTGATCAGGAGGTAGGGGAGCATCAGGCGCAGCGGCAACGGCTCCATGCCGTGACGGACCTTGGGCGTCACCTTGAAGACGACCCTTCTCGGCCGCAGGCGCTGCGCCAGCGCGGCCGCGGCTCCCCAGGCCACCCACGGCCAGCGGGTCAGCCCGAACAGCCAGCCCTCCCAGCTCAGCAGCGGCGCGTCGACAGGCCGCAGCAGGCCGCGTCTGCGCAGCAGCAGGGTGAGCAGGATCAGGAACAACGACATGGCCCAGAAGTGCAGGAGGAAGGCGCCGTAGTTGACGTTGATCCACGGCTGGCCCGTGACCGCGGCGATGGGCGGCAGCAGCAGGCCGGCGGTGGTCGTCAGCGCGAGCAGCGGATAGTAGGAGAGGGCGAACGCGAACCGGATCCGCAGCCGGCCGGGCATCCGCCGCAGATGCTTCGGGAGCATGCCCAGCAGCATGAACACCAGGCTCCGCGACCACTGGAACTCCTGCGTCACCATGGCTGCGAAGGTGATGGGGCCGTCGCCGTGCGCCTCCGCGTCGATGGCGAACGCCCCGTGCCAGCCGGCCGAGTTCAGCAGGAACGTCGTCGCGAAGTCCTCGGCCAGCTCGGGGCCGAGCCCGCCGATGTCCTGGAGGGCGCGGGTTCGTACGGCGTAGTGGGAGCCGATGCACAGCGGTGCCAGGCCGTCGGAGTGACCCAGTTGCATCGGTCCGTGGAAGGTGGCCTCGCGGTGCAGCCGTCCGCGTGCCGACCACGAGGTGCGGGCGTTGGCGTCGCACACGCTGGGGGCGGCGACGTAGCCGACGGCCGGATCCGCGAACGGCCGGACCACTTCCGCCAGGTAGCGGGGGTGGGGCACGTGGTCGACGTCGAGCTGGGCGACCACGTCGTAGTCGCTGTAGCCCCAGTGGTCGTAGAAGTGTGCGAGGTTGCCCTCCTTGCACCGGGTGCGGCGGGGCCAGGCGTCGCGATGGTAGGACGCGGCACCGCGGCGGCAGGACACGCGCACGGCGTTGGCCTCGCACCAGTCCAGGATCTCCTGGCTCGGGTCCTCGTCGCACAGCCATACGTCGTAGCGGTGCGGGAAGTCCTGGCGCAGCATCGCGGTCAGAGTGGTACGGGCGACCGGCCAGGGCTCCGACGGTGCCCGGGTCACCACGAACGCGGTCCGCAGCCGGGGCACCTCGACGGCGGGGTCGAAGGTGCGCAGCCGCACCATCACGACGACGAAGTACAGGGGCAGCACGGACAGGTACAGCAGGAGGACGCTGTTCACCGCGAAGCCCGCCCAGCCGACCCGGTGTTCCGGGCGCAGCCACCACTCCCAGAAGCAGACGAGGGACGCCCACCAGCACACCGCGAGCAGGGACACCTTCATCTGGTCGAGGCGCCCCAGCCGTGGGATCCAGGACGTGGGCCCGGGCGTGAGCGATCTGCGCGGCTTGCCGAAAACCGGTCCGTCGGCCGGCATGCCGACGACGTTGCCCGCCGAGAGGGTCCACAGGTGGGTTCTCAGCATCGCCTCGTCGGTGTCCGCCCGCCCCGGAACACCGTCCAGGGCGGTGCCGCGCGTACGGCCGTGATCCGTCTGGGTCACGACGCGGCGGTGGTCGCGCCGACCGGGCGGGACTCCGCCGTGGCGACGCCGTCCTGCTGCCCGCCCTGGATCGCGGAGAGTGCGGCGGCGATGTCGTCCGGGCGGGCGCCGAACCATTCCACCGTTCGGCGCAGACCCTCCTCGATGCCGACCTCGGGGTGCCATCCCAGGCGCTGTGCCGCCCGGGCGATCACCGGCCGACGGCGGGTGGGGTCGTCGACCGGCAGCGGATGGAACTGGATCTCGGCCTGGGACCCCGTCAGGTTCAGCACCAGTTCGGCGAGTTGCAGGACCGTCAGTTCGACGGGATTTCCCAGGTTGACCGGTCCGGGTTCGTCGTGGTCGAGCATGGCCACGATTCCGCGCACCAGGTCGTCGACGTAGCAGAAACTGCGGGTCTGCTTTCCGTCGCCGTAGACGGTCAACGGCTCCTGGGCGAGTGCCTGGACGACGAAACTGGAGACGACCCGGCCGTCGTGCGGGCGCATTCGGGGACCATAGGTGTTGAAGATGCGCACGATTCCGGTGTTGGTTCCGCGGTTCGTCCGGTAGGCCTGGGTCAGCGCCTCGGAGAACCTTTTCGCCTCGTCGTAGACGCTGCGCGGGCCGATGGGATTCACATGGCCCCAGTACGTCTCGTCCTGAGGGTGTACTTCGGGGTCCCCGTACACCTCGCTCGTGGAGGCGAGGACGAAGCGGGCGGCGTGGCGCGTCGCCAGTCGCAGCGCGTTCTCCGTGCCTCGGCTGCCCACAGCGAGTGTTTCCAGAGGGCGGGCGAGGTAGTCGGGAGGCGAGGCTGGGCTGGCCAGGTGGGCGACCGCGTCCACGGTCCCGGACACCTCGACCGACCGGCTGACGTCACCACGGACCAGTTCGAAGGCCGGGTCGTTGAGAAAAGGTGCGATGTTCGCTGGATCGCCGGTCGAGAAGTCGTCGAAGCACACGACCTCGTCACCGCGCCGAAGGAGTGTTTCGCAAAGATGCGAACCGAGAAAACCGCCGCCACCTGTCACGGCCACACGCATGAATTCTCCTGGACTCGCCGAAGGGATTCCATCACTCCGCCCGGCGCAGGGTGTACGGGGATCGCTCGCCAGGACAGGAGACGGCCCCTTTCGAGGGCCGCACAATTCATCATATGAGCGTAAATAGCACTTTCCGGAGCGTGGTGACACGGGCTGCGCCGATCAGCCGGTACCGCCCGAGGGCTGCCGCCCCTCGCCATCCCGTCACCGCTCGGATGTGAGGGGCGCACCACCCCGGCGCGGTTCATCCCTTAGCGTGACGGCGCCGCGTGTCGGCCCGGCGCGGCCACCGGTGTCACACGGCACGCGGATGCCCTACGTCAGATCGCCCGCTCCGTGCCGCTGCCGGCGAGGACCTCCGGGCGAAGGAGGTCCGCCAGGCGCTCGGCCGGCAGCAGGCCCTTCTCCAGCACGAGCTCGGCCACCCCCCGGCCGGTCGCGAGGGCCTCCTTGGCGATGTCGGTGGCCGCGGTGTAGCCGATGTGCGGGTTGAGGGCGGTGACCAGGCCGATGGAGTTCTCCACGCTCGCGCGCAGCGCCTCGGTGTTGGCGGTGATGCCGTCCACGCAGCGTTCGGCGAGGGTGAGGCAGGCGGCGCGCAGGTGGGTGATGGACTCCGACAGGGAGTGCAGGATGACCGGCTCGAAGGCGTTGAGCTGGAGCTGTCCGGCCTCGGCGGCCATGGTGATGGTGACGTCGTTGCCGATCACCTCGAAGGCGACCTGGTTGACGACCTCGGGGATCACCGGGTTGACCTTGCCGGGCATGATGGACGAACCGGCCTGCACCGGCGGCAGGTTGATCTCGCCGAGGCCCGCGCGCGGCCCGGAGGACAGCAGGCGCAGGTCGTTGCAGCTCTTGGAGAGCTTGACGGCGACCCGCTTGAGCACGCCGGACATCTGCACGAACGCGCCGCAGTCCTGGGTGGCCTCGACCAGGTTGGCGGCCGTGACCAGCGGCAGCCCGGTGATCTCGGAGAGGTGGCGACGGGCCGACTCGGCGTATCCGGCGGGGGCGTTCAGCCCGGTGCCGATCGCCGTGGCACCCAGGTTGATCTCATGGATCAGCTCGGCGGCCTCTGCGAGCCGGTGGCGGTCCTCCTCGATCATCACCGCGTACGCCGAGAACTCCTGGCCGAGCGTCATCGGCACCGCGTCCTGGAGCTGCGTACGCCCCATCTTCAGCACGTCACGGAACTCGACCGCCTTGCGGGCGAAGGCGTCCTGGAGCACGGACATCGCCCTGAGCAGCTCGCTCACCGCGAAGACCGTCGCGACCTTGACGGCGGTCGGGTAGACGTCATTGGTGGACTGGCCGAGGTTGACGTCCTCGTTGGGGTGCAGGTGCCGGTACTCGCCCTTGGCGTGTCCGAGCAGTTCCAGCGCCCGGTTGGCGACGACCTCGTTGGCGTTCATGTTCGTCGAGGTGCCGGCGCCGCCCTGGATGACGTCGACGACGAACTGGTCGTGCAGCTTGCCCTCGCGGATCTCCCGGCAGGCCTCGACGATCGCGGCGGCCTTCCTCGGCTCCAGCAGGCCGAGCTCCTCGTTGGCGAGGGCGGCGGCCTCCTTGACCGCGGCGAGCGCGTCGATGAGGTGCGGGTAGGCGGAGATCCGGGTGCCGGTGATGGGGAAGTTCTCGGTGGCGCGCAGGGTGTGGACGCCCCAGTACGCGTCGGCGGGGACGTCGCGGTCGCCGAGCAGATCGTGCTCGGTGCGGGTGAGGGCGGTGGTCATGAGGGTACGGGTCCTCTTTCCGAAGGGTGAGGGTGAGCGCCCCGAAAGGGGCGCGGGGAACTGCGCGACCAGCCGCATACGGCCCGCGGACCGATGGCGGCCCGGCCGGCGAAGCGTTACGCGCAGGCAGACAAAGTGACCGGATCGAGCGCGCGCACCGGTCGTACGCAGCCGACCGGTTCGCCGCCGCCGAGCAGCGGCTCGCCCGCGAACTCGCCGAGCAGCTCCGGGTCGATGCCCGCCCGCGCGAGGGCGGCCGCGGCGACCGGGATCCGTGCCCGGTTCGCCCCGTCGGCGATCTTCACGGCAACCGCTCTGCCATCGGCCAGCGCAGCGACATGCACGCCCTCGAACCCGTCCTTGGCCAGCAGCCCCGGCACGGCCCGCATCTGCGCGGCGACGTCCCGGCCGGAGCCGGACGCCATCTCGGCGTGCTCGCGCATCGCGTCGGCCACCCGCGCCTCCGGCGTGCCGGGTGCGGCGGTGGTGATGCGGGCGGTGGCCCGGGCGAGGCCGTGCAGGGAGACGGAGAACAAGGGCGCTCCGCAGCCGTCGACGGTCACCCGGGCGATGCGCTGCCCGGTGAGGTCCTCGACGATCTCGGCGATCGCCTGCTGGAGCGGGTGCCCGGGGTCGGTGTAGTCGTCCAGGGTCCAGCCGTTGAGCCTGCAGAGGTACAGCATGGCCGCGTGCTTGCCGGAGCAGTTCTGGGCGAGCCGGGAGGGCATCCTGCCGTCCCGGATCCAGTCGTCCCGGACGACCGGGTCGAAGGGCAGGTCGGTGACGTTGCGCAGGTGGTCCTCGGTGAGTCCGGCGAGCTCCAGGATCCGCCGGGTACCGGCGAGGTGGCGTTCCTCGCCGGAGTGGCTGGCCGCGGCGAGCGAGAGCAGTTCGCCGTCGAGCGGGAGTCCCGCCCGGACCATGGCGACGGCCTGGACCGGCTTGAGGGCCGAGCGGGGGTAGAAGGCGGCCTCGATGTCGCCCAGTTGGAAGTGGACCTGGCCGCCGGTGTCGAGGACGACGACGGAGCCGTAGTGGATGCCCTCCACGACCCCGCCGCGTATGAGGTGGGCGACGGGAGCGTGAAGGGGCTCACGGATCAGGGGTGCGTCCGCGACGGAGCTGTTGTACATCACTGCCTGGGTGTGGTCGGCCGGCGCGTGGATCACGCGTCGGCTCCGGTGGTGGACTTGCGCGCGGTGTTGCGGCGGATGGCGAACCATCCGGCGACCAGCGCCCCGCCGATCAGCGGGAGGCACAGCACGGTGGTGCGGCCGGCGCCGCCGTCGGCGTACATGAGGACCAGGACGGAGGCGAGGAAGGCCAGCGTCACGAGCTCGGTCCAGGGGGATCCCGGCAACCGGTAGGAGGGGCGGGACAGTTCGCCCTTCTGCGTCTTCTGCCAGAACACCAGGTGGCAGACCATGATCATGCCCCAGGTGGAGAGGATGCCGATCGCGGCGAAGTTGAGCACGATCTCGAACGCGTCGGCGGGGACGACGAAGTTGAGGCCGACGCCGAGGACGCAGATGCCGCTGGTGAGCAGGATGCCGCCGTAGGGCACCTGGCTGCGGCTCATCACGCCCGTGAACTTCGGGGCGGAGCCGGACATCGCCATGGAGCGCAGGATGCGGCCCGTGGAGTACAGGCCGGAGTTGAGCGAGGACATGGCCGCGGTGAGGACGACGAGGTTCATCACGCCGCCGGCCGCCGGGATGCCGATGTTGGACAGCACCGTCACGAAGGGGCTCTCGCCGGACGTGTACTTGTTCCACGGGAGCAGCATGGACAGCAGGACCACCGAGCCGACGTAGAACAGACCGACACGCCACATGATCGAGTTGATCGCCTTCGGCATGATCTTCTCGGGGTTCTCGGTCTCGCCCGCCGCGACCCCGACCAGCTCGACGGAGGCGTAGGCGAAGACGACGCCCTGGATGATCAGCAGCATGGGCAGCAGGCCGTGGGGGAAGACGCCGCCGTTGTCGGTGATCAGGGACGGGCCCGGATCGTGCCCGTCGACCGGGTGCTGGGTGACCAGCAGGAAGATGCCGATGAGCATGAAGGCGACGAGCGCGCCGACCTTGATGATCGCGAACCAGAACTCCAGTTCGCCGAACATCTTCACGGATATGAGGTTCACGGTGAGGACGACCGCGAGCGCGATGAGCGCGATCACCCACTGCGGGATGTCGGAGAACATGCCCCAGTAGTGGGTGTAGACGGCCACGGCGGTGATGTCGGCGATGCCGGTGGTGGCCCAGTTGAGGAAGTACATCCAACCCGCGACGTAGGCGCCCTTCTCGCCGAGGAACTCGCGGGCGTACGACACGAAGGCACCCGACGAGGGCCGGTACAGGACGAGTTCGCCGAGCGCGCGGACGACCAGGAAGGCGAAGAGGCCGCAGACCGCGTAGGCGACGAAGAGGGAGGGCCCGGCCTCGGCGAGGCGGCCGCCGGCGCCGAGGAAGAGGCCGGTGCCGATGGCGCCGCCGATGGCGATCATGTTGACGTGCCGGGACTTCAGGGACTTGCTGTAGCCGGCGTCTCCGGCGTCGACGTGCGCGGTCTGTTTGCGGGTCGCCTCTTGGAGGTGTTGCTCGCTCACGCCTCGGGTCCGCCTTCCGTGGGGGTGTCCGTGCGCGCGGGGCGCACGATGTCGGTGAGGGTCGTCTCGACGCGGTCGAGGTGGTGGGCCATCGCCTCCACCGCGTCGGTCTCGGAACCGTCCATCAGCGCCTCGACGATCGCCCGGTGCTCGCGGTTGGACTGCTCGCGCCGGCCCCCCAGTTCGTTGAGGAACGCCGACTGGCGGGCCAGTGCGTCGCGGATCTCCTCGATGACCCGGCGGAAGACGGGGTTCTGGGCGGCCTCGGCCACGCCGAGGTGGAACAGCGTGTCCATCGCGACCCACGCGGTGGTGTCGGTCTCCCGCTCCATCCGGTCCAGGAGGTGGGCCAGGTGGTCGAGGTTCTCCGCGGTGCGGCGCCGGGCCGCGTACCCGGCGACCGGGATCTCGACGTGGCGGCGCACCTCCAGCAGGTCGCTGGCCGCGTAGTCGCCGAAGGTGGGGTCCTCGACGGCGCTCGCGACCACGAAGGTGCCCTTGCCGGTCTTGGAGACCGTCAGCCCCATGGTCTGCAGGGCCCTGAGGGCCTCGCGCAGCACGGGGCGGGAGACCTCGAGGGTGCGGCACAGCTCCGCCTCGGAGGGGAGCTTGTCGCCGATCGCGTACTCGCCGCGCTCGATGGCACTTCGCAGATGCCCGAGCACCGCTTCCATGGCACTGACGCGCCGCGGGCCCTGACTGGCTGTCTGGCTGTCTGACAGGTTCACGGGAGTGATACTCCGGGGGTCGTAAGGCCCCTGTCAAGGTGTCTGAAACAGTGAATTCACGGGGTGTGAAGCCTGAAAGTGTCTTCACGCCCCGTGCGGGCGACCGCCGGGGCCGCCGTGGGTCAGCTGCTCAGCCCGCCCGTGGCCAGCAGCCCGAACAGCAGCACCCCCACGATGATCCGGTAGACCACGAAGGCGTTGAAGGAGTGCCTGGCGACGAACCGCAGCAGCCAGGCGATGGACGCGTAGGCCACACCGAAGGAGACGACGGTACCGACGGCGAGCGGCGCCGCGCCCACGCCGGCCCCGAGGGCGTCCTTGAGCTCGTACAGCCCGGCTCCGGTCAGGGCGGGGATGCCGAGGAAGAACGACAGCCGCGTCGCCGCCACCCGGTCAAGGTCCAGGATCAGCGCCGTCGACATGGTGGCGCCGGAGCGCGAGAAGCCCGGGAAGAGCAGGGCGAGGATCTGTGAACCGCCCACCAGCATGGCGTCCTTGAACGAGGTGTCGTCCTCTCCGCGCTTGTGCCGGCCCATCTGGTCCGCCGCCCACATCACACCGCTGCCGGCGATCAGCGAGCCCGCCACCACCCACAGCGAGGCGAGCGGTCCTTCGATGAGCGGCTTGGCGGCCAGGCCGACGGCCACGATCGGGATGGTCGCGCAGATCACCCACCAGGCGAACTTGTAGTCGTGGTGGTGACGCTCCTCCTTGTTCACCAGCCCGCGGCCCCACGCCGAGACGATCCGCACGATGTCCCTGAAGAAGTACACCAGCACGGCGGCGATCGCCCCGACCTGGATCACGGCCGAGAACCCGACGACGGAGTCGTCGTCGACCGGTATGCCCATCAGCCCCTCGACGATCTTCAGATGGCCCGTGGAGGAGACGGGCAGGAACTCGGTCACCCCCTCGACGGCTCCTAGGACGACGGCCTGACCGACGCTGATGACGCTCATGGGATCCAGTTCTGCTCAGGAGACTGATGCGGGCGGGCTCCGTCTTACTACACGCACACGAGAGCCGGGCCGCACGCGGACGCCGGACCAACCGCACCGGACCGGCGGCCGAGCGCCTAGGCCCAATGCCGGTGACTTAAGTTCTGTCTCGCCGAGTGATGGTGAGGGTGTCCGGTGCGGGTGGTGTCCAGTTGCGGTGCTGGGCCCG
>NZ_JBVIPA010000058.1:0-42562 GCF_055578365.1 Streptomyces sp. NPDC033131
GGGGGACCCCCATCGCGGCCGCTCCGGCGCCTTGCGATGCACGGCACCAGACCACGCGACCTGATCGGACGCTCATAGTGAAAGGACCCCTTAGCCGCCTTCGCCACTCGCCACCACGACGGCCGGGAGTGCCGACGACCGCGGATTCCTCGACCGCGGTGGTGCGGCCCATGAGGATGACGTGGTCCAGCCACGCCTTCAGGGCGCTGGGGATCGTGAATTCGTCCATCGGGGCGCCGATCAGCACGGCGTCGGCCTGCTCCAGTTCCGCGATCAGCCTGCCGCGCAGGCCCTGGTCGGCGCCCGCGGTGTAACGATGTCGGCTCCCGCCACGCCGAGCGCGCCCAGTCCACTGCGACCGGACTGGGCGTTCCCGGCGTGGCGGGAGCGCCGGCAACGCCGAGGCTGCCGGGCAACAGCGACGTCGTCATCGTCGCGGTGCCCTGGGAGGGCCACGGCGACCTTCTGAGGCGCCTGCGTCCCGAACTCGCCGGGAAGATCGTCGTCGACTGCGTCAACCCGCTCGGCTTCGACAAGCAGGGCGCCTGCGCCGCAGCGCCCAGCCGTGCGAGCCGGCCTGTCTGTGGCCACACCCGGGAGGTGTTCCGGCGTCGTGGACGGGGACAGCCGGTTTCAGAGGCGGACCCCCGACCAGCGAGTAGACACCGGGCCTTCAACCGCGGTCGCCCTCGCAGTGGTCGGGGGCGATGGCGTGCAGGATGCGCCGGCCGATCTGGGCGAGCTGTTTGACCTGCGCCTTGGTCAACGGGTCGAACACCAGTCGGCGTACTTCCGCGACGTGGCCGGGAGCGGAGCTGACGATCTTCTCGTACCCCTCGTCGGTAAGGGCGGCCAGGGTGTAGCGGCCGTCGGCCGGATCGGGGCGGCGTTGGGCGTATCCCTTGCGTTCGAGCCTGGCCACGACCTGGGAGAGGCGAGAGAGCGAGCCCTCGGCGTACGCGGCGAGGGCGCTCATCCGCAGTTCCCGGTGCGGCGACTCCGACAGCGCCGCCATCACTCCGTACTCGAAGTGCGTCAGCCCTTCGTCGCGCAATTGCGTGTCGAGCGCGTGTTCCAGGCGCCGCATGACGCCAACCAGGCCGAGCCAGGCGCGGCGCTCCTCATCGTCAAGCCAGCGGGGTGCCTCGTCAGCCGGGGTGTTCATCATGCCCTCCAATGTACGGCGGGTTCACGCTTGAAGTGAATCCACCTCGATTTCACTTGAAACTTGAAGTTATCGCCGCTACTTTTCAGTTAACGCTTGAAGTAACTGCCCGGGTCTCCGAGCAGCGTCGAAGCCTTGAGGAGTCCCCCATGAAGTTGCTCGTACTCGGCGCCACCGGTGCCACCGGGCGCCTGGTCGTCGACCAGGCCTTGGCCGCGGGCCACACCGTGCGCGCGCTCGTCCGCTCGCCCCGGAAGCTGGATGCTCAGTCCGGCCTCGACGTGGTTTCCGGGCAGGCCACCGACGCCGGTGACGTCACGCAGGCCATGTCCGGCATCGACGCGGTGATCAGTACGCTCGGTGCCACCGGCGGAACCGTCATCACCGACGCCACGCGCGCCGTCATCTCCGGCGCCGCCACCACCGGTGCCAGCCGGTTCGTGGAGCTGTCCTCCTTCGCCGTGCTGCGCGAGCGCCTGAGCGGACCCGCCAAGTTCATGTCCAGCACAGCCATGGGCGCCATGGTCAAGGACAAGGCGGCCGCCGAGGACGCGCTGCGGGCCAGCGACCTGGACTACACCCTCGTCCACGCCGTCCGCCTCACCAACGGTCCTGCCACAGGCGCCGCCAAGCCACTGCCCGAGTCGGCCACCCTGCGCATGGGGGACACCATCAGCCGCGCCGATGTCGCCACCTGGATGCTCACCGCGCTCACCGACACGGCCACCAGCCGCCGCTCCGTCGTCATAGCCGGCTGACCCGTTCCGCTTCCCTGCACCGTCCCTGCTCGATCCGGAGGACCACATGAGCCACCAGCTCGCCGCCCACCCGGCCCGCCCCAGCGGCCTCCTCGTCGCCGGCGGCCTGCTCGGCACCGCTGTCGTCGCCGTCGCCGTCAATGCCGTCGTCGCCGCGATAGCCCACGCCGCCGGCGCCTCGGATGATTTCGAGGCTCTCCAGCTGCCCGCCTACGCCGTCCTCACGGTCTTCGGCGTCCTGGTCGCCGCCGGCGCCTGGGCGCTCATCCGCGCGCGATCGGCCCGCCCGGCCCGGCTGCTGCGCACCCTTGTCCCCGTCGTCCTGATCGTCAGCCTGATCCCGGACATCATGGTCGGCGTCTCCGACAGTCGGCCCGGCACCAGCTGGGGCGCCGTCATCGCGTTGATGGTCATGCACGTCGCTGTTGCCGCCGTCGCCGTCCCCGCTTACCGGCGACTCCTCCCCCTTCCCGCCACCCAGGACTGACCAAGCCCACCGCCGGGACGCGGCCCGCCGCGCCCCGGCTTTTTTGCGCGCTGTCGCCGACGCCTTCGTCAACCTCGGTATCGGGGCAGCCCAGCAAGATCGCCGACCAACTGCCGGCCGACCCCGGGGTGGACCGCACATCGAGAACGGCATGCTCAACATGGGCCCCAAGACCGAGGGCGACGCGGTCGACCCCGACCTGACCAACGCAACGCCGGCAAGGTCCCGGTGACCGAACTGCAGGGCGCGGTGTCCTTCCACCACGCAGACTCCTTGTCCCGACGGCGTACGGATCGGGGCGACGTACGGCGTCAGCGCCCACGAGCTGGCGGAGCGACTCGGCATCACGTTGTCCTGGGCCGGCCGAGGTTCACCGTTCGTAGGCGCCGACAGGGGCGTGCCGCGCCCGGCACGGGCGCAGACCTCCTCGTGCTCGGGGCTCCCCGGTCGACGACATGCTCGGACCGAGAGGCGCCCGTTTCTCCGCTGGGAGACTGTGCCGCGGCGGCCATGGCCCGGCAAGCCGACAATCTTTCGTGGCGAACCGGTGGCGGCAGGCCGTCGCCTGCCGCCACCGACCACCCGGTCCAGGGCTCTTCACCGCCAGGCCGGGCACCCTTCCGCTCCGGGCGCGTCCGGCCCGGCGACTGTCACTCGCCCGAGTGGGAGAGCTCGATGTCGTGGCTCTCCACACCTGAGCCCTGCACGGTCAGGTGGGTGGCCTTCGGCGGGTAGCCGGCCGCCATGACCGTGTACTCGCCGCCGTCCAGGTCGGTGAAGGCATAGCTGCCGTCCTCGCCGGTGGTCGCGGTGGCCACCACGTTGCCGGCCACGTCGACGAGCGTGACCCGCGCGTCGGTCAGCGGTCGGCCCGCGGCTTGGATCACGCCCTGCACCTGCAGTCCGGAGGACAGTTCGACCTCGGTCCTGGTGACGCCCCGCGCGGAAATCTCGACGGGCAGCGCGAGCGGCCGGTAGCCGGCCGCGGTCACCGCGAGGGTCAGCTGGCCGGGCACTATCTCGGCGAAACCGAAGGTGCCGTCCGTGTCGGTCAGCCCGGCGGCGAGCACGTCGCCGCGCACGTCGGCCGCGACCACCATGGCGCCGACGACCGGCTCCTTGTGATCGGCCGACCTGACCGTGCCGACCAGGCCGCTGGTGCCGGAGAGCAGGATGTCGTACGAGACCGGCTCGTCGCCGACCACCACCGTGGACGCCTGTGGCTGGTAGCCCTCGGCGGAGGCGATGAGCACGTAGCTGCCCGCGCCCGGCGCGTCCACCGTGTACGAACCGTCCGGGTGGGCCACCACACGGCCCACCTGCCGCCCGCCCAGCGAGATCAGGGTGACGGCTGCCCGCGGCACGGGTGCCGACTCGGCGCCGATGACATGACCGCTGACCGGGATGCCGCCGGACGACCGGACCGCGGCAGCGGCACTCGCGGTCGCCGCCGGGACGGGCGAAGTGAAAGTGGCGGGCGCGGCCGGGGCTGCGGCCGGGCTCGGCACCTTCGCGTCGTTCCCGGTGTTCTCGTGGTTCCCGTCCTCCCGGCCTCGGAGGCCGAACGCCGAGAGGGCGGCGCCCAAGAGGGCGAGGATGCCGGTGACCAGGACGGCGGTGTGGACGCCGTTCATGAAGGCGGTGTGGCTGCCCTCCACCACGGCCGCCCTGAGCTGTGCGGGCATCGCGTCGGAGACCGGGGCGACACCCATCGCGACCGCGTCCTTCGCCTCCTCGAAGCGAGCGGCTGCCGAGTGGGGCACGCCGGCGTCGGTCAGTGAGTCGGTGAGCGTGGAGCCGACGCGGCTGCTGATGAGGGAGACGAGCACCGAGGTGCCGAGCGCTCCGCCGACCTGGAGCGAGGTGGCCTGGAGGCCACCCGCGATGCCACCGTCCTTGACGGGGGCGTTGCCGACGATCGCGTCGGAGGACGCGGCCATCACGATGCCGACGCCGAGACCGAGCGCGACGAACGGCGGCCACATGGCGGCGTACGAGGAGTCGGCGCTCCACGCGAGCATCGTGAACGCGGCGCCGGCCTGGAGCACCATCCCGAGCGGCATGGTCAGGCGCGGGCCGAACCTCTCGGTGAGCTTCGCGCCGAGCGGCGAGGCGAGCATGGAGGCGAGGCTGAGCGGCAGGGTGCGCACGCCGGACTCGACGGGCGAGAAGCCGTGCACGTTCTGGAGGTACAGCATCACGAAGAAGATCGCGCCGAGCAGGACGAAGAAGTTCAGCGCGGTGACGAACACGCCGATGGTCAGGGCCGGGTTGCGGAACAGCCGCATGGGCAGGAGAGGGTGCGCGACGCGGGTCTCGTACCAGCCGAAGAGGACCAGGACGACGACACCGCCGACGATCGCGCCGAGCGTGCCGGCCGAAGTCCAGCCCCACGTCTCACCCTTGACGACGCCGAAGACGACGGCGATCAGTCCGAGCGCGAGCAGTACGACACCGGGCACGTCGAACTTCTCACCCGCCGCCGCCTCGTTCCTCGACCGCGGCAGCACCACGAGACCGAAGACCAGGGCGATCACGCCGATGGGGGCGTTGATGTAGAAGACGGACTCCCAGTTGACGTGCTGGACGAGCAGTCCGCCGACGATCGGGCCGAGCGCGGTGGCGACGGACGAGATCATCGCCCAGATGCCGACCGCCATGCCGAACTTCTTCGGCGGGAACACCGCGCGCAGCAACGCCAGGGTGTTGGGCATGAGCAGCGCGCCGAACAGGCCCTGCACGGCCCGGAAGGCGATGACACCCTCGACCGAGCCGGCGAGGCCGATCGCGACGGACGCGAGGGTGAATCCGACGACGCCGACGAGGTAGACCGTACGGCGTCCGAAGCGGTCGCCGAGCTTGCCGCCCAGGATGAGGGCGGCGGCGAGGGCGAGCAGGTAGGAGTTGGTGACCCACTGGAGTTCGGCGGTGGTGGCGCTCAGGTCGCGGGCGATCTCGGCGTTGGCGATCGAGACGACGGAGCCGTCGAGGCCGACCATGAACAGGCCGAGGCCGACGGCGATCAGCGTCAGCCAGGGGTTCGCGCGAAGACCGCGGGGTGGGGAGTCGGATGCGGGGGTGGACGCTGTGGAAACAGCGGCGACAGACATGTGTGAGCTGTCCTCGGGACGTTCGGCGCGCGGCTGAGGCGCGTGGACATGTGTGGGAGAGCTGCGCATGCGAGCAGCACGCCCAGCCCTGCCGCAGCGGCGGCAAGTGCAGATAGGCGTAGGGGAGCCGGACCGACCGGTCAGGCGGAGTGGTCGCGCAGGTGCCGGGTGAGTGCCTCGAGGGCGCCGAGCGCCGAGCCGAGGGCGTCGCGGTCGCCGTCGGTGAGGGTACGCAGCGCGGCCGCGAGCTGCGCCGCCGCGATGTTCTCGACCTCGTCGATGCGCTGACGCGCCTTGGTGGTGACGCAGAGGTGCGCGACGCGCTTGTCGGTGTCGTCCTTGTGCCGTTCCAGCAGGCCCGCGTCGGTGAGGCGGGTGACCAGGGCGCTGACGTTGTTCGGCATCATCCGCAGCGCGCCGGCCGCCATGTGGACGGTTGCGCCGTCGTGCTCGGCGACGTACTGAAGCAGCGCCAGCTGTCGCTCGGGGAGCTTGGGGTAGGGCAGCTGGCCTGCGATGCCCCGTTCGATGGACCGGTTCAGCGCAGGCAGGCACGCCACGAGACCTGAGGCCACGTGGCCGATGCTCTGGCTCGGGCGAGCCTCGCTGACTCCGGACACGCCCGCCAAAATATATATGGGGAGACACCTATGTCAACATACTGATTGGCGGGAACGGCCCGCCAACGACACCATGGCCGCCACCACGCCCATCACTTCGCTCCTCACACCGGTTGGTCCACGAAGTCGCACTTCACGAACGCCACTGGCGCGGATGTTCCGCGACGACGTGGCTTGACGCGGGCCGCTACGTGGAGCAGACCTCGCCGGAGGCGGCCAAGTCTCTCCTGGTGACCGGCGACGAGAGCCAGGAGACCGTCGTACGGCGTGCCCGCTTCGGCTTCCCACAGACGATGGGACGGATCTTCCGCCGCAACCTCGGAGTCTCGCCGGGCGGGCTACCGCAGCCGGTTCTGACTACCGGCATCGACCGCCAGGAGCCGGAGTCCGACAGGATGACTCATCCGGCCATGTCCTCACCCCCGCGCGCTCCAGCGACGGCGCCGACTCCCCAGGACGGCAACGACCGACGACTTGGGGACCACCAAGACCGGCCTGCCGTTACGAGCCGGTTGGCCCACCGGCACGGTGACCAGCCCGGAGGTGATCACACCGGTCCAGATCGCGCCATGACCGACCACTCCCATCTGCCGCATCGCCCCGCAGCCCCTGCTGACGTCCACACCGGTGTCCTGGCCTGGTTCAGCTGCGGCCACCATCCGCCGGTCCTGATCCTCGACTGACGCTTGACCACCCACCTGGCCTGCACCCCGACCCACCCGGTCGGCACCGCCCTCGGCCTTCGCACGACTTTGTGCGGAGAGCGGTTGGAGCCCGGCGACCGGCCTGCTGCTCTACACCGACGGCATCATCGAAGCCCGTGACGCCCATGGGTGCGAGTTCGGCCGCGACCGCTTCGTCGACTTCGTTCTCCGCCACCAGGCCGAGGGCCTGCCGGCCTCGAAACCCTGCGCCGTCTGGTGCGGGCCGTGCTCGAGCATCACGACGGGCACTCTCAACGACGACGCCACCGCCCTGCTGTGCGAATGGCACGGCGCATCGGACGGCTGCCCGTCCAGGACCATGGCACGTCCGACTAGAGGTGACGTCGGCGGCTGCGGCGAGCGTGTTGGAGGCCGGTTGACCGTGCCGACGATCGCCTCGGTCGTCTCGTGTCTCCGGTGCCGCGCCTGGAGAGCACACCACCCGGCCCCGGCGAACGAGGCGCCCGGTAGCAGGTGAGGGCAGTGTGCGGCGGCGCGGTGGTCATGCGTGGAGGCTGTTCTCACCGGGTGAGCAGGTACAGGCCTGTTCCGGCCGCGCCGGCTGCGGCGAGCATGAGGGATGCGCATGCGGTGTGCCGCTTCAGCAGTGTTTGCCGCAGCGCGTCGTAACGTCCTGCGTATTCCGCGCGCAGCCGGTCGGCTCGGTTCGCGGTGATCTGCAGCGCCTGCCTGGTCAGTTGGAGGCGCTGCTCGACGTAGTGGCGCGTCACGTCTTCGGCCTGGGCCGTGGTGAGCCAGGGCAGGCGGGAGCAGAGGATCCTGGCTTCGTGCTGCGCCTGGTCGCGTTCGGCCTGCAGGAGGAGGTAGCCCTCGAGCTCGTTGGCCAGTACGGCGCCTTGGCGGGCCGACGGGCCGGGAGAGCGCCGGGAGATCACTGTGGATCCCCCTTGTGGTCGGTGGCGTCGATGGCGTCGCGCCGGCCGACGTTCTCCTGCTGTTCGAGCTCCGCCAGGTCCGGGTGGTGCAGGTCGAAGGCGGGGGATTCGGAGCGGATGCGGGGCAGGGTCGTGAAGTTGTGGCGGGGCGGGGGGCAGGAGGTGGCCCATTCCAGGGAGCGGCCGTATCCCCAGGGGTCGTCGACCTCGACCCGCTCGCCGAATTTGGCGGTTTTCCAGACGTTGTAGAGGAACGGCAGGGTGGACAGGCCGAGGAGGAAGGCGCCGATGGAGGAGAGGGTGTTGAGGGCGGTGAAGCCGTCGGCCGCGAGGTAGTCGGCGTAGCGCCGGGGCATGCCCTCGGCGCCGAGCCAGTGCTGGATCAGGAAGGTGGTGTGGAAGCCGACGAACAGGGTCCAGAAGTGCATCTTCTCCAGGCGGGTGTCGAGCATGGTGCCGGTCATCTTCGGCCACCAGAAGCTGAATCCGCCGAACATGGCGAAGACGATCGTCCCGAAGAGGACGTAGTGGAAGTGGGCGACCACGAAGTAACTGTCGGTGACGTGGAAGTCCAGCGGCGGCGAGGCGAGCAGGACGCCGGTGAGGCCGCCGAAGAGGAACGTGACGAGGAAGCCGGCCGCCCACAGCATCGGCGGCTCGAAGGAGAGGGACCCCTTCCACATCGTGCCGATCCAGTTGAAGAACTTCACGCCTGTCGGCACGGCGATCAGGAAGCTCATGAAGGAGAAGAACGGCAGCAGCACGGCCCCGGTGGCGAACATGTGGTGGGCCCACACCGTTACGGACAGACCCGTGATGGCGATGGTGGCGCCCACCAGGCCCATATAGCCGAAGATCGGCTTGCGGGAGAACACGGGAAGGATCTCGGTGATGACGCCGAAGAAGGGCAGGGCGAGGATGTAGACCTCGGGGTGGCCGAAGAACCAGAACAGGTGCTGCCACAGGATCGCCCCGCCGTACTGGGGGTCGAAGATGTGCGCGCCGAACTTCCGGTCCGCCTCCAGTGCGAGCAGGGCTGCTGCCAGGACGGGGAAGGCGAGCAGGACGAGCAACGAGGTGAGCAGCACGTTCCAGGTGAAGATCGGCATCCGGAACATGGTCATGCCGGGGGCGCGCATGCAGATGATCGTGGTGATGAAGTTGACCGAGCCGAGGATGGTGCCGAATCCGGCCAGCGCCAGCCCCATGATCCACAGGTCGCCGCCGACATACCCGGTGCGGATGGGGCCGCTCAGGGGGGTGTAGGCGGTCCAGCCGAAGTCGGCGGCGCCCTGGGGGGTGAGGAAGCTGCCGAGCACGATGAGGCCGCCGAAGAGGAACAGCCAGTACGAGAGCATGTTCAGCCGGGGGAAGGCGACGTCCGGGGAGCCGATCTGCAGCGGCATGATCGCGTTGGCGAATCCGGCGAACGTCGGGGTCGCGAACAGCAGCAGCATGATCGTGCCGTGCATCGTGAACGCCTGGTTGTACTGCTCGGGGGACAGGATCTGCATTCCCGGCCGGGCCAGCTCTGCCCTGACGGCCATCGCCAGCGCCCCACCGACCAGGAAGAATCCGAAGGATGTGATCAGGTAGAGGTGGCCGATCTTCTTGTGGTCCGTGGTGGTCAGCCAGGTGACGACCACCTGGCCTCTACTGCGCCGCCCCTTGACCGGCACCAACGTGACCGGCTCCGCCTCAGTCGTCATGGAGTCCCTTAATTCGGTGTAAGTACCGCATTCAGGTAACAAGGTTCCGTAACGGCGCGGGCATCGCACGCTGACGCGCGGTGGATACGGAGCGCATGCCTGGCTGGGCGAGGCGGAGAGCCGACGCACGGACACCGATGCGCGCCGACACAGCCGGTCATGTTCAGGCGCTCGAGGACATGGCCGCCTTCCTGAGCAGACCTGCGTAGACCTGGATTGCAGCCGATGGCGAGGCACCCCTTCTCAACCGCTCGGCAGCGCCACACGCCGTCCTGGCCGCTCAGTATCTCCAGGCGTTGCTCGACGGCCGCGTCCCGTGAGTCGAAGATCAACGATTGAAGTGGGACGGCTGGCCTGCGATGGTCTCGGTGGACGCCGGACGCGTGGTGCTGCGCTCGCGCAAGGGAACCGAACTCGCACCCGCCTTCCCCGAGGCGCGCTCCGGTGTCCCAGGGCCGTATGAGCCGGCTGACGGCACCGAGAACGAGGCATGCTTCCTGGACCGCTCGCGGACGAGGTCGCGGACGGTCGAGGTGCGCGTCAGCTGACCCGAAGGCCGACTGCCAGCGTCAGTTCAAGGACCCGGTGTGGCGATGCGAGATCCGGAAACAGCTCCCGCAACTGCGACATCCGGTACCGGACTGTCTGGGGATGGACGAACAACGCCGCCGCCACCTCGTCCCGCCTGCCCTGGTGCAGCAGCCACGCCCGCAACGTCTCCTCCAGCCGCCGCGCCGTCGCGACAGGCAAGGTCCGCAACGGTGCGAGGGCTCGGGTGCGCAGGTCTGCGAACGCGTCCGCGTCGGCGCTCAGCACCAGCTCGGGCAGGTGGGCCTCGGTGTCGCGGATATCAGAGGAGAGGGAGCGCGCGCGTACGGCTCGTGCGTACGAGGCGGACGCACGAGTCCATGGCCGGGCCGGGCCGACCACGGCGGTGCGGTCGGTCAGCTGCCGCATGAGATGTGATCGGTCGGCGTCGGGGACGAGCAGCACACCGGTGGCATCCGGCAGATCGTCGAGGACGAGGGTGCCCGGGTCGAGCGTGCGGTAGGCAGGCCGGGCCTGGGCGGCGGGCAGCAGGACCGCGGTCAGCGAAACCGGAGGCTGCCACCCGGCCCGTTGAGCAGAGGCCAGCAGCACGTCCGGGGTCGCCCCGGCGAGGAGGTCGCGGGCCAGGTGTTCCAGGTGGCGCTCGTGGTCCCTGCCCCGGGCGGCCAGTTCGTCGGCGTGGCCCGCGGCGCTCGCGGCGGAGAGCTCGTCGATGTAGGCGAAGGTCAGCTCGGCGAACTTGGCGACCTCGGCGGCGGGCAGACCTGCGGGTACGGCACCCGCTGCCAGGCATCGCCAGGCCACGCGGGCGCCGACGCGGTAGGCGCTGAGCAGGGCGTCCATCGAACGGCCGTCGCGCACCTCGCCGCGGCCCAGCTCATAGGCTGCGTCACCGGCGTCGCCGCCCGTGGCGTGCCCGCTCGCGAGGTCCAGGTAGTGCCCCAACGCGGTGCGGACGGCTCGGCGGATGGTGGCGCCCATGCGGCCCGAAAGGGCGTTGGCGTAGGGAGGGACCTCGTCGATGATCGCCTGGACGACCTCGTCGGCGGTGCTCTTCAGCGCGGCCCGAAGTGCGGTGACCGTCGTCTCGTCCAGGGCCAGTTCACTGGCCCTCCGGATTGCATGGCTCACGTTTCTATTCCCTGCGAACAATTCAGCCAGCCAGATTCACGTCCTGCGGTCAGGACTTTACGCCTTGAGGCACAGCAAGCTGGAGTCATGACGAGTACAGCCCTCCGCAGCAGGGCGTGGAAACTGCTGGAGATGGTCACGACGCCGCTGCTGCCGTCGGACTACCTCGACCTGGTCAGCCCCCTGCGTGCGGGCGCCGACCTGCGTGGGCGCATCGAGGCCGTGCACCCCGAGACGGGCGACGCCGCGACTGTCGTGATCAGGCCGGGCCGGGGCTGGCGCGGCCACACAGCCGGTCAGTACGTGCGGATCGGGGTCGACATCGACGGGGTGCGCCTGTGGCGTGCCTACTCCATCACCTCGCCGACAAACCGCAAGGACGGCCGCGTCACGATCACCGTGAAGGCGATCCCGGACGGCAAGGTCAGCAACCACCTGGTCCGCAGGGCGAAACCGGGCACGCTGATCCAGCTCGACCAGCCGACCGGTGACTTCGTGCTGCCGCAGGCCAAGCCCGCCAAGGTGCTCTACCTGACGGCCGGCAGCGGCATCACGCCCGTGATGGGCATGCTGCGCGACACCGAGTTCCACGACGTCGTCATGGTCCACTGCGCGCCCCAGCCGCACGACGTGATCTTCCGCAACGAACTGCACGACCTGGTCGCGGACAAGAAGCTGCGGCTCACCGAGGTGCACACCGACACGGACGGCATGCTCGACATCGCCCGTCTCGACGAACTGGTGCCCGACTGGGCCGAGCGCGAGACCTGGGCCTGCGGGCCCGCGGGCCTGCTCGACGCCGCCGAAGAGCATTGGACCGAGCACGGCGTACAAGAGCGCCTGCACACCGAACGCTTCCGCCCCAGCATCGTCGTCGCCGGCGACGGCGGGGAGGTCACGTTCAGCGCCACCGGCAAGACCGTCGACGCGGACGGCGCCACGCCGTTGCTGGACATCGGCGAGGAGGCCGGCGTGCTCATGCCCTCCGGGTGCCGCATGGGCATCTGCTTCGGCTGCGTCACACCGCTCAAGGCGGGCGCCGTCCGCGACCTGCGCACCGGCGAGATCACCGAGGCCGAGCCGGGCGTCCTCATCCAGACCTGCGTGTCCGCCGCGGCGGGCCCCTGCGACATCGAACGGTAGGAGCACCTTGACCGCCATCGACCCCACCGCCCACCTGACCGCGGAGCAGATCGAGGAGCTCGGCCGCGAGCTGGACGCGATCCGCGACGAGGTGATCGCCGACCGTGGTGAGAAGGACGCCGCCTACATCCGTAAGGTCATCTCGGCGCAGCGCAAGCTCGAACTGGTCAGCAGGGGAGTGCTGCTGTTCTCGATCTTCCCGCCCGCGTGGCTGCTCGGCACCGCCGGGCTGTCCGTGGCGAAGATCATGGACAACATGGAGATCGGCCACAACATCCTCCACGGCCAGTGGGACTGGATGCGGGACCCGAAGATCCACTCCACCACCTGGGAGTGGGATCACGTCTCGCCGTCCGAGCAGTGGAAGCACTCGCACAACGAGCTGCACCACACGTACACCAACGTGATCGGCAAGGACAACGACCTCGGCTACGGCATCATGCGCGTCGACGAGGACCAGAAGTGGCACCCGTTCCACCTAGGCCAGCCGCTGTGGAACTTCATCAACGCCTGCTTCTTCGAGTACGGCATCGCGGCGTACGACCTTGAGCTCGGCAAGAACCTGAACAAGCGCCGCCGCAAGAACCCGGAGTTCCGCGCACGGGCCAAGGCTGTGGGCCGCAAGATCCGCAAGCAGGCGCTCAAGGACTACGTGATCCACCCGCTGCTGTCGGGACCGTCGTTCCTCCCCACGCTCGCCGCCACGTTCACCGCGAACCTGGTCCGCAACATCTGGACCCACTCGGTGATCATGTGCGGGCATTTCCCCGAGGGCGTGCAGGTCTTCGAGCGCCGGTCGATCAAGGGCGAGACGCGCGGTCAGTGGTACCTGCGCCAGATGATGGGCTCGGCGAACATCAGCGGCAGCAAGGCCATGCACTTCATGACCGGCAACCTGTCGCACCAGATCGAACACCACCTGTTCCCGGACCTGCCGAGCAACCGGTACGCCGAGATCGCGGTGAAGGTGCGCGCGCTGTTCGAGAAGTACGAGCTGGAGTACGTCACCGGCCCGCTGCCCAAGCAGGTGTTCTCCGCGTGGCACAAGGTCTTCCGGCTCTCGCTGCCGAACAAGAAGCCCAAGGTCGAAGCGCCGGACCGCGAGCAGGAGCTCGTCGCCGCCTGATTCCTGGCATAAGTTCAGATCTCTCGGCCGTACGGCCGGTACCGGCCGTACCGGCGGCACCGCCGGGTTCGGTGAGATCCGCTGCGGACGGTGGCGACCGCGACGTCGGACCGCCCGGGTCGCCTCCGCGTGCCGCGCCGACCACGCCGCCGCCGCTGTCGCGGTATTGACCGGCGAGGGGCACGAGAACAAGACGTACGAGCTGGGCGGCGACGAGACGTGGAGCCTCGCCGAGTTCGCGGCCGAGATCGGCAGGCGGACCGGCAGGGAGATCGCCTACACCGCCGTCTCCGTCGAGACTCTAAGCGGCATCCTGGCCGATGCGGGGGTGGCCGGCCCCCTCGTCGCCACGCTCGTCGGCGTGGACGCGTCCATCGCGAAGGGCGAGTCGGCCGGCCACGCCGGCGATGTCTCGCGCCTCATCGGCCATCCGCCCGCACCGATCGCCGATTCCATCGCGGCGGCGCTCAAGCCACTCGAAGGCTGAGGTCTCTGCCGGATCCGCGAGGCGGGGTGGGGGACCGGTGCGGTGTCCGGTTCCCGCCGCCCGGGGGTCCCTCGCGCCGACCGGTGCCCCCGGGCTGGGGGTGTCAGGGCGGGGGAACCAGCCGTCGCTGTGGTTCGGCGAGCGGCTGGGGTTGGTGCCGGGAGACTTTGGCGAGCAGGCGCGCGAGGGTGAGTTCCTCGTCGGGGGTCAGGTGTTCCAGCCAGCTCTTCTCGCGGTTCGACGTCCACCAGTGCAGGAACTCGTCGATGACGGTCTCGCCCTGCTCGGTGAGGGCGATGACGAGCATGCGTCCGTCATCGGGCTGGGGTGTTCGGGTGAGCAGGCCGGCCCGTTCCAGGGTGTGCAGTGCCGAGGTGACGCTCGCGGTGGAGATGCTCAGCAGGTCGGCGAGTCTGCGCGGGGACATCGGACCTTCGTACTTGAGCGTGGTCATCAGCCGGAAGCCGGCGAAGGTCAGCCCGGCGGGGCGGGCGAAGTTGGTTTCGATGTCGCGTTCGATCTTCTTCGCGACCCGCACCAGGTTGAAACCCACCGACGTGGATGCCAGGTGCGGGTCGACGTCGGGCAGGTCGAAGCCGGAGGCGGCGGCCAGACGTTCGCCGTGGCGCTGCGCGGCCGGATCTTGTGTCACGGGCACCACTCTGCCTTCGTCACCAGCACCCTCACAAGGGACTCACAGTTCATTTCCTGCCCGCCAGTGTCTTGATCCTCGACAGCGCCGATCTGGCCGCCGGTCCTGTGGCCACTCTCCACCTCCCCCTTCGCCTGCGCGCCGGTATCCACGGGACCTGGGTCCCCGAGCACCTCGTCCAGGCCGGCTGACCTCCAGCAGGAGGCACCGCCGGGTGGGCTGTTCCTGGCATGTCGACCGAGCGGATCGTCGTCGACCGGTCCGTGGCCGATGCCTTCACCGAGGCAACTGGCCGCCCGCGCCAAGGCCCTGGTCACTGGCGATCAGAGGAACCTGGACACCCCGGTCGGTCCCGTCATCAACCGCCGATCCCTTGCCCACCTGCGCGCACGAGAGCCGCATGCGGCGAGGGCCGTCCCGGGCGGATCATCACCGTGGTCGGGCTTGCCGGCTGCCTGCTCCTGGGCCGTCACTCTGCCGCTGTCCTCGGTGCTCTCCCGGGGCCGCGGCGCCGGCCGTCGGTGCCGCCGCCTACGGGGTCCGGCGCGCGGCGGCCGCACGCACGCCGTGGCCCGGTGGCTGTCAGACGGTCATCCGATCGATCGGCCGGTCGGCGCCGCGGGAGCGGGTCAGCGCCCGGCGGCCGAGGAGCACGGCGCCCAGCCCCAGCGGGATGGCGACGATGGCGCCGACGAGCCCGTTGCCGGTGCCGGGACCGCCGCTGGAAGTGACTCCAGCGCGCCGTTGACCGCCCGGGCCGCTACGGCGTCTCGTCGCCCAGGACTTCGCGGGCCAGCTCCTTGAGCGCCTTGCGGTCCTGCGCGAGGGCCTGCTTCCCGGCCTCGGTCGCCCGGAGCGCCGGACCGGCCGTCGACCACCCGCTGCTGTCTTGAAACCGGCGAGTGGAGGCAGGGTGGCGGGCCGAAGCCCGACCGGCGAAGCGCTTTCGGCCGCTTGGCATATTCGGGAGCGGAAGTGAACATTTCTCAGCTTTAAACGGGTGATTGACACCCCTTTGATCTGATCTGCAGGTGTGAAGGGGTAGGGCTGATTCCGGCCCGTATGGGAACCGAGTTGGCGGGCACGCGGCGCCGCTTTGTGTGTCTCTTGTGGCAGCTTGTGCGTCGCCTGTGACCGCTGGGGTCACAGTTTCTGACTTCCTGTGGGGGGAAGCTGATGCATTCGCGTGCTGCGCGCACGCCGTCTCGGCGTGCCCGGAGATCACCCAGATCGCTCTCACCGCCGCCATCACCACAGCGGCCTTACTCGTGGCCGCCGCACCCGCTGTGGCGGCCCCGTCCGAACCGGAACTGCCCAAGCAGGAAAGCCCGTGGACCAGCCCGACGAGGGTCGACGTCCCGGTCACGCCGACGGGCGTGACGAAGGCGCCGGACTCCCATGCGGAGACCGAGGTGTCGTCCGAGGTCGCCGCCTGGCGGGCGGCGCAGAAGGCCCGGACCACCGGCACGACGGCCACGGCCGACGGACGCAATGCCAGCGGCCGGGCGGCGATCCCGTTTCTGCCCGAGGGCCAGGGCCAGGTTCCCTGGCACCGCATTCTCGACACCCGCCTGAACGACGCGACCGTGGCCCGGGTGAACCTGTCCAACGGCAACCTGATGCTGGCCGCCACCGACTTCGACATTGCCGGCGTCGGTCACAAACTCCAACTCACCCGGACGTACAACAGCCTCGAAGCCCCCTGGGGCAAGGTGTCCCAGCGCTGGTGGCAGGGCTACGAGAGCTACCTCCAGGTCAACGACGGCGAGGTGGACGTCTTCGACGCCACCGGCGACCTGCTGCGGTTCACCGAGAAGACCGGCGGCGGCTACACCACCCCCAGCGGCTACTCCAAGGACCTCACCAAGAACGCGGACGGCACCTACACCCTGACCGACCGTAAGTCCGGCAGCCGCGACACCTACGACGCCGGCGGCACCCTGACCAAGGTCACGGACAAGAACAAGGGCACGATCACCGTCGACCAGCACGACGACGGCACCGAGCACAAGGGCTTCAAGCTCACCGAGACCCGCTCCGGCCGCTGGATCGACCTGGTCAAGACCGACGCCTCCCAGTGGCAGGCCAAGGACCACACCGGCCGCACCGCCGTCTTCGACCTGGACGCGCACGGCAATCTGGCCAAGGTGACCGACACCGCGGGCAAGTCGACGGTCTACGAGTACGACGGCGACGGCCGGGTGGCGAAGGTGACGACCCCGGAGGGCACGGTCACCGTCTTCACCTACGACGGCCAGAACCGCGTCACCTCGATGCTGCGGGCCACCGAGTCCACAAGCAGCGGCCCCACCGGGCCGACCTGGCGCTACGACTACTCGGCTGCCACCCCGAAGGACGCGGGCACGACCACGGTCACCGACCCGGACGGCGACAAGACGGTCTACACGCACAACGCGGCCGGCGAGGTCACCAAGGTCACCGACCCGCTCCAGCACTCCCGTCACGCCAAGTACACCAATCATCTGGTGCAGTCGGCCACGGACGCGATGGGGACCGGCGCGGACGGCACCGGCGGCAACACCACCACCTACGGCTGGGACGCCCGCAACAACGCCATCTCCGCCAAGCTCCCCCTGGGGGCCACGGCGTCCGTGACCGAGTACCAGACCATCGCGGGCACCGATCTCCCGAACGACTTCACCAGCGCGGACGGGCGCAAGGACGCGTTCAAGTACGACACCAACGGCAACACCATGTCGGTGACCACGTCGGGCACCGCGGGCGGCGAGCGCACCTACACCTACAACAAGGCCACCCCGACGTGCGGCGGTTTCGAGGGCCAGCGCTGCACGGCGACGGTGAAGGTGTCCGACACCAAGTCGTCGAAGACGTCCTTCACCTACGACGCCAAGGGCAACCTGTCCAAGGTCACCCCACCCGCCCCGCTGGGGGAGACGACCTACACCTACGACGCACTCGGCCGTGTCGAGACGGTGACGGACGGCCGCGGCATCAAGACCGTGTACGTATACGACACGCGTGACCGGGTGCGGAAGGTGTCCTCGACAAATGCGACCATCACCTTCGACTACGACGGCGACGGCAACCTCAAGTCCCGCACCGATGCCTCCGGCACCACCGGCTGGGATTACGACGAGCTCAACCGCGAGCGCGTGCGCACCCTGCAGAGCGGTGCGCAGGCCGTCCTCGCGTACACGCCGGGCGGTGACGTCGACTACTACACCGACCCGACCGGCAAGACGGACTACACCTGGGACAAGGCCGGCCGCCTGGACTACCTGACCGACCCGGCCGGCAAGAAGACCGACTTCGACTACGACGACAACGACAAGCGCACCAAGACCGTCTACCCCGGCGGTACCACCCAGTCCGTCGGCATCGACGAGGACGGGCGCCCCAAGACGGTCAAGACCACATCCGGTACGACGACGCTGGTCGACCTGGGCTACAGCTACGCCAACGCGGGCAAGGACACCACCAAGATCCGCACTCGCACCGACAACCTCACCAAGCTGAAGACCACCTACCAGTACGACACCCAGGACCGGCTCCGGTACGCCCTCGAAACTGACTCCGCCGGTGCCCGCGCGGCCTCCTGGCTGTACTGCTGGGACCAGGCCGGCAACCTCACCACCCAGGACGGCACCGCTTCCACCTGCCCCGCCACCGCCACCTGGACCTACAACGACGCACTCGAGCTGACCGCGCAGAACGGCTCCACGACCGGCTGGTCCTACGACAAGCTCGGCAACGAGACCGCCGGCGGCCGCACCGCCACCACCCGCCGCACCAGCGAGACCTGGACCGATTACAGCCAGCTGTCCGGCCTGACCGCGAACGGCTCGACCTACGACTTGGTGCACGCGGGAACCGACAACTCCGAGCGCACCAAGCTGGGTTCGACGTGGTTCCACCACACGGCACTCGGGCTGGCATCCACGACCACCGGTGGCGTCGACACCGGATTCATCCGGGAACCGGCGGGCACGTTGAACTCCATGACAACTGGGGGGAAGTCCTACTACTACCTCACCGACGGCACGGGGAACGTGCTCGGCCTGGTCGACGACGCGGGCAAGCGCACACACACCTACGCCTACGGTCCGACGGGCCTGCCGCGCACGACACCGACCGAGGCGGTCCCCCAGCCGTTCCGCTACAGCGGCGCCTACCTGGACCCGACGGGCCTGTACAAGATGGGCGCCCGCTACTACGACCCCCAGCTCGGCCGCTTCACCCAGCCCGACCCCTCGGGCCAGGAAACCAACCCCTACCTGTACGCGGGCGGCGACCCCATCAACAAAGCCGACCCGTCAGGACTTCTCAGCATCGGAGGCGTCCTTGAAGGACTCGGGAAGGGAAGCGACCTGATCAATACAGGAATCGCCGCTTTTCAGGGCGACAGCCGTGCGGCGTGGGCGAGCGTTGCCGGCTGGGCCGTCGGCACCGCAGCCGGACTCACATGCGGAGCGCTGACTGCCGGAACAGGAGTGGGAGCGGCAGCGGCTCCGGCCGTGTGCGCCGGTGTCGGTTTCTACGCCGGTGAAATCGTCTCAGGCGCCATCAAGGGCGACTGACCTGCTGGTGAGAGGGGGCACAGCCCTCTCACCGGTACTACGGATACGGAGGAATGAGCATGGGGCCGGAGAGCTTCACCCACGCCGACAGAACCCGTAGGAACCTGAGGTGGGCGACCATTGCCAGTGTCCCCTGTGTCTTGTTCCTGATCTACCTGATAGTGGCACAAGGGATGACCGAAGCTTGGGTCGGTCTGGTCATCCTGGGCGGACTCTGGGCGCTTGTAGCTTGGCGCTTCAAGGGGGTCGGCAGTAAAGGCCTGCCTCCTCAACGCTGAGACCGTGTTGCCGACCCTACGCGCGCTGAAGTGGTCACCGACGACCTGGCCGCCGTCCAGCGGTGCCGTGGGAGCTGTCCTTCAGGAGCACCCCGCCTACCGGTAGCGCGGCGGGCGGGGTGCTCCCGCCGCGAACTGCGCGTCGGTCTGCCTTCAGTTTCGGTCGGCCCACAGTGCGGCCTTCAGCGCTCGTGCCTGCCGGCGCCAGAACTCCCGCGAGATTTCGGCCTTGGGCAGCACGAGGTCGAAGCCGTGGAAGGCGCCGGGGATGACGTCGAGGTCGCAGGGGACGCCGCTGTCGCTGAGCCGGCGCGCGTAGGCGACGTCTTCGTCGTGGAAGAGGTCGAGGGTGCCGACGCCGATCCAGGCCGGAGGAAGACCGGTGAGGTCCTCGCGGCGGGCTGCGGCCGCGTACGGGGAGACGCCCGGGCCGGCGACGGCGTCGCCGAGGTAGGACGACCAGCCGTAGCGGTTGCTCTTGGGCGTCCAGAGGCGCACCTTGAGGGTGTCAAGGTCGGTTCTCGTCGTCGTGCGGTCGTCCAGCATGGGGTAGAGGAGCAGTTGGAACACGGGGCGGATCTCGGCCCGGTCGTGGGCGAGCAGGGCGAGGGCGGCGGCGAGTCCGCCGCCCGCGCTGGCACCGCCGATCGCGATGCGGTCGATGTCGATGTGCAGGTCGCTCGCTCGTTCGACAAGGCCGCGCAGTGCGGCGTAGGCGTCCTCGACCGCGGCGGGCGCGGGATGGTCAGGGCCCAGCCGGTAGCGGACCGCGGCGACGGTGATGCCGAGCTCGCGGGCGAAGGCGATGTTCGTACGGTCGTCCTGCTCGGGAGCTCCGAAGATCAGCCCGCCTCCGTGGATCCAGAGCAGCGCCGGAGCCGCTGTCTTCAGGCCGGTGGGCTGGAAGACGCGCAGCGAGACGGACGGTGCGCCCTGGGGCCCGGGCACGACGATCTCCTGGACCGTGACGTCCGGACCTGGATCGGTCGCGCGCCACTTCACGCTCCGCACCAGGCGCGACGACAGACGTCCGTAGGACACGTTGGGGAGGAAGCGACCTCGTTTGAGATCGGGGTGGAAGGCACTCATCGGGTCCTCGTTCTTTCCCCTCGTCGAGGGGGTGTGGAATCGTCTGCCACCCGGCGGGTGGTCGGCGTCGGGATTGGGGACGGTTGTGAAGCCGGTGCGACACCGACGAGGGAGGGCCGGCGCGCGCTGCGTGAGACTCTCGCGGACGGGATCGGGCAGTGAGACGTCGGTATCACCCGTTGCCCACTTCTCGACGGCGTCCGTAGCGCGGCGGATACGCCGGCGTGCGGATCGTGCGACTGCTCCTGATCGGTAACGCGGATGGCCTGTTCAGTTGTGCTGCTCGGCATCCAGCAGTGCCAGGGCGTTGCGGATGCCCTGTTCGAGGAGTTGGTCGGCGAGTTGCCGGTCGGTCAGGGCGCGGGAGAGTTGCAGTGTCCCGGCCAGCATGCCGAGGAGGCCAAGTGCCTTCAGGCGCGCCGAGGGCGGGTCGTGGGGTGCAAGGCGGGCGGCGAAGCCGTCGATGAGGACGAGCGCGCCGTCGGTGTAGGCCTGCCTGGTGGGATCGGTGGAGCGTGCGATCTCCTCGAGCAGGGCGGCGTTGGGGCAGCCGTCCTCCATGTTGTCGCGCTGCTCGGGGGAGAAGTACCAGCGCACGATCTGTTCGAGGCCGGCGCGGCCGGGTGCCGCCTGGGCGACGATGTTCTCGTGCTGGGTGCGCATCTGGTCGGCGACCGCGGTGGTGACGAGTTCGTCCTTGGAGGGGAAGTAGGCGTAGAAGGTGCCGTTGGTCAGGCCCGCGTCCTTCATGAGCGTGGCGACTCCGGAGCCGTCGATGCCGTTGCGCTTGAGCCGGCGGCCGGCCGTCGCGATGATCCGCTGCCGGGTCTCCTGCTTGTGCTCTTTGGTGTACCGCACGATGTGTTCCTTCATGGCAGCCGGGGTTTGCGCCCCGGGCTGCCGTCCTGGTCGGGTCGGTGTGCCGCGCGTGCGAGGAGAGCGGGCAGGCAGGGCCGGACGGCACCTTTGAACTCGCTCGCCTGACCGGGGCGCCGGTCGGACGTGACGACGGTGGCGTAGCGGCTGCGGTGGTCGGGTGGACGCAAGCCGAACCCGCAGGGCGTCTCTCACCGCCGAGTCGACGACCGCACCAGCGGCCAGCTGAATCTGCTTCACTCGCGAAGGTCATCTGTGCCGCGCCGACGGGAGAGCGGCCTGTTTCCCTCTTCGGCTCCCCGAACCAGCGGCGGCGAACGCGTCTCGTCTGCAGAGGGTGCGCCGTCTGAGACCTTTTGGGTATGAGGCGCCGTACAGGTCACATAACGTCGTCCAGCGCGGCCGAATCCGTCAGCTGCGCGGCCAGATCTCAGCCGGGGAGCTTGTTGGTCTTGCGGATCTGTCCGTCGAAGACCCCGGCGGGAAGGATGCGGTGCGCCGCGCTGACGAGCCGGGCTTGCCGGCCGGCGGTGTAGCGCACCTTCGGCTTCGAGTGGGTGGCGGCGGCGACGATCGCCTTCGCGACGACGTCGGGCTCGTCACCGTCCTCGTTGACCGCCACCGCCAGCTTGTCGGCGATGCGCCGCTGCTCGGCGTAGATGTGCATGGGCATGTCTGGTGCGACGGTGTTCGCCTCGAAGGCGGATTTGGTGCCGCCCGGCTGGACGATGAGGGCCCGGACTCCGTGCTCGCGGATCTCGTGGTCCAGGGACTCGGTGTACCCCTCGAGCGCGTGCTTGGACGCCGAGTAGGTGGCCATGTAGGGCGCGGGGAGGAACCCGAGGACGGACGAGATGTTGATGATGCGCCCGCTTCCCTGGGCGCGCATGTGCGGGAGAACTGCCTTGGTCATGCGCATCACACCGAAGACGTTGATGTTGAAGAGGCGCTGGGCCTGCGTGAGGGAGTTCTCCTCGGCGGCGCCCGAGGAGCCGATGCCCGCGTTGTTGACGAGGACGTCGATCCGCCCGAATCGCTCGATCACCTGCTCGACCGCGGCAGCGACCGAATCGTCGCTGCCCACGTCGAGGGCGAGGAACGTCACGCCGTCGCGACGGTCGGCTCCCGACGTCTTCCGGCTCGTTCCCACCGTCTCGAAACCCGCTGCGGCGAGCGCGAGGGCGGCCGCCTTTCCGATTCCGGTGGACGCACCTGTCACGAGTGCCACCGGCCGAGTTGTCGCCATCACAAGCTCCCTTGGTTTTGAAGTACGCTCGTATGTCTTACGTTCGTATGTCTAATGCGCGTACGACCATATGGTGGTCGTCGGTCGATGGCAAGTGGTCGCGTCCGGTGATTCGAGAAAGATCTATGAAGGTGGGGTGCGGTACGGGAAGGATCACGAGCAGACGACGAGCCGGAATTCCTGGGTACCGAACTCGAGGGGGCCGCCCAGGGCGTCACGCGCCGCTGAGCCGCGACCGCACCAGCGGCCCGCTGAATCTGCTTCACTCGCGAAGGTCATCTGTGCCGCGCCGACGGGAGAGCGGCCTGTTTCCCTCTTCGGCTCCCCGAACTAGCGGCGGCGAACGCGTCTCGTCCACGGAGGGCGCGTCGCCTGAGACATCTTGGGTCTGCGACACCCGTGCAGGTCACATGACGCCATCTTCGTCTCCGGTGATGTGGCCCCAGTCTCAAGCGATCTGGCCGATCAGCCTCTGGATCTCAGGCGATCGGGTTCAGCGGCAGAGTTCCATCATGGTGTCGTCGAAGTCGGGGAACTCTCGCATGGCCTGCTCAATCACGACAGCTGCTGCCGCGCGATGGAGTGGAGCGAATTGTTCCGCGATGGCGGCCAGTTCGCGGTTGGGGTGTGGGACCCAGTCGGGCTCGGGCTCGTATGAGGTGGCTGCTTCCCATGGGCCGAAGCCGTCGGCCAGCAACCACAGGAAGGAGCCCAGGTCGCGGGCGACGACGCCTGTCTCTCCTTCGGAGCCGAGGAAGACGACGGGCTGCTCGGTCAGTGCTCGACCTGGGTGGATCAGCCAGAACGCGGCAAATCCGCCGGTGCCATCTTGGCCGAACACGCGGAAGGCGTCGCCGTTCAGCTCTCCGTTGCCGGTCCACGCCCGGAACCAGTCGGTTGTCTCATCGGCAGTCAGGAAAGCCTCGAAGGGCTCGAAGTCGACATCGTCTTCGCCGATGCGGTCGAGCCGGACCGCCATGGCAGCGGCAAGTGGGGCAGGGAACTGGCGGTCATCCGTCGGCGTCACGCGAACAGATGTACAGCATGCGGCGGCTGATGCGATGCTGCATCCGCGTGTTGTGGCGAGCCCGGCTCGGGTTGCCGATGTACTCGGCCAGTTGCCCGCGTGCACCTTCGCCTCGATTGTCCTTCTCGATGCGCTCGACAAGCCGCCGGTAGGTGGTCTCTACGTCCGCATGATCCACCGCCAGGGACGCGATAGCGGGCCGCAGGAGCTGCTGGATGTCGACGTCAGTGGGCCAGGCCCCCGTCCTTGCACAGGTCGCTGAGCTGACCTGCGGAGATTCCGCCGCCGAGTCCATGCGGCGGGACTGCGACGAGAGGGGGATGGCTGAATTCCGCGACCAGGACGGGATCGCAGCAGCGCGGGGTTCCTGCGACAGCTGGTGCAGAATGAGGCCGGAACACGGGGGCCGGGCCTGCGGTCCCGAACGCGAGTGGGGGGAAGCGTGTCGCGCTGGAAGGAACTGCCCGCAGAACTGCATCCACACGTCCACCAGTTGGTCGTGCGACTGCGCAGGCTGAAGGACCACAGCGAACTGAGCACGCGGCAACTGGCCGCGAAGACGGGGTACAGCGCGAAGTCGTGGCAGCGATATCTGAACGGCAGGTCTCTGCCCCCGCGGGCGGCCGTCGAGGAGATGGCCCGCGTCGGCGGTGACGATCCGGCCCGGCTGCTGGTGATGCACGAGATCGCCGCCCAACGTTGGGCGGAGGGACGGGCGGCTACCACCGACGCCGCCGAGAGCTTCGCCGCGGCACCGGCACACACCCCCACGGAGCAGCAGCCGTACGGGCGCCACCTGCGCGCCGCGGTCACGGCGGGAGCCGTGGTCACGGTGCTGTCCGTCTCCGCGGCACTCCTGCTGGCCATGCGGCTCACCGAGGCCCGTGCCCAGCTCGCGGACCGCAGCGATGCTGTCGCGACGGCCCCGGCCACCGTGTCGGAGTCGCTGGTGCCAGTCATCTACACCTGCCGCCTTGAGCAGCGTGACGGCCGCTGGTACGCGGGCCTGAGCCGGACCGCGGACATCCTCCTGTCCAACACCCACGTCGGGCTCGAAGTTGCCGAGGCGCAGTGCCTGCTGCGCCGGGCGGGCACTGCGCCGGGGGAGATCGACGGCATCTTCGGCCCGAAGACGCGACGAGCGGTCGAGCGCATGCAGAAGCGGAACGGGCTGGTCGTGAACGGAGTCATCGACCCGCCCACCTGGCAGGCCCTACGGGAGGCCGATCCGAAGTGAGCCCGGAACACACTCGGCTGGTCGCGGCGATGCGGGAGCTGCGGGCCGGCGCGGGGCTGAGCCTGGCGGCGCTGGCGGAGCGGACGGCGTACAGCAAGTCCTCGTGGGAGCGTTACCTCAACGGAAAGAGCCTGCCTCCTCGCCAGGCCGTACGTGAGCTGTGCCGGCTCGCGAACGAACCGGACGGGCGGCTGCTGGCCCTGTGGGAGATCGCCGAGTCGCACTGGAGCGGACGCGCGGTGGCCCTCGCACCCACTCCTCCCGCGGACGAGTCGCCGTGGCCACATCCTCAGGAGTCGCCGCCGCCCGCCGGGACTGGGCGGCGGCGACTTGGCGGGAGCAGGCTGCTGGTGGTGCTGGCGTCGGCGTACACCGTGATCGTCGGTGGTGTTGCGGTCCTGCTGTTCTTCCTGTTGCCGGACTCGGAGGCTCAGCAGGCCGAGCCGCTACCGGCCTCCGTGCCGTTCTCCCTCGCTCCCCAGTGCCACGGAGCCGCCTGCGAGGGCCGGGACCCGATGCGCCTGATCTGCGGCATCGGCCCCGACACCCTCGCCTCGTATCGCACGGCCACCGGCGCCCACGTCGAGCTGCGCCACAGCAAGAAGTGCGGTGCGAGCTGGGTCCGGACCTGGGGGACCGAGATCGGCGACCGGGTGGACGTCACGGCAGGCGGCCCGACCCACGGCGTGCACATCAGGAACAAGGACGACGCGGCAACCTTCGTCTATACCGAGATGACCGAGGTCCGTCCCGGTAGCACCGTCCGGGCCTGCTTCCGGCCCGCGTCGGCCGACGGCGAACGGGAGTGCTTCGAGGCCCGGGTGGGCGAGGACGCCACCACGGCCCGGCCGCCCTCACCTCAGTAGCGTCAGCCCCTTGGGCGCCTCGATGCCGAAGTCCTCCGTCGGCACACGACGGGCCTCCCCTCGTCCGTCAGCTTCAGCTTCAGCTCGGTGACCGTGCAGTCGGCGCGGGTGTGACGTCTCAGGCTGACGTGCTGGGCATTCTCAGTTCGATCTTGCGAATGACCCCAGCGACACACCCGCGGCATCCGCGAGCTGCTGCTGCGTCATCTTCGGGCACTTCGGGCACTTGACGCTGCGGCAGTAGGTGATCCGGCTGCCTACTCCGCCGCCCTGGGCGTGTCGGGCATGCGGGCCCGGCGAGAAGTCCCGGCTGATCTACCGGCCCCGCTTCCACCTCCTCCTCACAGGAGCACGCGAGCCAGGGCTCGTCCAGCCGCTTGAAGCACAGTCCCTCCACCCTGGCCGCCGTCCACGACAGCCACTCCCGCGCCCCGGCCGGGTCGGTCGTCGACGGGCACAGCACCCACGGCGCGGTCAGGCCGCGCTCCGCGAACAGCGTCTCCCAGGCCGCACGTCGCCGGGCGTACGGCCAGCCAGTCAGGTCGTCCCTTCGACGGACCGGGTCGAAGGCCACGAAGGGCGCCGGCCACTCCGGCGCCGCCTGAGCGGCAGTGCCCCGCGCCGGGCGAGCCGCTGCTGCAGCCGCTCGAACGCCAGCCGGTCCCACTCCCACACCACCAGCTCGCGGTGGCCGTCGGCGTGCCGGTGCTGGAGTAGCCGTGGACGTTCTACTGCAGGATGCCGGCGGTGCGGGCGGCGGCCAGCCAGTCCGGGAATTCTTGCAGTAGCTGGTCGAAGAGTTGGTGGTTTGGGATTCTGTGCGGGGTGCGGCCGGCGTGGAAGTAGCCTGCGTTGTCGACGATGCGGCGGGCCGGGACGGCGAGAGTGTCCATCTTGCGCAGGAAGGCGAACTCGTTGTCGTCGGGGTCGCCGAAGCCGATGAACTGCCAGAACAGGGGAAGGCGAGCGGCCTTGCACAAGTAGCGTTCGGCAGCGAACTTGCTGGTGGGGCCGCCGTCGGTTTGGAAGATGACCAGGGCGGGGCAATGGCTGCCGGATTCCATGTAGTGGTCGATGACCTCGTCCATGGCCCAGTGATAGTTGGTGCGTCCCATGTGACCGAGGTTTTCGTGCAGTTTGTTGATTCGGCCGCGGTATCCGCTGAGCGTCAGGTCCGTGGATCCGTCGACGTCGGTAGAGAAGAACACCACAGGAACGGTGCTGTCGTCATCGAGGTGAGCCGACAGCGACAGAACCTGCTCAGCCAGGTGCTGCATGGTGCCGTCTCGGTAGTAGGGCCGCATCGACCCGGAGCGGTCCAGCACGAGATAGACCGCCGCCTGCACGTCCTGCAGCCCATGCGTGCGCACGCTGGTACCCGCCGCCTTGTACAGACTGATCAGATCAGGTGCCCTCTCCTGCATCTTGGTCAGACTGATGGCCGTGGCGCGCTCAATGCCGTTCGTCGAGATCACTCCTCCATGGTGGTGCCCTGAGCTTCCGAGCAGGTGCAGCGGCGTCTTGCTATGGGACTGCCGAGAGTGCGCTTGGTCTGATTGACCGGAGAGTAACGGGTGGCGAGGCGCCGGGGTGGGGGGTACGCGAGCGAGCGTCCCCCTGCAGAAGTCAGGCTGAGTGCGGGCCTGTGCAGGAGGACGGTCTCGCGTGAGGGCGGGGGATGGCGTTGCTGCCGACTGTGCCCAGGCATCATCCCGCCGTCGCGCGCTCCTTGGACGGTGCTCGTCGTGCTGTCGGGGCGTCCAGTGGGACCACGACGGTGGTGTAGAAGCGGTGCACGGCGTCGTCGACGCTGCGGATGAAGCCGGACTCGGCGTTGCCGCGGCCGCTTCCCATGCTCTTGAGCAGGGACAGGCGGAACCCCGTGATCCGGGCGCCGTTGTCCTTGGGGAGCAGGTCCGCCGGTTCGGGGCGGAGCCGCTCCAATGTCCCGCGCGGGCCTCCGACTTCGCTGTCGAGGAGGGTTTCGACGTGCAGGTCTGCCGGTGCCTCGGCCAGGCGTCGGACGAGTCGCTTGGCCCAGCTCAGGGGGTAGCCCTGCTCGCGGTCTGGGATTTCGATGGACGTGCGCAGTTTGCCGGTGCGCAGGTCGGCGCTGATGGCCAGGACGCCGGGTTTGCCGTCGATGCGCAGCTCCGCCTGAAGTCGTCCGTCGAGGCAGAGCTGGTCGGCGAGCCGGTTCCGGCGTTCCCTGGGGTCTGTTCCACGCTTGGCGCGCTGAACGGGCAGTACCTTCTGTCCGAGTTCGCCGCCCAGCCTGAGGCAGACCTGGCGGATGAGCCGCTCCCAGCTCTCGACCACCTCCAGCGCCTGTGCATCACCCTGGCAGAGAGTTTCGTCGTCGATCCCGTTGCGCACGGGGACCCAGGCGGGGCCCATGTTCTGAAAGCCGTGGCAGCCAGAGTTCTCGTGCTGCAGGTAGTGCAGCAGTTCCTGGAGAAGCCAGGCGTGCGCCGCGTTGCTCACTCCCTCGTGCCGGATCAACATCTGCGCCTGGTAGGCGACTTCGGCCCAGGACAGATGCCAGAGGGCCACTTTGTGCTTGCGCCGCTTGTCGATTTTGACGTCGACGAGCGGACTTCCCTCCAGCGCGACATCGTTCGTCAGCGTGATCACGGCCTCGTAACCGCGGCGCGCGGCGATGTCCATGTACGCCTGCACCTGGTCGGCCTTGAGCGCGTTGCCGTTGGTCTTCGTCTCGACCAGCGCGGTCCACAACTTGCCGGCCCGCTCCACGCGGATCACCCCGTCCGGGCGCCGCGGACTGTCACCATGAGGCAGGGAGACCTCGGTGAAAGTCTCCATGCGGCCCGCCGGAGCCCCGAACCCGGCGGTGAGTCTCCTGCTGAACTCCGGAACCTGCGCCATCACCGCCAGCAGCACCGAGGTGGCGCGCATCTCACGGTCCCGGTCGCTCTTGAGCATCGAGACCGGGAAAAGCCTGGCCTGCTTCCAGGAGTCGTTCTCCGCCAGAGTTCTTTTGACCGTCTTGGGAAGGGTGACCTTCCTCTTCGCGGTGCGAGGACGAGTGGCGGACTTCTTCGACTCCACGACCTCGTCCCCAGGCCCACGAGGAGCAGGGATGGCCTCCAGCGTCACAGGAGGGGCCGGCTCTTCGATCGGTGCCGGACCCGTCACATCCGTCTGCACGTCGCCTTCGGTGCCGTCGAGTGCCGCCTCCGCCTGCGCCTGCGCGGCCGCGTCGTCCTCGATATCGACTCCGAAGTCCGCCGCCAGCCCGGCAAGACCGGTTTCGTATCCCTGCCCGACGGCACGGAACTTCCATTCCTCTCCCCGCCGGTACAGCTCACCGAAAATGACCGCCGTCACGGAGTCGGCATCATCGACGGCGAACCGCAGGAGGCTCTCACCGGCCGCGTCGGCCAACGTGATCCGCACGTCGTCCAACTCACCGAAGCGGGCTGCGTCGTACCTGCTCGCGGCGACGACGATCCGGCCGATCTCGGACGGCACCGCCGTGAGGTCAAAGCTGATGCGGTCCTCGCTGCCGTCCGCCGTCGGCGTCTTGCCCAGAAGCTGCACGCTTCCATCTACGGCCACCGGATGGTTGTAGAAGTAGAAGTCGTTGTCGCTGCGCACCTTGCCGGTCGCGTCCAGCAGCAGGACCGACACATCCGCGTCGCCGTCGCCGGTAGGGCTGATCCAATCCAGACTGACGATCACTGAACCAACACTGTCGCTCAGGTCCGACAGGGCCACATTCGAACCCTTGATCATGTCCTGCACAAAGCCCCCCACGGCGCACCTTGGGCATGCGGAGAATCCCGCCCCCATCCGTCCTTACGCGACACCGAGTCACGAGTCACGCAAGAAAACTGTAATACGCACAGAGCTCAATGGTGGAGGTTCTGTGTAGGCGGGTGTACACCAGAGGAGCCCGGCGCTTTCCCGTTCAGCAACGTTGGTTGATGAGCCATCAGCCCGGCCACGGCACCAACCGCAGCCCTGCTGCTGGAGGACCACGTACCGGAGAGCCCGCCGACGGATGGTCCGCAGGGGGAGGCAGACAGTCAGGTTCTGCGATTTCGCAGGGGGGCGACGCTGCAGATGTCCCGGGGCCTGGGTGGAGGATCACGTTCCGGGACGGAGGGGGCGTTCCTGACTCGGGTCACGTTTCTGGCCGCGGTCCGTCTCGGCCCGGCGGACCCGGACGCGCAGGGCCTCGAGATGGATGCCGAGGTCCCGCGCTTCATGCGCGACGGGTCGGCCGGTGAGAGGCCGGGGCACAGTCGCAGGCAGAAGGACTCGACCGCAGCGCCCCGGCTTCTGTCGGTCTGCGCGCCCGCCCTGTGGCAAGGGCGTCGCCGGGCGTCAGATGGCCCCTGTCACTGCGGCGTGTAGTTCGGGTACGCCGGTGGTGCGCGGGTGCCGCTCGGCGAGCTCGGTGACGATGTGGCGGATCGCGGGCCGGTCGCGGACCTCGCCGGGGCTGGCCCAGTAGGCGTCCAACAGGGTGCGGGCCGTCCGCTCGGGCCGTTGCCAGGCCCACCAGGCGCGCGCCATGCCGGTGCCCGGGCGGGCCTTGCGCTCGGCGGTCGGGAACTGCTCGGGGCCTGAGGTTCTTCCCGGCGTCCAGGGCGGCGCCGGCGTCGCCGAGTGCCCAGTGCACGACGACCGCGTACAGGTCGACGGCGGCCGGGCTGATGGCGAAGAGGCGGCCCAGTGGAGCGGCGTGGGGCAGTCGGCGGGCGGCGCGGCGGGCCTCCTCGGTCATCGCCAGGGCCTCGCTGCGCTGCCCGGCTCGGGCGGCGGTGTAGGCCACGGTGCAGAGCATCTGCGTGTAGGCGGCGGCCGCGGCCTCGGTGCGCAGCCCGCTCGCCTCGAGGCCGTCGGTTGCCGAGGACATCAGGCGTTGAGCGGCGCAGTGTTGGTCCTGGTGGCGCAGCACGAGGCCAGTTCCCGTGCTGCGGCCGCGGCTGCGAGCGGGGAGCCGGAGATCTCGGCCCAGGTGCGGGCGCGGTCCGCGGTGAGCCGGGCGCGGTCGTGGGAGCCGAGCTTGATGAGCACGGCGGAGGCGAGGCTGTTCACGGCGGACAGCCGGGCCTGGTCGAGGTTGCGGCGGGAGGCGACGGCGTGGTGCGCGTCGGCGATGAGGCCGGGCAGTGTGACCAGGAGCCGTGCGTGCCCGCCCTGGTCGTACCGTGCGCGGGCGCCGCCCAGGCGGCTGTCCAGCGGTCCGCTGCCACGGTGTGACCGTGCTCGGCGACGGTGCCTGCATCAGCACCGGTCTGATCGTCCCGCATCGCAAACGGCCCGGACGGGCACTGCTGAAGGGCGAGGAGGAGGACAACACCGCCCTCTGCAAAGTCCGCGCACGCGTCGAGCACGTCTTCTCCCGCACGACATGCACATCGTCCGCCGCGACCCCACCATCGCAGCGTTCACAGTCCTGCCCCGCCCGTGGACCGTCGAGCACACCCTGGGCTTGCTCACGAACCACCGCCGTCTGGCCCCTGAGAGGCGCTTCGGGGGGTAGTCGCTTGCCATGACTGTCTACGGGTTACACGCCTCGCACGAGCAGATCCCGCCCGCGGATCTGCTCGATGCCGTAGTACGTGCGGAACAGGCGGGCTTCACGGCCGCCATGTGCTCGGACCACTTCTCGCCGTGGAGTGTGCGCCAGGGGGAGTCCGGCTTCGCCTGGTCATGGCTCGGGGCCGCCCTCCAGGCCACCGACCAGATGCCGTTCGGCGTGGTGAACGCGCCCGGCCAGCGCTACCATCCCGCAGTCGTCGCCCAGGCGATCGCCACGCTCGCGTCCATGAACCCGGGCCGGTTCTGGGCGGCGCTCGGCACCGGAGAGGCGTCCAACGAGCACATCACCGGCGGGGGTTGGCCCCGTAAGGACGCCCGTACCCCGCGGCTGCGGGAGTGCGTCGACGTCATCCGGGCGCTGTTGCGGGGTGAGGAGGTCAGCCACGACGGGCTGGTGACCGTGGACCGGGCCCGGCTGTGGACGCTTCCGCCCGAGGTACCGCCCCTGATCGGAGCCGCGTGCAGTACCGCGACCGCGGCCTGGTGCGCCGAGTGGGCCGACGGTCTGATCACGGTCAACGGCCCGCGCGAACGCCTGCGCGAGATCGGCGCCGCGTACCGGGACGCGGGCGGCCGTGGGCCACTCCACCTCCAGGTGCACCTGAGCTGGGCGCCCGACGAGGACGAGGCCATGGCGCTCGCGCACGACCAGTGGCGGACCAACGTGCATGCGCCGCCGGTCAGTTGGGACCTGGACTCCGCGGAACTGTTCGACATCGTCAGTGAGCACGTCACTCCCGAGCAGGTGGCGCGCACGGTCGACGTCTCCAGCGACCTCGGCCGGCACGCCGCCCGGCTCCAGGAGTACGCCGACCTCGGCTTCGACGCGGTCATGCTCCACCACGTCGGCCGCGAACAGAGCGCGTTCATCGACGCGTTCGGGGCCGAGGTACTGCCGCAACTCCACGTGACCCGCCCGATCCCCGCCACGGCGAAGGAGTACCGATGCGTCTGACACGCACGTCCGACCTCTGGTGGAAGAACGCGGTGGTGTACTGCCTGGACGTCGAGACGTACCAGGACGGCAACGGTGACGGCATCGGTGACTTCGCCGGACTCACGCAGCGTATCGACCACCTGGTGCGGCTCGGCGTGACCTGCGTGTGGCTGATGCCCTTCTATCCGACGCGGGAGCGCGACGACGGCTACGACATCACGGACTTCTACGGGGTGGACCCACGCCTGGGCACCCTCGGCGACTTCGCCGAGTTCGTCCGCACCGCACGCGACCGCGGCATCCGCGTGATCGCCGACCTGGTCGTCAACCACACCTCCGTGGACCACCCCTGGTTCCGGGACGCCCGCTCCAGCCGGCACTCCGCCCACCGGGACTGGTACGTCTGGAGGGACGAGCCCCCCGAGGACGGCCCCCAGGGCGTGGTCTTCCCCGACGCGGAGGACAGCCTGTGGGAGTACGACGAGGGCAGCGGCCAGTACTATCTGCACCGCTTCTACAGGCAGCAGCCCGATCTCAACGTCGCCCACCCCGAGGTCCGCGACGAGATAGCCCGCATCATGGGGTTCTGGACGCAACTCGGGCTGTCCGGCTTCCGGGTCGACGCCGTGCCCTTCCTGCTGGAGACCGACGGACAGAGCGACGCGGGGGAGCTGCCCGACCCGCACGAGTACCTCGCCGACCTGCGTGCCTTCCTCGGCCGCCGCAACGGCGAGTCGGTCCTGCTCGGCGAGGTCAACCTGCCCTACGACGCCACCGCCCGCTTCTTCGGCGACCCTTCCTCCGACCGCGGCGACGAACTCACCATGTGCTTCGACTTCGTCGCGATGCAGCAGATGTACCTGTCGATGGCACGCCAGGACGCCCGGCCGCTGGCCGCCGCGCTACGAGACCGCCCCGCAGCGCCGCACGACGCCCACTGGGCCATGTTCGTGCGCAACCACGACGAACTCACCCTCGACAAGCTCAGCGACGACGAACGGGCCGAGGTGTTCGCGTCGTTCGGCCCGGACAAGGACATGCAACTGTACGACCGGGGGCTGCGTCGCAGGCTGCCGCCCATGGTCGACGGCGACCGGCGCCGCATCGAACTCGCCTACAGCCTGCTGTTCACCCTGCCGGGCACCCCTGTGCTCTTCTACGGCGAGGAGCTCGGCATGGGCGAGAACCTGGCCGCGGAGGGACGTCAGGCCGTTCGTACCCCGATGCAATGGACCCCGGAGAAGGGCGCGGGGTTCTCCACCGCAGAGCCGGAGGCCTTCCCCAACCCACTGGTGGAGGGCGCATTCGGACCCCAGAAGATCAACGTGTACGAGCAGAGCCGCGACCCCGGCTCACTGCTCAGCCGCATGCGTCTGTTCATCGAACGCTACCGGGAGGCACCCGAACTGGCCTGGGGCGAGCACCACCTGGTGGAGACGGGGGAGCGCGCGGTCCTGGCGCATCTCTGCCGCGCCGGCGACGGCACGGTGCTGGCCGTGCACAACTTCGCGGACCGGCCCCTCACCGTACGGCTGGAGCTGAGCGAGGCGGGAGCGGGCGGACGGTTGACCGACCTGCTCGACGAGGGACACAGCGGTTCCGGGGTGCCCGCCGACGGCTTGTTCCGCGTCGACCTGCCCGCCTACGGCTACCGGTGGCTCCGCGTCGGCACGCCGGCAGACGACCCCGAAAGGGTCGCTTGTGACTGAAGCTCCAGCGGGGCCGGCGCAGGTCGGCCCCTGTCGCCTGCTGTCAGGGGCGAAGGCCGGGACGGCACGGGCCGCAGTGGAACGGAGTCGGGTGACCGGCTGCGCGCCCGTCGGCGTAAGCCGCAGCGACGCGGCGAGGCCGCACGCTGTGGATCAGGCCCGCTCGCCGCCCGCCTCGGTCGGATGGTTTCCGGGGCCATGTCCGTGCCCGGCCAGCGGGGTCGGGGAGAGGTCGATGGGTTCCTCGCCCGCCTCCAGCAGCGTGTTCGCGGCGCCCACGATCAGCGGGTCCGGCTTGCTCACGGCCGTGTGGTCCTTGGCGGGGTAGTCACAGCGGTCGAGGAGGCTGCGCATCGCCTCGAGCCGACCGCGGCGCTTGTCGTTGTTCTTCACCACCGTCCACGGGGCGTGCGGCGTGTCCGTCGCACGGAACATGTCGACCTTGGCTGCGGTGTACGCGTCCCACAGGTCGAGCGAGGCGAGGTCGGTGGGGGAGAGTTTCCAGCGGCGTAGGGGATCGACCTGGCGGATCGCGAACCGGGTCCGCTGCTCGGTGCGGGAGACGGAGAACCAGAACTTGACCAGCAGGATGCCGTCCTTGGTCAGCATCTCCTCGAACAGCGGGGCCTGCTCAAGGAAGGCGCGGTACTCGGCCTCGGTGCAGAACCCCATCACGCGCTCGACACCGGCCCGGTTGTACCAGGAGCGGTCGAAGAAGACGATCTCACCACGGGACGGCAGGTGTGCCGCGTAGCGCTGGAAGTACCACTGCCCCGCTTCCCGCTCGGTCGGCTTCTCCAGCGCCACGACGCGGGCGCCGCGCGGGTTGAGCCGCTCGGTGAACCGCTGGATGGTGCCTCCCTTGCCGGCGGCGTCGCGGCCCTCGCACAGCACGATGATCCGCTGGCCGGTCTCTTTGACCCAGCGCTGCAACTTCAGCAGCTCGATCTGCAGGACGCGCTTGGTCCGCTCGTACTCGTACCGCTTGACCTGCTGGTCGTACGGATAGTTTTCCCGCCATGTGTCCACGGAGCTTCCGTCGGCGTCCAGGAGGATCGGTTTCTCCGGCCGGCGTTCGTCCACGCTGAGGCCGTCGAGCAGGCCCTCCTCGACCCGCGTCTCGTCGACCTCGTACGGTCGTGAGGCGTCGTCGTGCTGTGACATCACCCGTCTCCGATCAATCCCGGACACCGAGGTGGACGGTGCCCGCACGAGGCGCAGACGAACATGAGCCGCCGGCTACGCGCCGTCGTCGGGTCACCACGTCCACGTACAGCATTGCGGCACTCAGAATGGAAGGCGGCCGCGGGCCCGGCGTCCGGCGGAGCCGCTGCGGCCGAGAGCACGGGAGCTGGAGCTGAAGGGCTTGCTCAACAGCCGTCCCAGCGGGCCGGGTGCCTTGGCCCCGGCCCGCGAACCGGCTCCGAGACCACGCTGGGCACCGTTCTGCGGATGCCGGGACAGCCGAGGCACGAGAAAGGCCAGCACGGCAAGGACGACACACGCGGCGATGACTATGGCGATGACCATCATGGGCTCCTGGAGATCGAGGGCTTGCGCGCTCTTCCATCTGCTCAGACCGCGTGCCCCGCCCTGCGGTGATCACGCCGGATCGAGCGGTCTCGGCTGGGCTGAGCCGACGGATCGGGCGGCTGGTCGGTCCCTCATGTGGTCGGGCGGGCCGGGGCCGGGCCGTGGCCGTGGTTGTGGCCGGTGCCGGGCAGCCGTGGAGCGGCACGCACGGGGGCGGCCCCGAGACATGGTCCGGGCCGCCGCCCATGCCTGTCCGTCCTCGCGCTGATCAGCTCTGCTGCCGGCCCTGCCGGATGGCCTCGTCCGTCACGTCAGCCACCTGGCTTGCCGGTGGTGCCTCGGCGTCGACCTCGGTGCCGAAGTCGGAGTGATTCATCACCATGGTCACTTTGACCTGCTCAGGCCATGCGCTGGTGCCCGGCTCGGCGCTGGCGGAGGCAGAGGCGGAGGCGGAGCCTTGATCGTCATGTCGATCTGCTGGCGGCGCAGCCGACCGTCGTCATCGAGCCGGACGTGCATCGGCAGCGTCGGGCCGAGCTGCTCGCGCATCTGAGCGCCGCCCGGCAACCCGGCGACGTCCACCCAGACTCGGTAGTACGTTGTGTCGGCGCCGTCGATCTTCTCGGTACCGAGCTTGGTGACGTCCCTTGTCGTTGATCGCCTTGGCGTACGCGGCGGACTGGGCCGGATCGCCGATCTACTGGGCGCTCACGCCCTGCGACTGCACTGCCTTCTTCAGGTCGATCTTCATCCAGGTCTTGCCGCCCTGGCTTTCTGGCCGGGCACCGGGTCCGCAGTCTGGCGGGCTTTGTCGTAGATCCGGTCCACGCGCAGGACGCCGGCCGGCTGGCCGAGCCGTTTGAAGGGCTTCTGGACCACTCTGCCGCTGACAGGCGGGCCGGAGTCGTCGACTGCGGTGTTGCGGGTGACGAGGAGGTGAGGGTCGGAGCTGTCGGGCCATCGTCGGTGGCACCGAAGTTTGCGAACCGACCTCGACCGCGGCAAAGGCCACTCCCACCTGCGGACCGGCAACGCGCCCCGTGCGATGGCCACTTGGCGCAACCTCGCCACGCGAACGTTTGTCTTCCGCCATCCCGCCCACAGGGTCTCTCTCACCAGCAACCGAACTCTGCCCGCATCGCTGCCCTCCGACCGCATCGCCGGTCCCTCGACCGGCCTCGGATCGGTCAGCGGCGCACCCGGTAGCGCAGGTGAAGCACCCGGATGCCCTGAATCACCACGTCAGGATCCTCCAACACGTGCTGCGCGTCGACCGACCCGAAGTAGCGCTTGCCGGACCCGAACACGACGGGTACGACGTCCATGCGCACCTCGTCGACCAGGCCCGCGGCAAGCACCTGGCCACCGACGTCGCCGGCGGCGACCTCGACCATGCGGTCGCCCGCAAGCTCCTGCGCCTTGGCCATGGCTGCCTCGACGCCGTCGACGAAGTGAAACGGCGCCTCGGGGTCCCAGCCCTCAGGCATCGGCCGGTGCGTCACGACGACCACGTGGTCGATCCCGCCCGGAGGCTTCCCGTCCCAGCCGTCCGTCAGGTCGAAGACGTGGCGGCCGACGATCGTGACTCCGATCTGGTCCCAGTACGGCCGGGTGTAGTCGTAGGACGTCTGCGACACCTTCACCTCGCCGCTCTCGTCCAACGGGACGTCACCGCTGGACAACCAGTCGAACAGCGGTCCGGGCTGGTCATTCTCGTCCGCGACGAAGCCGTCCACCGACACCGAGCTGTACATGACCACCTTGCCCACGGGGCTCTCCTCTGCTTTGGGGTGCCCCCAAATTAGCCTGTCGTGAGCTGTCGCTCTTGGACCTCTCCGTCCCGCGCACTTGGCCTGGGCCCGCTGCCCAACGACATCGCCGTGCCCTGGACGCCGACTACGACTCGGACAAGACACGGCCCCTGCTCGATCAGCGCGGTCTGCACGGCCGGATCGCCCACAAAAAGGTGAGAAGACGCCGATCCAGGCGAGCCGACGCCGGCACGTCGAACGAACCCACGCCCGGCAGAACGCCTTCCAGCGCCTCGCCCGCTGCTACGAACGCCGCGCTCCCGTCATCGACACCTGACAACCCCCGGGACACAAAGCCTGATCCGTGGAGAGGATCCCACTGCGGCAACTCCGCGGCCGGCGAACATACGTAGCCGATTGCGTAGTTCTACTGATCTCTTCAGCGTCCGCTTAGGGAAGGGTCTTGATCGAGGATGAACCGTGCGCGACCGGTAGAGCCACTGAGTACAGGTCGGGATGATGACGTTGCTGGAGTCTGCAGGAGACCGGGTACGGTGGCTGGTCCGCGCCGTCACACCGACGGGACGTAACCGGCCGGCTCCGTATGCCGCCGCTCCGGTCACCGCCTTGCTGGCGGCCGTCGCGCTGCTGACGGCCGGCTGCTCGGGCGACGGAGACGGCACCGACGCATCGGCCGCCAGGCCCTCCGTGACCGGCACTGCCACCGCTGCCCCGACCACCCCGTTGGCCACGCCCTCCCCGCTCTACCCGACCAACGCCAAGGGCTGCCACCCCAACGGGGAATGGACGACGAAACAGGCCGTGTCCTGGATGCGAATCGCGTCCGATGTCCCCGCCGCAGGCGTTGACACCTCCAAGGACCCGGTCACGATCGACGAGAGCATGGAGGGCTACTCCGGCCCGCTCTGCGAAACGGTCACCGTTCAGGTGGAGTATTGGAAGCTCACCTACGGCTCGGCGGGCGCCGGAGGGCACACCACCAGCGCCACGGAGGCCCCGCCGGACTACTACTTCGACATGGACTCCGTGAAGCGGACCGAGCTGCGCGTCGACGGACGCAAGGAGCACCTCGTGAAACCGCCGGAGAGGCTCTACGCCGGCGACCGCAGCGTCTGCGTGGGGGCCCTGGTCGCGGTGTACGTCGGCAGGCCCCTCAAGAGCAAGGAACTGCCCGAGCAGATCAGCACCGAGTCCGGGGGCCTCAACATCGCCGGCGGGAACGTGAAATTCAGGACCGAGCGGGTGGCCACGTACGAGCTGTCGCCTCCAGCGGCGCCGAACGTCTGCAGCCCCGAGGGCAAGCCCACCGCCGACCCGTACGACGTGCCCGACACCACGACTGTGCCCGACCCGCTGTACCCGACGCCGACGTTCAGCTTCGACGTGGACGACGTCCTGCGCTCCCCGAGTTACGGAGATTGAGCATGTGGGGATGCGGCGACCGACGGGCCGTGGGTCCACGGAATAGCTGGTGGGGCAAGGATTGACCGATTATCGGTCGGGACGGTCCGACAGGTATCTGATATAGGGAGGCTGCTATGAGTAAGCGGGAATTGGGGCCGTATCCAGGTCTGAGATATGCGCACATGGTGTCCAAGGACATCCACAGCAGCCATGTCGTCCGCCAGTTTGCTCTCTATCCGATCGACATCGAGCGGCCGGAGAAGGGCCGGCGGGTGGAGGCGCTGGAATGCGGGAGCTGCCAGAAGCCGCTGAAGTTCAAGGTGCTCAGTGTCGCGGCGACCAGGAGCCGCCGGTGGGCGTGGCTGGTGCTGGGCCTGGCCGGGGTAGCGGTGGCGCTCGGGTTCGGGGTGGCGATCCTCGAGGTCGGCGGGCAAGTGGCCGAGGAGGGCGCCCCCAACCCGGTGGGCCCGCTGGCGCTGGGCTTCCTCGCCGGGTTCCTTTGCGGGACCGTCGGCCTGAGCTACTGGCGGTACGAGGACGGGGTGCGCGGGCCCGGCTCGCCGCTGATATCGCTCGGTGGGCACACTCTCCGGTGGCCGCGCAGCTAGCGCGCCCTCCTGGCGAGATGCCCAGCACGCGACTCCGTGCGGACAGGTTGATCTTGGTCGACAGCCCATTCATCAGTTGCTTCACTTCATCACGCACGCGGAGTGGCCCGCCTCATTCCTCCTGAGCCCTGGCAGGTGGCGGAGACGGGCGACGTGGACCTGGTCGGGCGCGCGAGGACCGACCGGCAGGAGGCCTCTGGGACAGGCTCGTTGGCGTTCGCTGCTGAACTCGACGTCCGAGATCTGCCAGCGTGAACACGCGATACCGGCAGTCTCAGGTGGTGGCTGCGGACGTCGACTGCGGCGGCATTCCGCATCCATGCACTTCCCGCTGACGCACTGGCTCGGGGCGGTTGGAAGGTGACGGCCTCGGCATGCAGCCCCGCTCCGCTGCGCTGACATCGATCCCTCCGCGATCCGGGCGCACGCACTGAGTGGTCCTCAGTCCTGGGCGGGGATGTCCAGGGCGGTCCCGTACAGGCGGGAGACCCGGATCAGGATCACCACGCGCCGGTCGGGCAGCGGCTGCTCGCCGGGGCCCGCCCCGTCGGCCGGATCCACTATCTCCGCCTCGCCCTCCGCGACGGCGAACGACCAGACGTCCGGGCCGCTGACGTGCAGTGAGGTGTGCGGGTCGCGGCGCAGCTGGCGGACCTTGAGGCGGTCGGCGGTGGAGGAGACGCGCAGGACGCGCTCCTCGGCGTTCCAGTCGTAGAGGACGGTGGACAGGTGCGGGTGGCCGGTGCTCCTGACGCTCGCGAGCACGCCGAACCGCTGCTGCCGCAGCAGTTGGGAGAGCTCCTGGTCGGTGAGCACCCGGGGGGCCGGGCCGTCGTTCCTGGTGGTGCCGGGGGTGGTCTCGGCGGTGGTGTTCTCGCTCATGGGGATCAGCCTTTCGGCGGCCGGGGTGTGGGTGGGGGAGAGGGCGGGTCAGACGGCGGTGGCGTGGGCGGGAGCCGGCGTGTCGGTGGCCGGCTCCTGGGCGTCCTGCCGCTCGGGGCGGCGCAGCATCGTGAAGGCGACGGTGAAGGCGACGGCCAGAAGTCCCGCACCCACCGCGAAGGCGAGCCGGTAGCCGCCGGTCAGTGCCTCGGCCGCCGTCCGGCCCTCCGCCGCGAGGCTCTCGGTGCGGGAGGCGGCCAGGGTGGACAGGACTGCGACGCCCAGGGCCATGCCGATCTGCTGGGTGGTGTTGAACAGGCCGGACGCGAGACCGGCGTCATCCTCGCTCGCGCCGGACATACCGAGTGTGGTCAGCGCCGGCAGCGCGAGACCGAAGCCCGCGGCGAGCAGCATGACCGGGAGGAGGTCGACGGCGTAACCGGCCTGCACGGGGACGCGGGCGAGGAGGGCGAGGACGCCGATGAGGAGCACGATGCCCGCCAGCAGGACGTTGCGCTCACCGAAGCGGGCGTTGAGACGGGCGGAGACTCCCAGGGAGACGGCACCGATGACGGCGGCTGCCGGGAGCATCGCGAGGCCGGTCTCGGCGGCGCCGTATCCGAGGACCTTCTGGAGGTACAGGGCGACGAGGATCTGGAAGGAGAAGAGTGCGGCGACCATCAGGATCTGGACCAGGTTGGCGGCCGAGACGCTGCGCGAGAGGAAGATCCGCAGCGGCATCAGCGGGTTCTTCGCGGTGGCCTGACGGACGAGGAACGCGGCGAGCAGTACGGCGGCGAGGGCGCCGAAGCCGAGGGAGCGGCCCGACGTCCAGCCGTACTCCCCGACCTTGACGACGGTGTAGATGCCCAGCATCAGACCGGCGGTGACCAGGACCGCGCCGAAGACGTCCGCACCCGCCTTGAGGCCCAAACCGACGCCACCGGGCAGGACGCGGACGGCGATCGCGAGGGTGGCGACGCCGATCGGCAGATTGATGAAGAAGATCCAGTGCCAGCTGAGCGCGTCGGTGAGTACGCCGCCGAGGACCTGGCCGATGGACGCGCCCGCGGCGCCGGTGAAGCTGAAGACGGCGATGGCCCTGGCGCGCTCCCTGGGCTCGGTGAACAGCGTCACGAGGATGCCCAGACTGACGGCGGAGGCCATCGCGCTGCCGATGCCCTGGAGGAAGCGGGCGGCGATCAGTACGGCGGGCGAGGTGGCCACGCCGGCCAACAGCGAGGCGGCGGTGAAGACGGCGGTGCCGGCCAGGAACATGCGCCTGCGACCGATCAGGTCACCGAGACGTCCGGCCAGCAGGAGCAGGCTGCCGAACGCGATGAGGTAGGCGTTGACGACCCAGCTGAGGCCGGTGGGGGTGAATCCCAGGTCGTTCTGGATGGCCGGCATCGCCACGGTCACGATGGAGCCGTCGAGGATGATCATCAGCATCCCGGTGGCGATGACTCCGAGGGCGAGCCGGCGTGAGCGCTGGGCGGCGGGAGAAGCGGGCGACGGCGCGGAGTCGAATGCGGCAGACATGCGGTCTCTCCTGTCAGTTGAGGCGACAGGAGAGACCGTAGCAGATAGTTTTGTTGCAGACTATTTTTTTCGGACTTACTTTGCCCTGCTTCCCCGTCTATCTGGACTGCCGCGCCCGGCGGGCGGTGCGCGGGGCCTCGACGGGGGTTGCCAGACTGTCGTCGACCAGGTGATTCAGGGCCCGCAGGAGGACCTCCCTGTCCCCCTGGGGGAGCGTCGCCAGGGCGTCGCGATGCACGCGGTCGACGATCTTCTGACTCTGTCCGGCGATACGGGCGCCCTCGTCGGTGACAGCGATGATCCTGGCCCGCCGGTCCGTACTTGAGGGGCGGCGCTCGGCCAGACCTGCCTTCTCCAAGGCGTCCACCGTCACCACCATCGTGGTCTTGTCCATGTCGCCGATTTCGGCGAGCTGGATCTGGGTGCGCTCCTCCTCCAGGGCGTGGACGAGCACGCAGTGCATCCGGGCCGTCAGGCCGATCTCGGCGAGGGCGGCGGACATCTTGCTCCGCAGGACGTGACTGGTGTGGTCGAGGAGGAACGACAAGTCCGGTTCGGTGCGGGCGGGCGTCATGGCGGTCATGCCTGCCAGCGTAGAGCACATCGATCCGAGGCGGATTATCCAGAAGAGACCTTGATGCAATCGCTGGTCACAGGGTCCGACAGTTTGGACCTGATGCCGTGATGGAGCACCTGCTCCGCACACGTCCCCGCAGGGTTACAGGTGGGCGATCGGGACGCTCTTCTCTCCGGAGGAGGCGAGCCGATCCGCTTCGCCACGTCCCGCACGCCTAGTGTCCTGCGCCAGTAGTTGATCGTTAGTTGTGGTGTGACTTCTGCTGCTGGTGCGTCAGTTCCTCGTCGGGGCCCGAAGCTGGAGCCGTTG
>NZ_JBVIPA010000059.1:0-40493 GCF_055578365.1 Streptomyces sp. NPDC033131
ACAGTGGCTCCACACCTACAATCACCACCGCGGACACACCGCGCTCAAAGGCCAACCACCCGCCAGCCGCGTCCACAACCTCACGGGTCAGTACAACTAGGGCCTCTCGTCGGGAGACCCCGGCTCACCGGTCGGGCATCGGCGTGAGCAGCATGCGTCCCGCCAGGCCCACCGCCGCGTCCAGGCGTTCGGTGAACTCCTCGGCGACGTCGGGCAGCCGGCGCAGCACCCACAGGGCCCGCGCCGCGGTCCACGTCGCCTCCCGGGCGCGCTCCAGGCTCCACGCGCCGAGCAGGTGGGTGAGCGGGTCGGCGATCTGGAAGAGGTCGGGGCCCGGCATCAGCTCTTCGCGGATGCGCTCCTCCAGCGAGACGAGGAGATCGCCCACGCGGTCGAACTCGTCCTCCACGTCGACGGGTTCGCAGCCGAGCGTACGACAGGTGTCCACGACGGCGAGCGCCAGGTCGTGCCCGATGTGCGCATTGATGCCCGCGAGGGCGAACTGCAACGGGCGTACGCCGGGGTGACGGCGGAACTGGAACAGGGGCCGCCAGCAGGCCGGCGGACGCCGCCCGTCGGCCACCGCCTCGACGGCGTCCAGGTAGCGCTCCGCGAACCGCACGTCCAGCGTGATCGCGGCCCGCGCGTCCCCCAACTGCCCCGTGTCGATACGCCGGTCGACCGCCTCGGTGACAGCGAGGTAGACGCGGTTGAAGACCGCCAGGCCGTCGCGCGGCGGCAGGGTCGCGTCGAGCGCGCGCATACGGGAGATGACGCCGTCTACGGGAGTGACGACCCGGTCGAGGGGAGGAGTGAGCCGCTCCTTGGGGGTGGTGACTTGTTCGCATTGCACCATGTGGGCAGAGTCGCAGCTTTAGGCTGGCCCCGGTACCGGCAGGCCCGACGCTTCCCCAGAACGGGGGAACGAGCCCGCCGCGTAAGAGCGACAGGGGGGAACTGCACTGTGTCAGGCCAACGTGCCCAGCGCCTGGCCGCGCGCCGGGCCGAGCGCAGGCGGACCGCAGGGCGCGGCGCCATGGTGGCGGCGGCCTCCGTGGTGGTCGCGATATCGACGGCGACCGGAATGCTGTCCGCCCTCGGCGACCGGCCCGACTCCGACCAGGCGAAGCCCGAGGTGACCAGCTCGCCGTACTTCGAGCCGCTGCCCGCCCGGCCGACGCCGTCGGCCTCGCCCTCGGCGAGCGGTTCCGCCTCGCCGTCCCCGAAGAAGAAGGCCGGCCCCACGCCGTCCCGCACGAAGACGGAGACGCAGGCCAAGCGGCAGGCTCCCGCCACCTCCACCCGGCTCTACCGCTACCCCGAGTCCCAGGTGCTCGACTGGGTCCGCGCCAACGGCGGCGACCCACGCCACGCGGTCATAGAGTCCCGCATAGCCGACCAGCCCGCGGCGGTCTGGTTCGCCGACTTCACGCCGTCGACCATCACCAGCCGGGTCCGCGCGGTCACCTCCGGCGGCGGCGCGCAGGGCCGGGTCCCCGTCGTCGTGCCGTACGCCATCCCCGGCCGCGACTGCGGAGGCGCCTCGCAAGGCGGTGCCCCCGACCTCGACGCGTACGACGACTGGATCGACGCCTTCGCCGCCGGGCTCGGCTCCGACGAGGTCATCGTGATCCTGGAGCCGGACTCGGTCGCCCAGGCCGAGTGCCTCTCGTCGGACGAACGCAGCCGCCGCTTCGCCTCGCTGGCACGAGCGGGCCGCGTCCTCAAGGCCGCCAACCCCCAGGCACGGGTCTACTACGACGCCGGCCACTCCGGCTGGAACGACGCCGCGAAACAGGCCGGCCGACTGCGGCAGGCCGGCGCGGCCTCGGCCGCCTCCTCCGACGGCATCTTCAGCAACGTCTCCAACTTCCACCGCACGGCCGACGAGATCGCCTACGACCGGCAGATCCTCGACGCCATGGGCGGCCCGGCCGGACTCGGCGCCGTCATCGACACCAGCCGCAACGGCAACGGCGCCCCCGCCGACGGCGAGTGGTGCGACCCCGCCGGCCGCAAACTGGGCCGGACGCCCACCCTGAACACCGGGGAGGCGCGGATCGACGGCTACCTCTGGGTGAAACTGCCGGGGGAGTCGGACGGCTGCAAGGGAGCGCCGGGGACGTTCACGCCGTCGTACGCGTACGACCTGGCGCGCTGAGGAGGGCCTGCGCCCGGTCAGGACGTACGGCTTGATGCTCGGCCCGCCGCGCGGGCCGGTGCGGCCGGACGCGGGGACCCTGTGCCCCGCGCCCACTGGAGCGACGGTGTCAGGGCCGCGGGCCGGGAACTGCCGAGGGCCGCCGACCGACCTTCGGGCGATCGCGGTCGCCCGCGCGCAGCACGCCCGCGAACAGCACGAGACCGCACGCCAGCACCGTCACCAGACCGAACGACACCGTCAGGCTGGTCGCCTGAGCGATTCCGCCGATCGCGCTCGGCGCGACCAGCCCCGAGGTGTAGGTGATCGTCGCGACGCCGGCGATGGCCAGACTGGGGTTCGGTCCGCTGCGGCCCGCGGCGGCGAAGCACAGCGGAACCACGACGGCGATGCCGAGACCCATCAGCGCGAACCCGGCCATCGCCGCGGCCGGATGGCTCGCGAGGACGATGAGCAGTCCTCCGGCGGTGGCGAGGACTCCGCCGACGCGCACCGTGCGCACGGAGCCGTACCGGTCCACCACCTTGTCGCCGACGAGCCGGGCGATCGCCATGGTGAGCGTGAAGCCCGTGGTGCACGCGGCCGCCAGCCCCGGCGAGGCCTCCAGCCGGTCACGCAGGTACACCGCCGACCAGTCCAGGCTGGCGCCCTCAGCGAACACCGCGCAGAACCCGACCGCGCCGATGAGCAGCGCCGACCGGGGCGGCAGCGCGAACCGGGGCGGCGGCTGCTCGTCCTCGGCGGGCTGGAGGTCCAGCACCCACGCGCACGAGGCGACGCCGAGCGCGGTGAGGACCCCGGCCGCCAGCACGTGGTGTAGCCGGGCGTCCGCGCCGAGATGCGCGGCGAGGGTGCCGGCCGCCGACCCGATCAGGGCGCCCGCGCTCCACAGACCGTGCAGGCCGGACATGATCGACCGGCCCAGGCGGTTCTCGACGTCGACGCCGAGCGCGTTCATCGCCACGTCCGCCATGCCGGCGGTCGCGCCGTACACGAACAGGGCCAGGCAGAGAGTGAGGAGGTTCGGGGCGAGGGACGGCAGAACGAGGGACAGGCTCCACAGGGCGATCAGGCCGCGCAGGGCGTTCCGGGCGCCGAAGCGATGGCTGATACTGCCCGCGAGCGGCATCGCCAGCGACGCGCCGAGCGCGGGAAAGGCCAGGGCCAGGCCCAGTTGCCCCGCACTCACCGACGCGTGGTCCTGGATCCACGGGACCCGGGTCGCGAACGAACCGGTCACGGCCCCGTGCACCGCGAAGACGGCGGCCACGGCGTACCGGGCCCGCCTCACCTCGACCTCGTCGTAGACCACTTCACTCATTCTCCGGCCCCTTCAGGGTTCTCGGTCCCCACCCGCCGACCGCGTAAACTATCAGGAACCCTGCCTGATAGATAGCGGGGCAACAGGCCCCGCTGTACGGCCCCGCCGATCTGGAAGGATCCCGGCATGCCCGCATCCCCGAGCACCGCCCGGGCCATCAACGACGAAGTCGCCCTGCGTCTGCTCCAGCAGGAGGGCCCGTTGACGGCAGGGCAGTTGAAGCAGCTCACCGGCCTGTCCCGGCCGACCGTCGCCGACCTCGTCGAACGCCTCACCGACTCCGGCCTGATCACGGTGGTCGGGGAGTCGGGCGAGCAGCGGCGCGGGCCGAACGCCAGGCTGTACGGCATCGTCGCCGACCGCGCCCATCTGGCGGCCCTCGACGTCCGTACCGAGGGAGTCGCGGTCCTCGTCTCCGACCTCCTGGGCCGGGTGCTCGCCGAGGCATCCGTGCCGATCGGCGACGACACGGGCACCGGGTCCGCGGTGGAACAGGCGGTCACCCTCGTCGAGCGGGTGGCCAAGGAGGCCGGCGCCGACCGGCTGCACACCCTCGGCATCGGCGCGCCCGGCCTGATCGACCCGGCGAGCGGCGACCTCCACGACTCCTCGGGCCTGCCCGAATGGCACCGCCGGCTGGTGGCCGCGCTGCAGGAGCGCTTCCCGAAGGCCACGGTCAGCGTCGAGAACGAGACCAACCTCGCCGCCCTCGCCGAACAACGCGACGGCGCCGCCCGCGACCGGGACACCTTCGTGCTGCTCTGGCTCGGCGTGGGCATCGGCGCCGCGGTCGTCCTGGACGGAACACTGCGCCGGGGAGCCTCCGGCGGCGCGGGCGAGATCGGCTTCCTGCCCGTGCCGGGGACGGCCGGACTGCCGTCGGCGACCGGCTGCGACGGGGGTTTCCACTCCCTCGCGGGCGCCGACGCGATAGCCGACCTCGCGGCGGAGTACGGCGTCACCGCCACGTCCGCCCCCCACGAGCCACGGGCCGCGGCACTGGTCCGCGCGGCGGTGGAAGGGGTGACGGCCGGGGCGCCGGCGGCAGCGGACAGCCCGGAGAAGGGCCGGGCGGCCACGGTGGACCGCGCGCCCGGTGAAGCCTTCGCGCAGCACGGCCGCACCGCACCACGCACGCCCGCCGCCTCCGCCGACCGCTTCCTCGACGCCCTCGCCGATCGTGTCGCCCTCGGTGCCGCCGCTGTCATCGCCGTACTGGATCCCGGCTGCGTGGTGCTGGCGGGGGAGATCGGCCGGGCGGGTGGTGAGGTTCTGGCGCGTCGTGTCCAGGAACGTCTCGCCCGGTTGTCACCTCTGCCCACGGAGGTGCGGCCCAGCGCTCTGGGCGGGGGCGCGGTGCTGCGCGGGGCGCTGCTCACGGCGCGGGACCGGGCGCAGGACGAGTTGTTCGCGCCCTGGAGGGCCGGCTAGGTCCTGTCCGGCGGATCAAGTGGCAGGACATCCGCGGCGCCTCGTCGACGCAGGTGGGCGGGGCCTGGTGCGTCGAGCTACAAGGCGGAGGAGGGAGTCGGCAACCGACGACAACGCTGCAGATCGGCGTGCCAGGCCCCGCGTCCGCGGCATGATCCGCCGGACAGGCCCTAACCGAGGCGTACCGAGGTTCCGGGCGGGCGGTCACCTGACGCCGGAACGGGAGATGGGCGAGGGGACGTTCGAGGACTGCCCGGCCCGGAGGGGCCGCCCGCTTCCGGCCCGTCGCCCTCGGATACGCCCGGCCCGGCGACTCGAACGACCGCACCTCGGGCCCGCCCATGTCGTCGGCCCGTCCGTCCCACTGGCCCGCCCACCGCCAACCCGGCCGTCCGCTCCGCCACTTCGGCCACCTCGGTGGGCTGGTCCCGGACACCCGCGGGCAGCGGCAGGACCGGCGACTTGGCCAGTACCTGGAACACCTGCGCCGGCAGATCGTGGAACCGCGTGATCCGCAGCACGGTCCAGCCGATCTTGGGCGCCTCGATCTGCCGCTCCAGGCGAGCTTGGTCCGGTAGTGGCCGAACCGGCACCCGGACCACCCCGGCGATCGAGATGTGGACCAGGTGGAGCCCTTCCGCCCGCCGTGCCGCCCCGACCAGGTGCTCCGCCGCCCGCTCGCTGCAGCTTGTCGGGGTTCACTACGGCCCGTACCCGTGTGTCCCCGCCCAAGCGGTCGGCGCGCTCCTGCCGTTGGCCTCGCCCGCGATGTGCGCCCGATCCGTCGCGAGCCGCTCGAACGGGCCCGTCGCGCACCAACCGGGGAGACCCGGCGGCGGGCAAGGGCCGTCGTCACCGCCGCCGGGCCCGTCTGTGCGGGTATCCACGCAGGGCGACCCTAAAAAGGACTAGACCATTGCGTCAAGGGATGGGGACCAAGGTGAAACAGCCAAGGTCCGGCATCCGCAGCGCGGTTGAGGGCGTCACCGTCCGGCCCGAAAGTCCATCGGCGCGGCCTGTGAGCCACCCCACACCCTTCGCCCGTATGGACGTCGATCAGGCATGGCACACTGGCTCTGTACCAGAAGCAGCGCACTCCGGGGTCGGTGAAAGTCCGAACCGGCGGTTACAGTCCGCGACCCGGTCGCTTCCAGCGGCCGGTTGACCAGGTGAAATTCCTGGACCGACGGTTAAAGTCCGGATGGGAGGCAGTGCGCGGCGGGCGGGCATTCGTGCGCGCCGCCGAACCGGTTCGTCCATGGGGCGATCCCTGTCCGGCGTCGCCCCCGGTGTCCCTGCTCGTACGTGTCGTCGTCACCGACAGCCCCGGAGTCCGTGCCCGAAGAGGCAGGAGGACCCGGGAAGTGTTCACCGGAATCGTCGAAGAGCTGGGTGAGGTCACCGCCGTCGAGAACCTCGGCGACGCCTCCCGTTTTCGGCTGCGGGGCCCCGTCGTCACCGAGGGTGCGAAGCACGGCGACTCCATCGCCGTCAACGGCGTCTGTCTGACCGTCGTCGACCACGTGGGCGACGAGTTCACGGCCGACGTGATGGCCGAGACCCTGAACCGTTCCAGCCTGGGCGTCCTCGCCGTCGGCTCCCGCGTCAACCTCGAACGCCCCATGGCGCTCGGCGCCCGCCTCGGCGGCCACATCGTGCAGGGCCACGTCGACGGAACCGGCCACGTGCTGGAGCGCAAGCCGTCCGAGCACTGGGAGATCGTGAAGGTCTCCCTCCCCGCGGACCTCACGCGCTACGTCGTCGAGAAGGGCTCCATCACCGTCGACGGCATCAGTCTCACCGTCGTCGACGCCGGCCCCGACTACTTCACGGTGAGCCTCATCCCCACCACCCTCGGCCTGACCACGCTCGGCCACAAGCAGCCCGGCGACCCGGTCAACCTCGAAGTCGACGTCATCGCCAAGTACGTCGAGCGGCTGATGGGCAGTCAGGGGGCCACCCCGTGAACTGGCTGAACTCCGAGGCGTTCGTCCTGTTCGACCAGCACATCCTGTGGTCGGACATGGTCGGCAACATCCTCGGCCTGGTCGCCCTCGCCCTCGGCTGGCGCCGCTCCATCTGGAGCTGGCCCGTCCAGTTCCTGTCCGGCCTGGTCCTCTTCGGGGCCTTCTACGGCCACCTGACCGGCAGCGCCGGCAAGCAGGCCGTCGTCATGGCCGTCGCCGGGTACGGCTGGTGGCAGTGGAACCGGCACAAGGGGCAGTCCGGCGACGGCCAGATCACCCCGCGGTTCGCCACCTGGCGCGAGCGTGCGGCGATGGTGGCCGCCGCCGCCGTCGGCACCGTCGCGGTGGCCCTCCTCTTCAAGGCCTACCCGACCCTGTCCTGGGACCCCTGGCCGGACGCCTACATCTTCGTCGGCACCGTCGTCGCCATGTACGCCCAGGCCCGCGGCATGGTCGAGTTCTGGTTCGCCTGGCTGCTGGTCGACCTGGTCGGCGTCCCGCTGAACTTCGCCAACGGCTACGCCTTCTCCGGCTTCGTCTACGTCATCTACGGCGCGCTCGTCCTGTGGGGCATGCGCGACTGGTGGCTGCGCTCCCGCAAGGGACCGCAGCCCGCTCTGGAAGGAGCGCCGGCATGAGCGCGGCACCGATCCTGTACAGCACCGACGGTCTCGAGGACTTCACCCTCGACCCGATCGAGCAGGCCATCGCGGACATCGCGGCCGGCCGCCCGATCGTGGTCGTCGACGACGAGGACCGGGAGAACGAGGGCGACCTCGTCATCGCCGCCGAGAAGGCGACCCCCGAGATCGTCGCCTTCATGATGAGCGAGTGCCGTGGCCTGATCTGCGCCCCCATGGAGGGCGACGAACTGGAGCGGCTCCGGCTCCCGCAGATGGTCGACGACAACACCGAGTCGATGAAAACCGCGTTCACCGTCTCCGTGGACGCCTCCGCCGCTCACGGTGTGAGCACCGGCATCTCGGCCTCCGACCGCGCCACCACGCTGCAGCTGCTCGCGAGCGGCACGGCCGAGCCCACGGACCTCGTCCGCCCCGGCCACGTCTTCCCGCTCCGCGCCAAGCCCGGCGGCGTCCTCGTGCGCAACGGCCACACCGAGGCCGCCGTCGACCTCGCCCGCCTCGCGGGCCTGCGTCCGGCCGGCGCGATCGTCGAGATCGCCGGCGAGGACGGACGCATGCTGCGCCTGCCCGAACTGATCCCCTTCGCCCGCAAGCACGGCCTGACGATCATCTCCATCGAGGACCTGATCGCCTACCGCCGCAGCTCCGAGCCCACCGTCCGCCGCGAGGCCGAGACCCGACTGCCCACCGTCCACGGCACCTTCACCGCGTACGGCTACCGCTCCACCGTCGACGGCGTCGAGCACGTCGCCCTCGTCCACGGCGAGATCGGCGACGGCGAGGACGTCCTCGTCCGTGTCCACTCCGAATGCCTCACCGGCGACGTCTTCGGCTCCGCACGCTGCGACTGCGGTCCCCAGCTCGACGCCTCCCTGGAGCGCATCCAGACCGAGGGCAGGGGAGTGGTGGTCTACCTCCGCGGCCACGAAGGACGCGGCATCGGCCTGCTGTCGAAGCTGCGCGCGTACGAGCTCCAGGAACAGGGCCACGACACCCTCGACGCCAACCTGGAACTCGGCCTGCCCGCGGACGCCCGGGACTACGGCGCCGGCGCGCAGATCCTGGAGGACCTCGGGGTCCGCAGTGTGCGCCTGATGACGAACAATCCCGACAAGACCGACGCGCTCGTCCGCCACGGCCTCAAGGTCAACGGCCGCGAGCCGATGCCGGTACAGGCGGGCGAACACAACCTCCGCTACCTGCGCACCAAGCGGGACCGGATGGGGCACGACCTGCCCTGGCTGGACACGGCCCCCGTGTCCACCTGCGGCAACCAGTAAGCAGAAACCACGAGGAGACGCGAGACACGTGAGCGGCAAGGGTGCACCGGAACTGTCGGTACGCAACGTCGGAGACCTGCGGGTCGCCGTCATCGCGGCGCAGTGGCACGAGAAGGTGATGGACGGCCTGGTGGACGGCGCCCTGCGGGCCCTGCACGACCTGGGAATCGACGAGCCGACCCTGCTGAGGGTCCCCGGCAGCTGGGAGCTCCCGGTCGTCGCCAAGGTCCTCGCGGGCCGCGGCTACGACGCGATCGTCGCCCTCGGCGTCGTCATCCGCGGTGGCACCCCCCACTTCGAGTTCGTGTGCCAGGGCGTCACCCAGGGCCTCACCCAGGTCTCCGTCGAGACCGGCGTCCCCGTCGGTTTCGGCGTCCTGACCTGCGACACCGAGGAGCAGGCCCTGGACCGGGCCGGCATCGAGGGCTCCCGCGAGGACAAGGGGCACGAGGCGGTGACGGCGGCGGTGGCCACGGCTGCCACCCTCCGCTCAGTATCCGAACCGTGGCGCTAGCTCGGCCGGCACACGCGTAAAGTGGGCGGCACCATGTCCAATAAGACGTTTGAGGAGCTCTTCAGCGAGCTCCAGCACAAGGCCGCAACCGGCGACCCCGCCACCTCCCGCACCGCGGAGCTGGTCGGCAAGGGTGTCCATGCCATCGGCAAGAAGGTCGTCGAGGAGGCCGCCGAAGTCTGGATGGCCGCCGAGTACGAGGGCAAGGAGGCGGCTGCCGAGGAGATCTCGCAGCTGCTGTACCACGTCCAGGTGATGATGGTCGCCCGGGGCATCTCCCTGGACGACGTCTACGCCCATCTCTGAGCCGCGCCACCCACCCACTCATCGCCCCGCACGAACGAAGGAAGCCGACCTCATGCTGCGCATCGCCGTCCCCAACAAGGGTTCCCTGTCAGGACCTGCGGCGGAGATGCTGCATGAGGCCGGCTACCAGCAGCGCCGCGAGTCCAAGGAACTGCGGATCGTCGACCCGGAGAACGAGGTCGAGTTCTTCTACCTCCGCCCCCGCGACATCGCGATCTACGTCTCCTCCGGCAAGCTCGACATCGGCATCACCGGCCGCGACCTGCTGATCGACTCCGGCGCGAACGCCGAGGAGATCCTTCCGCTCGGCTTCGCCCGCTCCACCTTCCGCTACGCCACCAAGCCGGGCACGGCCAGCGGCGTGAAGGACCTGAACGGCATGACGGTCGCCACCTCCTACGAGGGAATCGTCGCCAAGCACCTCGCCGACCACGGCATCGACGCCTCCGTCGTCCACCTCGACGGCGCCGTCGAGACGGCCATAGAGCTGGGCGTCGCCGAGGTCATCGCCGACGTCGTCGAGACCGGCACCTCGCTGCGCAACGCGGGCCTGGAGGTCATCGGCGAGCCGATCATGAAGTCCGAGGCCGTCGTGATCCGCCGTGCCGGCGCGGAAGCCGATGAGACGGTCGAGCCGAAGGTGCAGCAGTTCCTGCGCCGCCTCCAGGGCGTCCTGGTGGCCCGGACGTACGTGATGATGGACTACGACTGCCGCGTCGAGCAGCTGGAGAAGGCCGTGGCGCTCACGCCGGGCCTGGAGTCCCCGACCGTCTCCCCGCTGCACAACGAGGGCTGGGTCGCGGTCCGCGCGATGGTCCCGTCCAAGGAAGCCCAGCGGATCATGGACGACCTGTACGACATCGGCGCCCGGGCCATCCTGACGACGGCCATCCACGCCTGCCGTCTCTGAGGAGCGTGGTCAGAATGTCTGAACTGCCCTCTCTTCCCGTCACATTCCGGCCAGGACGCACCCGTGCCGTGCTGCTGACCGCCGGCGTCGCGATCTTCGTGGTCATCACGACGGTCGCCATGCTGCTGGAACAGCTCAGCCCCGGCGAGCGCCTCAGCTTCGTCCTCACCGGCGCGCTCCTGTTCGGCGTGCTGTTCCAGCTGTCGCGGCCGAAGGTCGTCGCCGACGAGTCCGGCGTCACCGTCGTCAACATCGCCAGCAGGCGCCGCCTGGACTGGGCCGAGATCATCCAGGTGAACCTCCGGCCCGGCGACCCCTGGGTCTTCCTCAACCTCAGCGACGGCACCAGCCTGCCCGCGCTCGGCATCCAGCCGGGCATCGCCAAGCAGCGTGCCATCGCCGACGCGCGCACCCTGCGGGCGCTCGCCGAGGCCCACTCCACGGCCCGCCCCGAGGAAGATCAGAGCTGACTCGGGGCCGCCCACCCTGCCGCACATGCCCATGTCTTGATTAATCTGTTGGCGGAGGCGTTTTTCGCTGCGCCTCCGCCCCTGCGCGCCGCCCGGCGCCCAGGGGTTCCTGCTACGCGAGGAGTGACCCTCTCCGGCGATGGACGGATCGTCCTGTAGTACCTGCGCCGCCCCCTGCCGACATACCGCGGACTGCGATCTCGCAGACCGCGCGTACGCGGAGGCGGCGGCATCATGAGCACCCCCTTGCTGCTCCTCGGAGCCGCGTTCCTGCTGATCCTCGCCAACGGATTCTTCGTCGCGGCCGAGTTCGGCCTGGTGACGGTCGAGGCGACGGACGCCGAGAAGGCCGCCGCCGAGGGCGACCGACGGGCCCGTACGGTCGTCGAGTCCCTCAAGGAGCTGTCCTTCCAGCTCTCCGGCACCCAGCTCGGCATCACCATCACCTCCCTCGTCGTCGGCATGCTCGCCGAACCGGCGCTCGCCGAACTGCTGGACGGCCCCATCACCGCCACCGGCATCCCCACGGGTGCCGTCTCCGGTGTCGCCGTGGTCATCGGCATGCTGCTGGCCTCGGCCGTGCAGATGGTCATCGGCGAACTGGTGCCCAAGAACTGGGCGGTGTCCAAGCCCATGCAGGTCGCGCGCTTCGTCGCCGGCCCGCAGCACGCCTTCGCCCGCCTGTTCCACCCGGTGATCGCCGGGCTGAACGCGGTCGCCAACCGCCTGGTCCGTGCGATGGGCATCGAGCCCGCCGAGGAGCTGGCCTCCGCCCGTACCCCCGGCGAACTCGTCTCCCTGGCCCGGCACTCCGCGCGGGCCGGTGCCCTGGAGCAGGACACCGCGGACCTCTTCGTACGGACCCTGTCACTGGCCGAGCTGACCGCGCAGCATGTGATGACCCCGCGGGTGAAGGTCAGCGCCCTGCAGTCGACGGCCACCGCCGAGGACGTGGTCAACCTGACCCGCGCCACCGGCCTGTCCCGCTTCCCCGTCTACCGCGAGAAGATCGACGAGATCGTCGGCATGGTGCACCTCAAGGACGCCCTGGCCGTCCCCGTCACCGACCGGCTGCGCACCCCGGTACGGCGCATCGCCCGTCCGGCCCTGCTCGTGCCGGAGACCCTGCCCGTACGGCCGCTGCTCGCGCGGCTGCGCAGCGAACAGCCCATAGCCGTGGTCGTCGACGAGTACGGCGGCACGGCCGGCGTCGTCACCCTGGAGGACATCGTCGAGGAGATCGTCGGCGAGGTCCGCGACGAGCACGACGGCCAGGACCTGCCGGAACTCGCCGCCGCCCCGCCGGAGGACGGCAGGCCCGCCTGGGAGGCCGACGGCAGTTGCCGCGTCGACATCCTCCGGCGCATCGGCCTGGACGTGCCCGAGGGGCCGTACGAGACCGTCGCCGGCCTGGTCGCCGACCTGCTCGGCCGCATCCCGGCCGTCGGCGACACGACCGAACTTCCCGGCTGGCGCCTGTCCGTACGCCAGGTCGGGCACTACCGCGCCGAGCGGGTCCGCCTGGTACGGACGGCTCCCGTCGCGCTGGAGGCCGTGCGATGACCGTGCTCCAACTCCTGTTCGCCGCGCTGCTCGTGCTCGCCAACGGCTTCTTCGTCGGGGCCGAGTTCGCGCTCGTCTCCGTGCGCCGCAGCCAGATCGAACCGCTCGGCACCACCCGGGCCCGCCAGGTGCTGTACGGCCTGGAGCGGCTGCCGCAGATGATGGCGGCCGCCCAGTTCGGCATCACCGTCTGTTCGCTGACGCTGGGCGCGGTCGCCGAACCGACGGTCGCGCGCCTGCTGGAGCCCCTCTTCGAGTGGGTCCACCTGCCGCACGGCATGATCCACCCGCTCGGTTACGTCATCGCGCTCGCCGCGGTCGTCTTCTTCCACCTCGTCATCGGCGAGATGGTCCCGAAGAACCTCGCGATGGCCGCCCCGGAGAAGGCCGCGCTGTGGCTCAGCCCCGGCCTGGTCGCCTTCGCCCGCCTCTGCCGGCCGATCACCGTGGCCCTCGGCGCCTGCGCCGGGGGCATCCTGCGGCTCTTCGGCGTCGAGCCCAGGGACGAGATCGAGGCCGTGTTCACCAGCGAACAGCTCAACCGGCTGGTGGAGGACTCCGGCCAGGCCGGACTGCTCGACCCGGAGGAGCAGGAGCGCCTGGAGGACGCCCTGGAGCTGGGCTCCCGCCCGGTCACGGACGTGCTGCTGACGCGCGAGTCGCTGGTGACGGTCAGCCCCTCGGTCACCCCGGGCCAGATCGTCGAACTCACCGGGCACACCGGCTACTCCCGCTTTCCGGTGGCGGCGGAGACCGGCGCCTTCATGGGCTACCTGCATGTGAAGGACGTGCTCGACCTGGAGGACTCCGAGCGGGCGGTGCCGCAGCAGGTGTGGCGGCCGATGACCACGCTCAGGTCCGAACTGCCGCTCGACGACGCGCTCACGGTCATGCGCCGGGCCGCGACGCACCTCGCCCAGGTGGCGGACGCGTCCGGCAAGGTGCTGGGGCTCGTCGCGCTGGAGGACGTACTGGAGCTGCTGGTCGGCGAGGTGAGAGACCCGGCGCACCGGGAGGTGCCGGAGGTACGGGTCGCGGAGCCCCGGGTGAGCGGGGAGCCGGAGGAGGCACTGGCGAGCTGAGGCGCGCCGCCGCGGGCGGTCGTGCCGCTGGGGCTGATGAGGGAGGGTGGGCGCGGCGGCATGCCGTCAGTGCGGGGCCGTGCGACCCACCCCGCCCGCGCCGGCACCGGGCACCCACCCGGTCCGTCACATCGGCGACGGATCCTGCGGCCCCCGCCCCGACAGCACCTCGCCGTACGCCTGCATCAGATCCGGCAGCCGCAGCGTCGCGAGGTCGTCCCGCGTCAGCATCCCGGGATACGTCGACAGCCGAAGATCCCGGTACGCGCAGCTCTTCTCGTACAGCGTCCGCAGGAACCGCCCGTTCCCCAGTTCGTCGATCCACCCCTGATCGACCACGTGCCCGGCGATGGACCGCAGCTCGTCCAGTGCCTCCTCGTCCCACGCGTCACCGTTCTCCGTGGCCAACACCTCGCCGATGGAGGTGAGTTCGAGCGGACGGTAGGACGGGAAATCGACGCGGGTCGTGAAGCGGGACGACAGTCCGGGATTGGCGGCCAGCAGGCGGTCCATGCCCTCGGGGTAGCCGGCCAGGATCACCACGAGGTGGTCGCGGTTGTCCTCGGCGCGCTTCAGCAGCACCTGGAGCGCCTCGTCGCCGTACGCGTCCCCCTTGCCGTATCCGGAGTTGGACAGCGAATAGGCCTCGTCGACGAAGAGGACGCCGCCGAGCGCGGAGTCGATCAGCTCGTTGGCCTTCACGGCGGTCTGGCCGAGGTACTCACCGACCAGGTCGGCCCGCTGAGCCTCCACGAGATGGTCGCCGCCGAGGAGCCCGAGCGCGTAGAAGACGCGGCCGAGGATACGGGCCACCGTGGTCTTGCCGGTGCCGGAGGGACCCGAGAAGACGAAGTGCCGCTTGGGCGGCTGGACCGGCAGGCCCTGCCCGGTGCGCAGCCGAGCCATGTTCAACTGTGCGGACAGTGCCTTGACCTGGCGTTTCACCGGTTCCAGGCCCACCATGCGCTCCAGCTCGGCGAGCGCGTCCTCGAGTAACGCGGGATCGGTGGGTCCGGCGGGGAGCAACGGTGACACTGCGCCCTTCTCGCGCACCGTCGGGTCGGTGGCCGACGGCAGCGGACCGGCGGGCGGCAGGTCGGGCTCCGTGAGCCTGAGGTCGCGCCCTTCGGTGCCGAAGAGCGGGTCGAACCCGTCGGGGCCGTCCATGTCCTGCCCGGCCCCGGTGAGCGTGATCGCGGCAAGGTCGGTGGCCTCGTCGTACCCGTCGCCCTCGGAGATCGCGGCGAGCCGGGCCGAGGTGTCCATGAAGGCCGGGTCGACGCGGTGCACGGCGCGGTACAGGGGCAGGGCTGCCGCGCTGCGGCCGGTGCCCTCGTGGGCGCGTGCCAGCCAGTAGCGCAGTTCCTTGCGCTGGGGCTGCTCGCTGCGACAGCGCATCAGGGCCGCCGACAACAGCGGTTCGGCCTGCCCGTACATCTCGAGGCGGACCCGGGCCATACCGCCGAACAGTCCCGCCTCGATGCCCAGCATGGGGTCGTCGACCAGCGGGTCGGTGTGCCGGACGAGCTGTTCCCAGTCCTTGACGAGATAGGCGCGGCAGGCGTGCAGGAAGCGGACCTGGTGGTCGGCGTCGACCGGCGGCAGGCCCGCGAGGGCCCGGTCCAGCTCCGGGACGTGCCGGCCGTCCAGCCAGTGCGAGGCGTGGGCGAGGAGCAGGTCGCGCGGGCTTTCCAGCACGGGCTGCACCCACCAGCCCAGCCAGTACCAGGAGTTGAGGGTGCGCCGGTGCCGGGCGCGCTGTTCGCCGAAGCGGTCCCGGTGCCGGAACATCCTCAGCAGCGCGGTCGTCGTGTCCACGCGCAGTGCGTGCAGCCCGAGCCAGCCGTCGGCCATCCCGGGATCGATCCGCACCGCGGTGCGGAACTCCTCCTCCGCCTGCGGGTAGGCGCCCATCGTGTAGGCGTCCACCCCTCGCAGCCAGGCGAGGTCGGCCGGGGCCTCGGGGCCCTGCGTGCCGAAGTCCATCACGTCCCCCACAAACCGTGCCCCCGTTTGGTTGGCCGACGGGCCGGTGCCCGTCGACCGCTTGGTCCAACCGCTCTGCCGCGGACCGGAGTTGCAACGGTGCGCAGAGCAGCCGTCCAGGTCGCACCGAGGGCATCGTACCTGCGGTGGTGTCGCCCGCCGTAGGGTGCCGCACAGGCCGTTTGGCGAGGTGGGAGCGGAGGGGCGGACTCACGCATGGTCACCGAGCGTGAGTAAATCGTGCCTCGGGGCGTCCGAATTGGGGAGAGAGAGGGCAGAACGAAGCCCCCGATCACGGGGGAACAACCGGGGGCTTCGCGTCTGCGGGCGGCTTCGAATGGCCGCACATTCAGAACGTAAGACCTGTACGGCCCCTCGGTCAAGCCGAGTTGAAGCACTCCGGGAACTTCTCCAGCAAGGCCCTTCACAAGTTCAGCACACTGCCGACGGCCCGTCACCGTACGTGACATCCTGGTCCGAGCCAACCGTCCCGGCAGGCCCCTGAACCACCTCATATCCCTCCTGGCACTGCCGTACCAGAAGGTCGGCGAAGGGCCGCGAGGGGTCGTCGGCGAAGTGCCGTTGTTCCGCCCTGACCCACCCGGCCCAGAACTCCCGCTGTTCCTCCCCGTCCCGCGACCGCCCGCGCGCCCACGCCTCCTCGCGCGGCACCTCCATCCACAGCAGGTGGGCCAGGTGCGGACGCAGTGCCCGGCGGCCCGCACCGACGCCCTCGACCAGGATCACCGGAGCCGGCGGCAGGGCGCGCGGTGGTCCGAAGCGGCGGGTGTGCCAGTCGTAGGGCGTGTACCGGGCGCGCTCGCCGCGGCCGAGCGGTTCGATCACCTGGGACAGCAGCCGCCCGGTCCAGCCGAACAGTTCCTCGTGGCTGGCGATGTCGTCGAGGCGCAGCACCGGCGCGTCGCCCAGCTCCCGGGCCAACCGGCCGGCGAACGTGGACTTGCCGGAGCCGGCGTGCCCGTCGACGCCGATCAGGCGGACCGGCCCGCAGGACGGGGGCAGTCGGCGGAGCCGGGAGGCGAGGTCGCGGATGGCCGTTCCTCAAGGGAGCAGGGAGCGGAGGGCGGGGAGCAGGGGCGTAGGGGCGGCTTTTCTCCGTGCAGTCTAAATCGGCCAGGTCATGCCAGTGGAGGAGACCAATATTGCCGGGCGTGGCATGGCCCGAAGTGCTGGCAGGAGCATGCGGGCTGCTCCATAGTTGGCGCACAACCGTGCATTGGACCTGCCCCGACTCGAACACCTTGGGGGTCATTCCGCCCATGAGCAGAGCCGAACAGCCGTCCCGCAGAACCGTCCTGGCCGCCGCGGTCGCCGCCGCCGTGGCCGGCAGCGCGGGCCCGGCGTCCGCCGACACCGTGAGCAGTGCCGTGACCGACACAGCCGTCCGGGCCCGCCCGGTCGACAACCGTTTCTGGACCTCGTACACCGACTGGCGCGGCGGCGCCGCCAGGGGCACCCGGGCCGTCGCGGGCACCCGCCCGGGGCTCGTGATCGGCAGCCCCGTGGGCACCGTCGACTACACCGACCCGCACACCGGCAGGACGGCCGCCTGGGAGTACGCCACCTGGACGTCTCCCGTCCACGGTCTCGCCGTGCCCTCCACCGAGGTGATCGCCTCCTGGAACGCACGCACCCCGGGCGGAACCTGGATCCAGGTCGAGCTGAAGGGCACGTACTCCGACGGTACGGACACCCCCTGGTACGTGATGGGCCGCTGGGCGTCCGGCGACCAGGACATCAGGCGCAGCTCGGTCGACGACCAGAGCGACGACAAGAGCAGCATCTGGACGGACACCTTCGCGATCGACGACCCGGCCACGGGCCTGCGCCTGGTCTCGTACCGTCTGCGGCTCACCCTCCACCGCAAGCCCGGCGCGGAGGTCACGCCCACGGTCTGGCGGCTTGGCGCGATGGGCTCCGACGTCCCCGACCGTTTCACCGTCGCGGCCTCCGTCCCCGGCCTCGCGCAGGAACTGAGCGTGCCGCGCTACTCGCAGGAGATCCACGTCGGCCAGTACCCCGAGTACGACAACGGCGGCGAGGCCTGGTGCAGCCCCACCTCCTCGCAGATGATCATCGAGTACTGGGGCGGCCGGCTCTCCTCCGGGCAGCTGGCCTGGGTCGAGCCGGAGTACGCCGACCCGCAGGTGTGCCACGCGGCCCGCTTCACGTACGACTACCAGTACGCGGGCTGCGGCAACTGGCCGTTCAACGCCGCTTACGCCGCCACCTTCAAGGGCCTCCAGGGTGTGGTCACCCGGCTCGGCTCCCTCACCGACCTGGAGACGCTGATCGCGGCCGGCATCCCGGCCATAACGTCCCAGTCCTTCCTCAAGGAGGAGCTGACGGGGGCGGGTTACGGCACCTCCGGCCATCTGATGACGGTCATCGGCTTCACGGCGGCCGGCGACGTGATCGCCAACGACCCGGCCTCGCCGACCAACGAGGCCGTACGGCGCGTGTACAAGCGGCGGGAGTGGGAGAACATCTGGCTCCGTACCAAGCGGTACAACGCCAGTGGCAAGGTCGTCTCCGGTACCGGAGGCGTCTGCTACCTGTACTTCCCGGCGTCGCCGACCGCGCGCCAGCGCAAGGCGCTCGCGGCGGTGGGCGTGCGCTGAACCCGGTGCACGGACGGCCCCCGGAGCCACGGCGGGGGCCGTTCGCGTGTGACCAAGCTCTCGGCCCCGAAAGCCGCTTCCGGTGGCAAGGTGGACAGGCCGGTGGGGGGAGTCCACCCGTACGTCCGACCTCAGCGAGAAGCCATGACCGCACACTCGGCCACCGCCGCCCGCGCCCGTACCGGCGGTCCCCGCGACGACGGCCCGAAGGTCGTCGAGCACGTCATGGGCTGGACCCTCGTCGTGGTGATCGCGATGCTCGTCACCCAGCTCGGCCTGCTGTGACCTGTCACATACCGACCTGACATACTGCGGGTGTCCCGCCGCCCGTTGAGACCAGGGTTCAAATTGAATATCAGTCAACAGCGTGACGCCGCCCGTCCCCGAGCGCGCGGTACCGAGCGCTCGGTCGCACGCCGTGCCGAACTCATCGCCATCGGGCGGAAGCTGTTCGCCGACACGTCGTACGACGCACTCTCGATGGACGACATCGCCCGGCAGGCGCATGTCGCCAAGGGGCTGATCTACTACTACTTCCAGTCCAAGCGCGGCTACTACCTGGCGATCATCCAGGACTCCGTCGCCGACCTGGTCACCTTCGCGGCGAGCGGCCTCGAACTGGAGCCGGTGGACCGGGTCCACCGCACCGTCGACAGCTATCTGCGGTACGCGGAGCGCAATCAGGCCGCCTACCGCACCATCGTCAGCGGCGGCGTCGGCTTCGACGCCGAGGTGCACGCCATCCGGGACGGAGTGCGCGAGGCGATCGTCGCCACCATCGCCGAGGGGGCGTACGGCCGCGGCGACATCGCGCCGGTGCCGCGCATGGGCCTGCTCGCCTGGCTGTGCAGCGTCGAGGGCGCCACCCTCGCCTGGATCGACCGCCCCACGCTGTCCCGCGACACGATGCGCGAACTGCTGGTGAAGACGCTCGGCGGTTCGATGCGGGCCATCGAGGAGATGGAACCCGCCTATCCGGCCCCGGAGCCCGCCCGCCGCGACGACGGCTGACGGCTGAGAACCGACGACTGACGACCTGGGGCGAAGGCTCGTGGTCCTCCGCCCCAAGTCCTCGGTGTGCCGGGCTAGTTGATCGCCCTGATCAGCTCACCGTCTGTGGTGTCCCCGCTCAGCTCCCAGAAGAACGTGCCGCCCAGACTCTGCGCGTCCTTGTACTTCATCTTTCCCTTGATCGTCTTCGGGGTGTCGTAACTCCACCAGTCGCTGCCGCACTTGGCGTAGGCGGTGCCGCCGACGATCCCGGTGGGCGGGCACGAGGTCTTCAGCACCTTGTAGTCCTCGAAGCCGGCCTCGTACGTGCCCGCCGCCGGGCCGGTGGCCGTGCCGCCCGGCTTCGCCTGCGTGACGCCGGTCCAGCCGCGCCCGTAGAAGCCGATGCCGAGCAGCAGCTTCGAGGACGGGATGCCCAGGCTTTTGAGCTTGGCGATGGTGGCGGCGGTGTTGTAGCCCTCCTCGGGGATGCCCGGGTAGGACGTCAGCGGGGAGTGCGGCGCCGTCGGGCCGGCGGCGGCCCAGGTGCCGAAGTAGTCGTACGTCATGGGGTTGTACCAGTTGACGTACCGCGCCGCGCCCGCGTAGTCCGCCGCGTCGATCTTGCCCCCGGGGGTGGCGTCGGCGGTGATCGCCGCGGTGACCAGCTGCCGCTTGCCGAACTTGGCGCGCAGCGCGGCCATCACGTCCCGGAAAGAGTCCCGGCCGCTGGTGTCGCAGGTCAGGCCGCAGGCGTTCGGGTACTCCCAGTCGATGTCGATGCCGTCGAAGACGTCCGCCCACTTCGGGTTCTCGACCAGGTCGTGGCAGGACTGGGCGAAGGCCGCCGGGTCCTTGGCCGCCTCGCCGAAGCCGCCCGACCAGCTCCAGCCGCCGAACGACCAGATGATCTTGAGGTCGGGGTGGAGCTTCTTCAGCTTGAGCAGCTGGTTGAAGTTGCCGCTCAGCGGCTGGTCCGCGGTGTCGGCGACACCGTCGACGGACTCCTCGGCGGTGAACGGCTTGTCGGTGTCCGCCCAGGCGTCGCCGAGGGCGCACTTGCCGTCGGTGACGTTGCCGAAGGCGTAGTTGATGTGGGTGAGCTTGTCGGCCGAGCCGGAGGTCTCGATGTTCTTGACGAAGTACTGGCGGCCGTAGATGCCCCAGTCGGTGAAGTAGCCGACAACCTTCGAGCCGGCCGAGCCGGCCTCGGAAGCCTGGGCGGGGGCGGGCTCGTCGGCGGTGGCGGTGCCCGCACCGGCGAGCAGGGCGGCGCCGAGGGCGGCGCAGCACGAGGCGGACAGGAGTGCCCGGAACCGGGCGCGGTGGTGGAGCGGGGTGGGCATCGGGTGTCTCCTCGCAGGGGACAGGGAGGGGATCGCACGCCGATTGGCATGAACGCGGGGAAGCGTTGGAGCGAAACAGTAAGAGGACTAGACCATTCGGTCAATGGTTCGTACCAATTTTCGACAGACGTCGGACGTGCCGGAATTTCTTGAAGTAAGCGGTCGTTAACTGGTGACGGGGTGCGTCCGATCGGGCATACTCACAGCGCACAGCCGCTGGTCAGCAGCTTCCGCGACCCGGGAGTGCGAGCATCGGCCGGCACCAGTGAGACCCGGCGGAGCTGTCCCCACAACGGGCCTGTCCGCCCGTTCCCGACAGGGAGGAGAGCGTCGCCATGCCCGACCGCGCCCCGCAGCCGGTGGACCGGCAACTGCCCACGGACGAGGCCCGGGATCTGATCTCGCTCGTCCGCGACATCGCGCAGCGCGAGATCGCCCCGAGGGCGGCCGAGGAGGAGGACGCCGGACGCTTCCCGCGCGAGGTCTTCACCCTGCTCTCCGAGTCCGGACTGCTCGGCCTGCCGTACGACTCCGAGTACGGCGGCGGCGACCAGCCCTACGAGGTCTACCTCCAGGTCCTCGAAGAACTCGCCGCCGCCCGCCTGACCGTCGGCCTCGGCGTCAGCGTGCACACCCTGGCCTCGTACGCGCTCGCCGCCTACGGCACCAAGGAACAGCAGGTCGAGCACCTGCCCGCGATGCTCGGGGGCGGTCTGCTGGGCGCGTACTGCCTCTCGGAGCCGTCCTCCGGCTCGGACGCCGCCTCACTGCGGACGAAGGCGGTGCGCGACGGCCAGGACTGGGTGATCAGCGGAACCAAGGCGTGGATCACGCACGGCGGAATCGCCGACTTCTACACCGTCATGGCCCGCACGGGCGAGGAGGGCCCGCGTGGGATCACGGCCTTCCTGGTGCCCGCCGACGCGGCGGGTCTGAGCGCCGCGGCGCCGGAGAAGAAGATGGGCATGAAGGGCTCGCCGACCGCACAGGTCCACTTCGACGGGGTCCGCGTCCCCGACGACCGGCGTCTCGGCGACGAGGGCCAGGGCTTCGCGATCGCCCTGGCCGCGCTCGACTCCGGGCGGCTCGGCATCGCGGCCTGCGCGATCGGCCTGGCCCAGGCGGCGCTCGACGAGGCGGTGGCCTACGCGACCGGACGGCGCCAGTTCGGAAGGCCCATCGCCGACTTCCAGGGGCTGCGCTTCATGCTCGCCGACATGGCGACCCAGATCGAGGCCGGCCGGGCGCTGTACCTGGCGGCGGCGCGACTGCGGGACGCGGGCCGGCCGTTCGCCAAGCAGGCGGCCATGGCCAAGCTGCACTGCACCGACACGGCGATGAGGGTGGCCATCGACGCCGTCCAGGTCCTCGGCGGGTACGGCTACACCGCCGACTTCCCGGCCGAGCGGTACATGCGCGAGGCCAAAGTCCTGCAGATCGTCGAGGGCACCAACCAGATCCAGCGGATGGTCATCGCCCGTCATCTCGCGGGTCCTGAGACGCGCTGAACTGGCCCGACGTCACCTGGGGCGCCGCGAGCCTGGCCCACTCCGGGTCGTGGCGCCCCGGCAGGGTGCGGCCGCGGTCGGCCCAGGCGCGCATCAGATCGCGGTAGATGGGCGGGTCCTGGACCTGTGGCGGCGCCAGCGGAACCGATTTTGCGGATGCGGGAACCGGCGCCGGAACGAACATGCGGCGCTGACGCCCGGTCGCGCTGGGTGTGGGGGTCATACCAGGGCAACGCGGAGGCCCGCGGACAGGTCACCGGTCCCCGGATTCGGGCGTGAGTTCGCGACCGTCCGGGGAGGCGCGACTCCCTGACTCGACGGCACCCCGACACCCCCCGGTCCAGGCACACCGAACCGCGCCACGGCGCTCTGCGAGCCGTGGCGCGGCTCGGTCACGGGGCGGGATCGAGGCCGCTCAGGCGGCCTGGCGGCGCATGACGGGCACCCGGATGGGACGGGAGCCCGGTCCGCCGACGTGCGAGAAGGGCTGCGTCCGCCAGTCGAGTCCCTGAGGGAGCGTCAACAGCAGGGCGGTGTGCTGCTCCTGGGGCTCGGCCGACTCGTCCGCCGGGCGGGCGTCGGACGCCTTGCGGCCGGTGCCGGTGCAGACCGTGAGCCCGAACGGGTTCCACGGCGAGGCGCACAGCGCGTGCTCCGGCAGGACTTCCTCGTCCGCCAGCAGAGCGATGGGCTGCGCGCAGTCCGGGCAGACGACCCGGTACATCTCAAAGGTGTCGTAGGCGTCGAGTTCGTCGTCGAGTTCGTCGGGTTCGACGCCCTCCGGCTCGGGTTCGACGACCAGCTGCGGCCGCTTGGGTGCGGTACGACCAGGGCGCTTAAGACTCTGCATTGAATTCTCCCCCTCGGGCTGGGCCGTGAAGGCGCTGCGGCCTCGACCACAGCAAGCACTTCCCGTCCCGTCTCGGCGGTAATCACGAGAGCATCACGGAGCCGGTCAGGGACGTGTGGTCTTCGTCACATGCCATCCGCAGGTGCCCGAGGCGGCCGCTTTGTCCCCCGGATGGCGCACCGGCCACCCCCTGCGGCGTCACGAACCGGGCATGACCTGCGCCGCTCAGGTATCGGAGGAGATCAGGCGCACTGTAGGTTCTTGCGCCATGGAGGAGCTCGACCGGCAAATCGTGCAGCTGCTCGTCAAGGACGGGCGGATGAGCTACACAGACCTGGGCAAGGCCACCGGCCTGTCCACCTCGGCCGTGCACCAGCGGGTGCGCCGGCTGGAACAGCGCGGGGTCATCCGCGGCTACGCCGCGGTGGTCGACCCCGAAGCCGTCGGCCTGTCCCTGACCGCCTTCATCTCCGTGAAGCCTTTCGACCCCAGCGCCCCCGACGACATCGCGGAACGCCTCGCCGGCGTCCCCGAGATCGAGGCCTGCCACAGCGTCGCCGGCGACGAGAACTACATCCTCAAGGTGCGGGTCTCCACCCCGCACGACCTGGAGGAGCTGCTGGCCCGGCTCAGGTCGCTGGCGGGGGTGTCCACGCGGACCACGGTGGTGCTCTCCACGCCGTACGAGGCACGGCCGCCCCGGATCTGACGGACCTGCGTCCCGGGCTCCCCGGGCGAGGCGCGAAACTGTCCCTCATGAGTGAACGCACCGCCGAACCGACCACCGTCCTCCTGCGCCGCGGCGAGGTGCACAGCCCCGCCGATCCGTTCGCGACCGCGATGGTCGTGGAGCGCGGCCAAGTCGCCTGGGTCGGCTCCGAGGGCGCGGCCGACGCCTTCGCGGACGGGGTCGACGCGGTGATCGACCTGGACGGGGCGCTGGTCACCCCCGCGTTCACCGACGCGCACGTGCACACCACGTCCACGGGCCTCGCCCTCACCGGCCTCGACCTGTCCGACGCACCGTCCCTCGACGCGGCCCTCGCCCTCGTACGGGACTTCGCCGCCGCCCGCCCGGACGACCGCGTCCTGCTCGGCCACGGCTGGGACGCCGCCCGCTGGCCCGGCGGCCGCCCTCCGGCCCGCGCCGAACTCGACGCGGCCACCGGTGGCCGCCCGCTGTACCTCAGCCGGATCGACGTGCACTCGGCGGTCGTCACGACGGCCCTGCTGGACCTGACCCCCGGCCTCGACGCCCCGGACGCCCCGCTGACCGCCGACGCCCACCACGCCGTACGCGCCGCCGCCCTCGGCGCCGTCAGGCCGCAGCAGCGCACCGAGGCCCAGCGCGCCGCCCTCGCCCACGCCGCGTCGCTCGGCATCGGGACCGTGCACGAGTGCGCGGGGCCGGAGATCTCCTCCGAGGAGGACTTCACGGGGCTGCTCCGGCTCGCGGCCGAGGAGACCGGACCGCGGGTGGTCGGCTACTGGGCCGACCAGGACATCGACAAGGCCCGCGAGTTGGGCGCGATCGGGGCGGCCGGTGATCTGTTCGTGGACGGCGCCCTCGGCTCCCACACCGCCTGTCTGCACCAGCCCTACACCGACGCCGGCCACACCGGCACCGCCTACCTGGACGCCGCCGCCGTCGCCGCGCACGTCACCGCGTGCACCGAGACGGGCCTCCAGGCGGGCTTCCACGCGATCGGCGACGCCGCCGTGACCGCCGTCGTGGAGGGCGTGCGCGCCGCCGCGGAAAAGCTCGGCCTCGCCCGTGTCCGGGCCGCCCGACACCGCGTCGAACACGCCGAGATGCTCACGCCCGAGACGATCGCCGCCTTCGCGGAGCTCGGCCTCACCGCGTCCGTGCAGCCCGCCTTCGACGCGCTGTGGGGCGGCGAGGAGGGCATGTACGCCCAGCGCCTGGGCACCGAGCGGGCCCGCACCCTGAACCCCTTCGCGGCCCTGCTGCGGGCCGGCGTCCCGCTCGCCTTCGGCTCCGACAGCCCGGTCACGCCCCTCGACCCCTGGGGCACGGTCCGCGCGGCCGCCTTCCACCGGACCCCCGAGCACCGCGTCTCCGTGCGTGCCGCGTTCACCGCGCACACCCGCGGCGGCTGGCGGGCGGTCGGACGGGACGACGCGGGGGTCCTGGTGCCGGGCGCACCCGCGGACTACGCCGTCTGGCGCACCGAGGAACTCGTGGTCCAGGCCCCGGACGACCGGGTCGCCCGCTGGTCGACCGACCCCCGCTCCGGGACCCCCGGACTGCCCGACCTGACTCCCGGCCTGGACCTCCCCGTGTGCCTGCGCACCGTGGTGGGCGGACGGACCGTGTTCGTACGGCCGGGCGAGTGATCTACCGGGGTGGCGCACCGCCGATCGGTCGTCGCCGCCCCTCCTCGCGACCTGCGTATCCTCCGCGCTGACCAGGGCTTTGACCGAAGAGGCACAGGTGAAACGGCTGTTGACAGCCGACGGCAGCGGGCCGGTAGGTTCGGCCGAGTCCACCACCGGACGCCCGACCGGGGAACGTCCGCGCACTCGCCGCCGCGCCGCTGGGTCAGGGACGGTGTGCCGCACCGGGGCACCGCCACTGGGAGCCAGGCCCAGCGCCCGCGCCACGACGAGGGAGCGTTCCGGCCGGTCGGGGAGGTGTGACCCGGGTGGGGCCCGGGCGCTCAGTAGACAACGGCTTTCGGTCGATCCGCAGCCAGCGGGTCCCAGGTCGGCCCGAAGGGCGCCGGGCCCCCATCCGCAGCACGCACAGCCGTCGACGCCGTACGCACAGTCCCGAAAGGCGCACTCTTACCCCGCTTTTGTGGAAACGACACCACCATACTTACGTCCTGTCACGTCATCGCAGGCGGCGGCCACTATGGTGGACCTCTGCGTACGGACTTGAAGGGGCAGCAGTGAACGACGGCGACGGGACTCTCGCGGCACAGGACCGGGGGAGGGAGTTCGGCCCGCTCGGCACGGCGTTGGTGATCATTCCGACCTACAACGAGGCGGAGAACATCAAGGCCATCGTGGGCCGGGTGCGCAAGGCGGTCCCCGAGGTGCACGTTCTCGTGGCCGACGACAACAGCCCCGACGGCACGGGCAAGCTCGCCGACGAACTGGCCATCGGGGACGACCACGTGCAGGTCCTGCACCGCAAGGGCAAGGAAGGCCTGGGCGCCGCCTACCTGGCAGGCTTCCGCTGGGGAATGGACAACGGCTACGGCGTCCTGGTCGAGATGGACGCCGACGGCTCCCACCAGCCCGAGGAGCTGCCCCGCCTGCTGACCGCCCTCAAGGGCGCCGACCTGGTCCTCGGCTCCCGTTGGGTGCCCGGCGGCCGGGTCGTGAACTGGCCCAAGTCCCGCGAGTACATCTCCCGCGGCGGCAGCCTCTACTCCCGCGTCGCCCTGGACCTGCCGCTGCGCGACATCACGGGCGGCTACCGCGCCTTCCGCCGCGAAACCCTCGAAGGCCTCGGCCTCGAAGAGGTCGCCTCCCAGGGCTACTGCTTCCAGGTGGACCTCGCCCGCCGCGCGGTCAGGGCCGGCTACCACGTCGTCGAGGTGCCCATCACCTTCGTCGAGCGCGAGCACGGCGACTCCAAGATGAGCCGCGACATCCTCGTGGAGGCCCTGTGGCGGGTCACGACGTGGGGCGTGGGGGAGCGGGTCGGCAGGATCGCGGGCCGGGGCAAGCCCTCACAGCCGTAGTCGCGGAGTTCACAGCCCCGGTTGATCGTCCCCTTATCCCGTGCTGAGCCGGGCCCAGGCACACTGGAAGCATGACGACTGGCGCTCCGACTCCCACGCACCCCGCCCGGCCCCGGCGCTCCCGGCTGCTCACCTACCTGCCGCTGGGCGTCGCCGCCTGGCTGGTGCTGGAGATCTGGCTGCTGACCATGGTCGCCGGCGCGACCGGCGGGATCACGGTGTTCCTGCTGCTGCTCGCCGGCCTCGTGCTCGGCTCGGTGGTCATCAAGCAGGCGGGCCGGCGCGCCTTCCAGAACCTGAACGAGGCGCTGCAGCGAGGCGGAGCCCCGTCGGGTTCGAACAGCAGCGGCAATGGCCTCATGATGCTCGGCGGCCTGCTCCTGATGATCCCCGGCCTGATCTCCGACGCGCTGGGGCTGCTCCTGCTGATCCCGCCGGTGCAGCAGGCTCTCGGCCGCTACGCGGAGCGCACCGTCGACCGCAAGCTCCGCGAGGCCACCCAGGGCACCCTGGGCGGTGCCTTCCAGCAGGCCCGCATGCACCGCCCCGACGGCAAGGTGGTCCAGGGCGAGGTCATCAGGGACGAGCCCAGGGACGCGCCGCAGGGCCCGCGTCCGCCGCTGACCCACTGAGCGGTCCGGGCGCCGCCGTGCACCGGGCTGTGCGGCGGCCGCACCGCAACGCGAAACCGCGGGCGCCGTACGTGAACTCACGTACGGCGCCCGCGGTTGCTTGGTGCGTTTGTTCGTCCGCCCAGACCCCGAAGGGACTACGCCGACTTCCGGCTGTCTCGCGGATGGACCGCAATGTTCATCGCGCCGGAGCGAAGAACTGCCAGGCGCTCCTCGAGGACCTCTTCGAGTTCCTCGCGGGTGCGCCGTTCCATCAGCATGTCCCAGTGTGTACGCGCGGGCTTGGCCTTCTTTTCCTCAGGGCCGTCGCCGTCTACGAGGAGTGCCTGGGCCCCGCAGACCTTGCACTCCCACTCCGGCGGAATCTCCGCCTCGACCGAGAAGGGCATCTCAAACCGGTGCCCCTTCTCGCATGCGTACTCCACGGCCTGGCGCGGGGCCAGGTCGATGCCGCGGTCCGTCTCGTAGCTGGTCACCACGAGGCGCGTGCCGCGAAGAGCTCGCTCACTCATGAATCGTGCCTCCCGGGCTTGTCGCCCACAGGACAGGTGTCGCTGTCGTCGTCATCCGGTCAACGTCCGGTCGGCGGTAAAGATTCCCGTTCCGGGTCCCGTCCCGGGCAATGGTCGCCGTCGTAGCCGCCCTTGTTGTACCCACCAGTGCCCGGTTTGTCACATCTGCTAACACATGTGACACAGCGTTTCGGCATCTTTGACGCGCAGTAACGGTACGCCTGGCAGGCCAAACGCGTACACTACAGCGCTTTCGTGTTGAACGCTAAATCCTTTCGGGAATCGGATTGCCCGCGTCGCCGATCGCCCGTCGTACCGGAACCCGTGCCAGCAGCACGAACCCGATGACGAAGAAGGCCACCAGCGAGATGATCGCGTCCCGGTAACTTCCGGTCACCTGGTAGGTGATCCCGAACAGCAGCGGGCCCAGCCAGCTCATGCCCCGGTCGCTCATCTCGTATGCCGAGAAATATTCGGCCTCCTTGCCGGGTGGCACGAGATGGGAGAACAGCGACCGGGACAGCGCCTGGCTGCCGCCGAGGACGAGGCCGATCCCGGCGGCCAGCACGAAGAACCACCCGGGCGCCCCGGCCGGCAGGAAGTACCCGGCGCCCAGGGTCACCGTCCACGCGACCAGCGAGCCCAGGATCGTGCGCTTCGCGCCGTAGGTCCGGGCAAGTCGCCCCATCGTCAGCGCGCCCGCCACGGCCAGCACCTGGACCAGCAGCACGGCGCCGATGAGCGTCGACTGCCCGAGGCCGAGCTCCTCGGAGCCGTACACCGACGCCTGGGAGATCACGGTCTGGATGCCGTCGTTGTAGATGAGGTACGCCAGCAGGAAGGCGAGGGTGTGCGGATGGCGGCGCATGTCGCGGACGGTCGCGGCGAGCTGGCGGAGGCCGGGAGCGGTCCCCTCCGGCGCGGCCTTGGTGTCGGAGCGGCGATCGCGCAGCCGCCGTAGCGGAATGAGGGCGAAGGCCCCCCACCACAGGCCGGCGGAGGCCAGGCAGATCCGGACCGCGGCGCTCTCCGAGAGGCCGAAGGACTCGTGGCCGGTGTAGAGGACGAGGTTCACGACCAGGACCAGTGCGCCCGCCGCGTATCCGAAGGCCCAGCCCCGGGAGGAGACGGCGTCGCGTTCCTCGGGCGGGGCGATCTGCGGCAGGTAGGAGTTGTAGAGCATCATCGCCACGGACTGCGCGGCGTTCGCGACGACCAGGAGGGCGCCGCCGAGGAGATAGCGGTCGCCGCCGAGGAAGAACATGCCCGTCGTCGCCGCGGCCCCGGTGTACGCGGCGGCCGCCAGGAGGGGCTTCTTGCGGCCGGTGCGGTCGGCGGCGGCGCCCACCAGGGGCATCACCAGCACGGCCACGACCACCGACAGGGAGACCGAGTACGCGAAGAACGACCCGGCGCGCACCGGGATCCCGAGCGGATGCACGAAGCCGTCCGCGTCCGCCGCCGACTTGGCGACCGAGGTCAGATACGGGCCGAGGAAGACGGTGAGCACGCTCGTCGAGTAGACGGAGCAGGCCCAGTCGTAGAAGTACCAGCCGCGCTGCTCGCGCCGCCGCTCGGCGGCCTCGTCCGCCGATCCCGCCCGCACGGTGTCGGTGCCCACCCGTGCCCTCGCTTCCCCGTGAAGGTGCCGCGCGCGGACGGGCGGCCCGAGGGCTTCCGGGGTGTCAGACCCAGACGCCGCGGTCCTCCATCACCCTGCGCAGTGTGTCGATGTGATCGGTCATGATGCCATCGACACCCAGGTCCAGGAGCCGGTGCATGCGTTCCGGCTCGTTCACCGTCCACACGTGCACCTGCAGCCCGAGCGCGTGGGCGGTGCGCAGGAAGCGGTGGTCGACCACCTGGATGCCCGACTGGATCTCCGGCACCTGCGCGGCGACCGCGGAGCGACGCACGGCCGCAGGCAGCCCCCAGGAGCGCAGCCGCAGGTTGAGGACACCGCGGGTGCCGTACGACGTCGCCAGGCGGGGGCCGGCCAGTCGCTGGGCGCGCACCACACGCGCCTCGGCGAACGAGCCGAGGCAGATCCGGTCCCAGGAGTTCGTGCGTTCGACGAGTTCCAGGAGGGGGAGCAGCGCCGACTCCGCCTTGACGTCGATGTTCCAGCGCGCCTCGGGGAAGGTCTCCAGAATCTCCTCGAAGAGGGGCACCGGTTCCTCGCCCGCCACGCGCGCGTGCCGTACGTCCTTCCAGGGCAGGTCCGCGATCAGGCCCGCCCCGTCCGTCACCCGGTCCAGGGTCGCGTCGTGGAAGGCGACGAGCCTGCCGTCGGCGGTGGCGTGGACGTCGGTCTCCAGATAGCGGTAACCCGCCTCGACCGCGCGCCGGAACTGCAGCGCCGTGTTCTCCAGACCGTCCGCCGCCCCGCCGCGGTGGGCGAAGGCGATCGGGCCCGGATGGTCGAGGTAGGGGTGGCGTATCCGCGAGGTCACGGTCGAAGTATCGCCTGCCGGGGTTGCCCGGTGGCAACGACCGCGCTGCCGTCGGATGCCGGCCGGACGGCGAAGACGCGCAGGAAGACCTGGGCGAGCGGGCCGATCGACACCGCGTACAGCAGAGTGCCGATGCCGATGGTGCCGCCCAGGGCGAAGCCGGTCACGACGACCGCCACCTCCACGGCCGTCCGCATCAGACGGACCGAGCGGCCCGTGCGCCGGTGCAGGCCGGTCATCAGCCCGTCCCGCGGGCCAGGTCCGAAGCGGGCCGAGATGTACAGGCCGGTGGCCACCCCGTTGAGCAGGATCCCTGCCAGCAGCAGCGGAACGCGTACGGCGAGGGTGTGCGCCTCGGGGACGGCGGCGAGCGTGCCGTCCAGGGCGATGCCGACCACGAAGACGTTGGAGACGGTGCCGAGGCCGGGGCGCTGACGCAGCGGGATCCACAGGAGCAGCACCGCCGCGCCCACGATGACCGACACGATGCCGATCGTCAGGCCGGTGAGCGCGGCCAGCCCCTGATGCAGCACGTTCCAGGGCTCCAGGCCCAGACCGGACCGGAGGAGCAGCGTCGAACTCGCCCCGTAGAGCCCGAGACCGACGTACAGCTGGATCAACCGTCGCCCGGTACGGCTCGGGCTCTTCGTGGACAAGAGGTCCCCCTGGGGTGTGGTGGCAGTGGCCTGATGCATGACACCCTGTGGCTTGGGTGGAAACATCATCCATGGCCAATTCGGGGAAGGTGGACTGATTTCCATGGCGCAGTGGACCTCGGCAATGGGTGCCACACAGCTCGCCCGGCTGCTCAACTCCCAGCAGGACCGTCCCGCCGGCCCGGGCACACGCCGCCCGCCCGCCTACCGCGCGCTGGCCGACGGCATCCGGCTGCTGGTGCTGGAGGGCCGGGTGCCGGTCGCCGCCAGACTGCCCGCCGAGCGCGAACTGGCGCTGTCCCTGTCCGTCAGCCGTACGACGGTCGCGGCGGCTTACGAGGCGCTGCGCGCAGAGGGATTCCTGGAGTCCCGGCGCGGCGCCGGCAGCTGGACGGCGGTGCCGGCCGGGAACCCGCTGCCCGCGCGCGGCCTCGAACCCCTGCCTCCCGAGGCCCTCGGCTCGATGATCGACCTCGGTTGCGCGGCGCTCCCCGCCCCCGAGCCGTGGCTGACCCGAGCCGTGCAGGGGGCCCTGGAGGAGCTGCCGCCGTACGCCCACACGCACGGTGACTATCCGGCCGGGCTTCCCGCGCTGCGCGCGATGATCGCCGAACGGTACACGGCACGCGGGATCCCGACGATGCCCGAGCAGATCATGGTCACGACCGGCGCGATGGGCGCGATCGACGCGATCTGCCATCTGTTCGCCGGGCGCGGTGAGCGCATCGCCGTGGAATCGCCCTCCTACGCCAACATCCTCCAGCTGATGCGGGCGGCCGGTGCCCGGCTCGTGCCCGTCGCGATGGCCGAAGGGCTGACCGGCTGGGACATGGGCCGCTGGCGGCAGGTCCTGCGGGACGCCGCGCCCCGGATCGCGTACGTCGTCGCCGACTTCCACAACCCGACCGGCGCGCTCGCCGACGAGGACCAGCGGCGGCAGCTGGTGGAGTCCGCGCGCTCGGCCGGCACGGTGCTGGTCGCCGACGAGACGATGAGCGAGCTGTGGCTGGACGAGGACATCGCGGACGTGATGCCGCGGGCCATGTGTGCCTTCGACCCGGCCGGCTCGACGGTCGTCACGGTCGGCTCGGCCAGCAAGGCGTTCTGGGCGGGGATGCGGATCGGATGGGTGCGCGCCGCTCCCGACGTGATCCGCAGCCTGGTCGCCGCCCGCGCGTACGCCGATCTGGGTACCCCCGTGCTGGAGCAGCTGGCGGTGAACTGGCTGTTCAGCACGGGTGGCTGGGCGAAGGCCGTGGACGTGCGACGACGTCAGGCCAGGGACAACCGGGACGCCCTGGTGGCCGCCGTGCGGCGGGAGTTGCCGGACTGGGAGTTCGAGGTGCCGAAGGGCGGGCTCACGCTGTGGGTGCGGACGGGCGGGCTGTCCGGGTCACGGCTCGCCGAGGCGGGTGAACGGGTGGGCGTGCGGGTGCCGTCGGGACCGCGGTTCGGGGTGGACGGGGCGTTCGAGGGGTATGTGCGGCTGCCGTTCACCGTGGGCGGTGCGGTGGCGGAGGAGGCGGCGGCGCGGCTGGCCGCGGCGGCGCGGCTGGTGGAGAGCGGGGGATCCGGGGGTGGGGAGGCGCCCCGTACGTTCGTGGCGTGAACGGGGTCGGGTGGGCGCCGGAGGGACTGCGCCCACCCGCGGCGCCCCGGCGGCGGCGTGACCGCCCGGCTACGGAGCTTTCGCCGCCATGGCCTCTGCCGGCACCGGCTCCTCGGGCACGGCCTCCGTCGGTGCGGCCTCTGTCGATACCGCCTCCGTGGGTGCGGACTCTGCCGGTGTCACCTCCGTGGGTACGGCCTCCGTGGGTACGGCCTCCGTGGGTACGGCCTCCGTCGGTTCCGTCGGTGCGGCCTCCGTCGGTACCGCCTCGGTGGGCACCGCCTCCACCGCTCCCCCCTCCGGCACATGCTCGCCGTCCGCCGGTGTCGTCCGTGGGGGGAGCAGGGCGAGGACCGCCTGGCGGTCCGCCTCGCTCGTCGCGTCGTCGTAGGGGTCCGGGGTGGACGGGACCTGCAGCCGGTGGACCGGGCCCGCGCCGAGGCGGGCGTAGCCGCGGCCGGGCGGGACGTGGGTGACCGGGGTCGTGTGCGGGGGCGCGCCCAGGACCGCCTCCAGCTGGTCGGCCGTGGCCGGCCCGAGCACGACACGCGCGCGTGTGTGCTGGCGTACGGCGTCGCTCAGGGCCTCCGCGCTGTCGAACTGGTCGGCGACGACCACCGTCACGTTGGCCGCGCGGCCGTGCCGCAGCGGAAGCTGGAGCAGGACCTGCGGATCCTCGCGGCCGTCCGCGGCGGCCACGTGGGTGAAGGCGCTCGGCCGGTCCAGGAGGATCCACAGGGGGCGTTTGGTGTCGTCCGGCGGTGGGTCGCCCGCCTGCCGGGCACTGTTGACCGCGATCAGCCGGCGCTCCGTCTCCGCGGCCGCCCACTCCAGGCTCGCCAGCGCCCCGGCCAGCCCGCACTCCACCGCGAGGACGCCGTCCCGGCCGGTGAGACAGGCGTACTCGCCGGTGCCGCCGCCCTCGACGATGACGAGGTCGCCGTGCTGGAGGGCCTGCAGGGCGATGGAGCGCAGCAGTGTGGAGGTGCCGCTGCCCGGCTGGCCGATGACCAGCAGGTGCGGCTCGGTGGAGCGGATGCCGGTGCGCCAGACGACCGGCGGTACGTCACGCCGTTCCTCACTGTGGGTGAGGGGGAGTGTGCGCCGGACCTGGGTGGGGTCGGTGAAGCCGAGGACCGTCTCGCCGGGGGACGTGACGAAACGCTGGGCGGCGATGTCGGTGGGCAGGGGGGCGAGGGCCGTGACGGTGAGCTGGTTGTCCTGCTCGTCCCAGGCGAAGTGGTACTCCCGGTCGCGCCCCGACTTGGCGTGCAGCAGATGCTCGATCCGGGCCCGGGACTCGGCCTCCCCGTCCGTGAAGTACGCCGGGTAGTGGATCAGCAGGTGCGTGATGCGGCCGCTGTCGTCGAAGTCGTACGCGGTGAAGGCCTTCTCCCACTCGCCGCCGTGGGAGTACAGCGGGGCCGGGTCCTCGGCGGCCGAGAAGTACGGCACCAGAGCCTCGTACAGCGACTGGAGGCGCTGGATCTGGGACTCGTCGGGGCCGTCGGGCTCCGGCTCCCCGCGGTCCCGGCCCTGCCATGCTGCCGCCGCCATCAGGGTGATGACGGCGAGCAGCGGGCCGTACGGCGCGAGCGCCACGACCAGGACCACCGACGCCACCAGGAAAAGCAGCGGTCCGCGCTTGTCCTTGGGGGTGTCGGCCCACTTGCGCCGCCCGGCCGAGGCCAGCCGGCGCAGACCACGGGTGATCGTGATCAGCGGATGGAGGACGTCGGTGGCGCTGTCGGCCGCCGTCCGGGCCAGCTCCCGGCTCCGGGCGATCTGCGCGCTGCCTGTGCTCAGGATGCGGGGGAGGGGGCGCCGGGCCACTGCTGTCTCCTGGTGGTGCGTACGGGTGGTGGTGCGTACGGACGTGCGGGCGTCAGAACTTGATTCCGCCGAGGAGGCTCGCGAGGCTCTCGCCGCCTGCCTTGATGCTCGGGGCGATGGCGGTGCTCGCCAGGTAGAAGCCGAAGAGTGCGGCCACCAAGGCGTGGGAGGCCTTGAGTCCGTCCTTCTTGAAGAAGAGGAAGACGATGATTCCGAGCAGGACCACACCTGAGATGGACAGGATCATTTGCGTTCTCCTGGTTCGTGGGGACAGTCACCATGAGTACTTCCAGGATCACAGCATGTATCCATACGATAAAAGGTGCAACAGGGTGAATTTCCGACGATTTCCCCCAGGTAGCGGAGTCGTCTTGGCCCGGTTGGGCAGGCTCTTGCGCCCGACCGGGCCTGCGGTGATCTTTACCTCCGGCACATCGGGTCATGTGCGGCGCGAGCCAGTACCCTGGCGATTCACCTGAACGGTTGCACTGAGAGGCGGACCGGCCGATGACTGAAGCCCCCGGCCCCGAGGTCGTGGAGCTGGCGACCAAGATCTTCGATCTGGCCCGGCAGGGGCAGACCGAGGCGCTCGTGGCGTACGTCGACGCGGGCGTTCCGGTCAGCCTCACCAACGACCGCGGCGACTCCCTGGTGATGCTCGCCGCCTACCACGGCCACGCCGACACCGTGCGTGCCCTGCTCGCCCGCGGCGCCGAGGGCGACCGGATCAACGACCGGGGACAGACCCCGCTCGCCGGTGCCGTCTTCAAGGGCGAGGAGGAAGTGAGCAAGGCGCTTCTGGAAGGCGGTGCCGACCCCGCCGCGGGTACGCCGTCGGCCGTCGACACCGCACGGATGTTCGGCAAGACGCAACTGCTCGAACTGTTCGGCACACACTGATACAGCCGCTCTGACCAGGGCGGACACGGAAAACGGGGGAGGCGGTAACCGGCCGCCGAAATTTCGGTCGCGGTAGATGGAACTGCCGGGTCATCATGACGTCGTGATTCACGGACGTGATGGCCGGGCAGGTGATGCCGCACCGCGCGGACCGTGATGCGGTCCGCATGGGCCACCGACGAGAGGCAGAGGAAGATGGCTTACAGCAAGCAGGAAACGGCGGGCGCCCCGACGTGTTGTCACGCGGCCAGGTAATGCACGTCCCCGGTTGCGTCGACGCTTGATGTGAGGCTGTTTCCCATGTTCGATCCGGTCATAGCGCCCAGCGGCACGCTGCTCGGCCTGCTCCAGCGGGGCCGCGGCGACGGCACACTGCACGCGCTCACCGCACCGCGCGCCGAAGCGCTCGCGGCGCTGAACCACTGTGTTCTGCGTGATCCCCGCCACGACTGGCAGGTGGAGAACCGCTCCCTCTACTACGCCCGCCTCTACCTCGACCTGAACGGCGAGCTGGACGAGATCGAGGCGCACCTCTTCGATGTCGAGGACGTCTTCGACACCGAGGAGTCCCGCACCGGGCTCACCCTCGCCGTGCTCGGCCACCTCGCCTCGTACGGCAGGCGGGACGCGCTCGCACTGCTGCGCAGGTACGCCGCCTCGGGCGCCAACTGGGCCTGGGCCCTGGACGAACTGGCGCTGCGCGACGACGACGCCGGACTGCGGGCCCTCGCGGCCCCCGTCCTGGCGCGCTTCGCGACCGACGCCGAGGGCGAGGCCGAGCTGGCCGCCGTGGTGCGGGACGCCTTCGAGCCGCGGCCCTGGCGGCTGTGGGCAGACGATCCGCGCGAATCCATCGCCACGCGTGTGCGTGCCGCCCACGAGGCGGGCTCCTTCGACCGCTGGCAACGGCAGATGCGACCAGCCGGGCCCCGTCCGGGGTGGAGCGTGCGGGCGGTCTTCGAGTGGGCCCAGCAGGGCGTCGAGCGCGGTGCCGCGCTCCATGTCCCCGCCGCCCGCTGCCTCACGGCCGTCGCCGGGCCCGAGGACCGGCCGGAGATCCTCCGGGCCGCCCAGGACGGCACCGACGGCGCCCGCTGCACCGCTTTGCGCTATCTCGCCGACAGCAATGATCCGGAGGCGTTCCACCTGATCGAGGTCGCCGTGGTCACCGGCCCGGCGGCCGTGGTGGAAGCCGCCGTGGACGCCTTCGAACGCATGCGCAGTATCGCCGCGGTGGACCGGGCCCGCGGCTGGGCCCGCCGGCCCGACCCCCTCGGTGCCGCAGCCGCCCGGATGCTCGCCTGCCGGGGCGGAGCCCAGGACAGCGAACTCGTCCTCGCGGCCCTCAGGGAGGCGGTACGGGGCGAAGGCCCCGACGCGCCGACCCTGTGGACCCTCGTCGACGGTACCGGGCGCCTCGGCATCGCCTGCGCGGCCCCCGTGCTCCGGCACGTCTACCGCGAGACCGCCTCGTCCCATCTGCGCGGCCGGGCCGCTCGCGCCCTCGCCGCCACCGACCCCTCCTTCGCCACCGGCTTCGCCGTCGAGTGCCTGTGGGACTGCGAGGAGACCACCCGTGAGATCGCCGCCCGGCATGCCGAGACCGGTGACGCCCGGGTCGTGGAACGACTGCGCAGGCTCGCCGCCGATCCGGCCGAGGAGGCCGAGGTCCAGACGGCGGTACGCAGCCGGATCGGACCGGACGCGCCCGCCATGTGAACGGTCGGTGACCCGCGGGTCAGGCGGGCATGGACGCGGTCCGACCTGCTCGGGTGTGCGGTGCAACGCTCACACGACGTTCCTCGTCCGGAAAGATCCACGTTGACGCGGCCACGTCCAGCCCGGCGAGAACATCGGTATGCGTGTCGTCATCGTGACCGAATCCTTTCCCCCCGATGTGAACGGCGTGGCCCACTGCGCGCTCCAGACCGCCCGGCACCTCGTAGACCGCGGTCACCTTCCGCTCGTCGTCGCGCCGGCCACCGTGGCCGGCAGCGGGCCAGACGCCCTCGCGCCGTGCCCCGTCATCCGTGTCCCCTCCCTCCCGCTCCCGGGCTACCCCCAGGTCCGCGTCGCCCTTCCCAGCCGGCGCGTGGCCGCGGCGATCGCCGAGCACCGTGCCGACGTCGTCCACCTGGCCGGCCCCTTCGTCCTCGGCGTCCGCGGCATGGCCGCCGCCGCCCGGCTCGGCATCCCCGCCGTCGCCGTCTACCAGACCGACCTCGCGGGATACGCCCGCACCTACCTGGGCGCCGGCGAGGCCGCCGCCTGGCGCCGCATCCGCTCCGTCCACTCGGCCGCCGACCTCACCCTCGCCCCCTCCAGCGCCGCCCTGCACGACCTGGAGACCCACGACGTGCCCCGGGTGCGGCTGTGGCGGCGCGGCGTGGACGCCGCCCGCTTCCGCCCCGGACTGCGAGACGAGGCGCTGCGCCGCGAACTCGCCCCGAACGGCGAGCTGATCGTCGGCTACGTCGGCCGGCTCGCCCCCGAGAAGCAGGTCGAGCTGCTGGCCGGCGCCTGCGGCCTGGACGGCGTCCGGGTCGTGGTCGTCGGCGACGGGCCGAGCCGGCCGAGCCTGGACCAGGCGCTGCCGGGCGCGGTCTTCCTGGGCCGCCGCACCGGCGACGAACTCGCCCGGATCTTCGCCTCCTTGGACGTCTTCGTCCACACCGGCCCCTTCGAGACCTTCTGCCAGACCGTGCAGGAGGCCATGGCGAGCGGTGTGCCCGTCGTCGCGCCCGCGGCCGGCGGTCCGCTGGACCTGGTCGCCCACGGGCGCACCGGGCTGCTGGTCCCGCCGAGCGACCCGCACGCCGTACGGGACGCGGTGTGGTCCCTGGCCGCCGACCCCGGCCTGCGTACCGCGTTCGGCGCCGCCGCGCGCGCGACGGTCGAGGGACGCACCTGGGCGGCCGTCGGCGACCAGCTGATCGGGCACTACGAGAGCGTGCTCGCCGCGCGGAAGACGGTGGTGGCGGCATGAGCTCGTTGCGGATCGTGCGGCTGGCCAACTTCGTCGCACCGGCCTCGGGAGGTCTGCGCACCGCGCTGAGTGAGCTCGGCAAGGGCTTCAAGGCGGCCGGGCACCAGCCGGTGCTGATCGTGCCCGGTGATCGCGCGAGCGACCGGGAGACCGAGCAGGGCAGGGTGATCACCCTGCCCGGTCCGCTGCTGCCGGGCACGGGCGGATACCGCGTCCTCACCGACAGGCGGGGCGTGGCGCGGCTGCTGGAGGAGCTGGCCCCCGACCGCCTGGAGGTCTCCGACCGTACGACGCTCAGGTGGACCGGCAAGTGGGCGCGGCGGGCCCGGGTCCCGGCCGTGATGGTCTCCCACGAGACCGCCGACGGCGTGCTGCGCACCTGGGGCCTGCCTGAGGGCGCCGCCCGGCGCGCCGCGGACGCCCTCAACGTCCGTACGGCACACACGTACGCGCGCGTGGTGTGCACCACGGAGTTCGCCGAGCGGGAGTTCGTGCGGATCGGGGCGCGCAACGTCGTACGGGCGCCGCTCGGCGTCGACCTGGTGCAGCGGCACCCCGCGCTGCGCGACCCCGGGCTGCGTGCCCGGCACGCGCGGGTGGACGAGGTGCTGCTGGTGATGTGCTCCCGGCTCTCCGTGGAGAAGCGGCCCGGCACCGCGCTGGACGCCCTGGAGGCGCTGGTACGGCGGGGGAGGCGGGCGGTGCTGGTGGTGGCCGGGGACGGGCCCCTGCGGCCGCGGCTCGAACAGCGGGCGCGGGAGCGCGCGTTGCCGGTGACGTTCCTCGGGCACGTCGCCGACCGCGCGTCGCTGGGCGGGCTGCAGGCGTCTGCCGACGTGTGCCTGGCGCCGGGGCCCGCCGAGACGTTCGGGCTGGCCGCCCTGGAGGCGATGGCCTGCGGCACGCCCGTCGTGGCCAGCGCCTCGTCCGCACTGCCGGAGGTGATCGGCTCCGCAGGGGCCGTCGCGGCCGACCACGGGGGCGCCTTCGCGGACGCGGTGGACATGCTTCTGGACCGGCCCGTGGAGGAGCGGCGGGAGGCCGCACGCGCGCGTGCCGAGTGCTTCGGGTGGGACACGGCGGTCGCCGCGTTCCTCGACGCGCACGACGCGGTGGCCTCCGTCCGGCCCTTCGCGCCCGGAGGCGTGACATGAGACCGCTGCGGTTCGTCGCCCTCGGCGACTCCCTGACCGAAGGTGTGGGCGATCCCGTCGGCGAGGGGTGGCGTGGCTGGGCCGCGCTGCTCGCGGGCGGGCTCGCCGCGGAGTCCTCCGGATCCGCGGAGGGCGTGGAGGGCGTGGAGGGCGTGGAGGGCGTGGAGGACGTGGAGGACGTGGAGGACGTGGAGGACGTGGACTGCGCCGAGGCCGCTGCGGCCGTCGCGTCCGTCGCGTGCGTTGCGTCCGTGGAGTTCGCCAACCTCGCGGTGAGCGGGGCGCAGACCCGTGACGTGCTGGAGAGGCAGCTGCCCGCCGGGCTGGCGCTGCGGCCGGACCTCGCGTCCGTCGTCATCGGGGTCAACGACACCCTGCGCTGCACCTTCGACGTCCGGGACGTCGCCGCGCGCCTCGACACGGTGTACTCGGCCCTCACCGGGCAGGGAGCGGTCCTGCTCACGGCCTGCCTGCCGGACCCCGGGGCGAGGCTCGGGCTGCCGGGTGCCCTGGCGCGTCCGCTGGCCCGGCGGCAGCGGGCGGTCAACGCCGTGGTGCACGCGCTGTCCGAGCGGTACGGGGCCGTGCATCTGCACGCCTGTGAGGGGGCCTGGCTCATGGACCGCGCGATGTGGAGCGCGGACCGGCTGCACCCCGGCGAGCGGGGGCACCGGCAGCTGGCGGTGCGCTTCCACGCGCTGCTGGCGGAACGCGGCCTCGCGACGGGGAGCGCCCCTTCGCCCGAGCCCGAGCTCCCGGCGCCCACCAGGTCGGCGAGCCTGTGGTGGCTGGCCACCGCCGGCACCGGCTGGGTGGCCCGGCGGTGCACCGACCTGCTGCCGCAGCTTCTGACACTCGCCGCGGACGAGGTGCGCCATCGCGCGCGAGGGACGAGCGCCCGGCTCGATCTCCGGGCCTCCGCGGCGGTGTCCGCGGCGCTCGCCGCACTGTCGGTGGCGGATCAGCAGCCGGACGCCGCTTAGGGGTCCTTTCACTATGCCCGTCCGGGTCGCGCGGCCTGGCACCGCACCTCGCCGCGTTGCCGAAACGCCCACGTGGCTCCTCCCCCAC